>NZ_QBUE01000005.1:0-417901 GCF_003058045.1 Novosphingobium sp. GV079 | reverse complement strand
GTCTATGTCGCGGTGGGGATTTCCGGGGCGATCCAGCACCTTGCCGGCATGAAGGACTCAAAGACCATCATCGCCATCAACAAGGACGAAGACGCGCCGATCTTCCAGGTGGCCGACGTGGGCCTGGTGGCTGATCTGTTTACCGCCGTGCCGGAGCTGGTGGGCAAGCTTTGAGCCGATAGATCGCTCACGGTTTCCACCACCCCAAACCCCCTCCTCTGAAGAGGAGGGGGCTTTTTTATGTTCCCCTCCCGCGTGCGGGAGGGGTTAGGGGAGGGGATGTTCCAGGCAAGCCCCCCTCACAAAGCCAGCGTCAGGCACTGGCTGAAATCATCCACCACATAATCGGCAAACGCCCCGCAAGGCACGAAGCCGTGGGCGCGATAGAGCGCGATGGCCGGTTCGAACGCCGCACCGCGCCCGGTTTCCAGGCTGACCCGCGCCATGCCCATTGCCCGCGCCGTCGCGAGCAGATGGCGCAGCATGGCCTTGCCGATCCCCTGCCCCAGCCATTGCGGCGCCACGCGCATCGATTTGAGTTCGCCGTGATCGCCTGCCAGCATCTTGAGCGCGCCCATTCCCGCCAGATCATCGCCCACCCAGGCGGAAAAGAACGTGACGCCGGGCGCGCGCAGCGCATCGAGCGGCAGGGCGTGGACCTTGCACGCCGGAGAATGGGCATGCATGCCGCCCAGGTGCAGCGCCACCAGCGCCTGGATCGCCGCACCGGAAAGATCATCCTGGCGTATCGTCACCTCAGGCATTGCACGCGCTCCATCTGGCCAAACCGGTTGCATCTGCTATCGCCGGCGGCATGACCGATGCAACGCATTCCTCTTCGCGCTGGAGCCTGGCCATCCATGGCGGCGCTGGCGCCATGTCTCCCGACATCATGGACGAAGCCATGGCGGCCGACTATCGCGTGGCCTTGGCCCAGGCGCTGGATGCCGGCGCGGCCGTGCTGCGCGCCGGTGGCACGGCGATCGATGCGGTTACCGCCGCTGTCTGCGCGCTGGAGGATGATCCCCATTTCAACGCCGGGCGCGGCGCGGTCTTCACCTATCAGGAAACCAACGAACTCGACGCAGCGATCATGGACGGGCGCACCCGCGCGGCCGGCTCGGTCTGCGCCGTCACCCGCACGCGCAACCCGGTGCGCCTGGCGCGCACGGTGATGGAACAGGGGCCGCACGTGTTCCTGGCCGGGAGCGGGGCCGAGGAATTTGCCCGTGACCACGGCATGGAAGAGGTGGACCCGGCCTGGTTCGCCACCGACGAGCGCCGCCGCCAGTTGCACGAGTTCAAGGCCCGCAAGGACGGCTGGTTCGATGCCGATCTCAAGTTCGGCACGGTGGGCGCCGTCGCCTGCGACGCGCAAGGCAACCTGGCCGCCGCGACATCCACCGGCGGCCTGACCGGCAAGCGCTGGAACCGCATCGGCGATTCGCCGGTGATCGGCGCGGGCACTTATGCCGACAACCGCGCCTGCGCGGTGTCGTGCACCGGCACGGGTGAGGTGTTCATCCGCGTGGGCGTGGGCCACGAAATCGCCGCGCGCGTGCGCCTGGCCGGCGAAAGCCTGGCCGACGCAACGCAAGCCGTGCTGGGCGAAGTGGGCGAGATGGGCGGCGTGGGCGGCATTATCGCGGTCGACGCGCAGGGCAACCTCACCCACGCGTTCAACACCAAGGGTCTCTATCGCGGCTTTGCCGATCACACCGGCCGGGCCGACGTGGCAATCTTCACCGGGGAATAACGCGGCTCACGAAAACTTGTCGGCCTTGCGCTGGCCAAAGCGCATGCCGCGTTCCAGGCGGGCGCGCAGCTGGGTGTAATAGGCTTCCAGAAACGCGCGCTCGTCACCCCGGCCACTGTTCCAACCGATCTTGGCGCAGATCGCCTGCGCCACATCGACCATGGCTTCCTCGCGGTTTTCACGCAGCACGCGTTCGAGCACCTGCAGTTCGTACTCGCCATAGATCGCGAGTTCGGCCTCGCCGAATTCATAGCGGTTTTCGGTCAGCGTGCTGCGCCCCTGCGCGCCTGCCCCGGTGGAAAGCGCCGCCTTCAACCGGTCGCGCCCGGCTTCCACCACCCAGGTGCCGGCTACCACGTCTCCGGCGCGCAAGGCGTCGCGGTTGAAGAACGGAAAGAACGCGAAGATCAGGAACCACGCCGCCCCGGCCCAGCCGGCAACGGTGGCATCCTCTCCCTGGATCAGCGCGGTCGACACGAAGATCACCGGCAAGGTCAGCTCGATATCGCGCAGGAAATTGCGCGCCACCACCGCCTCTGTCGTCAAGCGGCCGCCATCGCGCGCTGCCACCCGCAGGCCCAGCGCGCGCTTGCCCGGCGTGGCCCCGCGCGGGCCGAGTTCGAAATAGAGAAACCAGATGTGGCGAAACAGGAACATCACCACCACCCACACCACAACCACCGCTTGGCCAACGAAATCGCCGCTGGCATTGGCCTTGAGGTTGATGGCCCGGGCCAGCGAAAACAGCAGGTAGGACAGGCCCGCCATAGTCGCCACGATCAGGATCTGATCGAGCAGCAGCGCCAGGGCTCGTGCCCCGCGCGCGCCGATGGTGAAGGGCAATGGCACGCCTTCGGGCGTCACCACCTGGCGCTGACGGCGATCAGGCGCGGGGCGGCGCGGCACCTGGGCGGACGAGCGTGGGCGCCGCGCCATCAGTTGCTCACCCGCGCCCGAGCCGGGCGATAGGCAAAGAAATAGGCGTTCCACAGCGCCAGCATTGTGCCGCCGATGGCCAGCCGGGTCGTGGTCGAATCGATCAACTGGCGGCCAAAGCCTTCGAGCAGCGCCGCCAGCACCAGCATCAGCACCACCCCCACCATCACCTGCGCGGCGCGCCGCCCCGCCACCGCTGCGGCGGTCAGCACCGGCAGATCGCCGGGAAAGGCCATGGCGCGGCCGATATGGATGCCCGCCGCGCCCGCCAGCAGGATGGCAAACAGCTCCGTCGTGCCGTGGATCGCCAGCCAGCCGATGAGGTCCAGCGTCAGGCCCTGCCCGTGATAGAGCCACAGCAGCGCGCCCAGCCCGGCCGTGTTGTGGATCAGCAGCAGGACCGACGGCACGCCAAAGGCAAAGCCCAGGGCGAAGGCAAACAGCGAAACCTGGGCATTGTTGCTGAACAGGAACGCGGCAAACATCGACAGGCCGTTCTGGTCCTGTTGGCCGAACAGGGTGTGGCGCAAGGCCTCGCGCGTGGCGCCGGGCACCCGCACATCGTCGCCCATGCCGCCCATCAGGCTGTAGAACCAGTCGGGATTGCTCGACACCAGCAGCCAGCCCACCACCGTGCCCAGCACCATCACCGCCAGCGCGATCAGCAGGTCGCGGCCCAGTCCGCGCACCGCCGCGCTCCACCCGCCCCGGAAAAAGCGCGCGAGCCAGGCGCCCAGCCCTTCGCGCGGGCCATAGACGGCAAACCACGCGCGCCGCGCCAGCCCTTCCAGATAGCTGATCAGCGCCTGGTCGAGCGAGGTTTCCCGCGCGATCGCCAGGCTGGAAACGACGGTGCGGTAAAGCGCGGGCAAGGCCAGCAGATCATCATCCGACAGCTTGCGCAGGCGCCCGCCCTCGATCCGCGTAACGATCGCGTCCAGCCGCTGCCAATCGCCCTCGCGCGCCTGGCGAAAGCGATCGGAGCGCAGGGCGGCCGCTTCCACCGCAGCATCCTGCCCGGCGTTCTTGCCAAACCAGCGCGCGATCATCCCAGGCTCCCTTCGCGTTTCACGCCCAGATAGGCATCGATCAGCCGCGTGCCGATCTGCTCGAACGGCGCCTCGACCACGCGCACGCCCATCTGGCGCAAGCGCTGCAGCACCAGCGCGCGCTGGCGTTGCAAGGCCGTGGCCGTCACCGCGCGGGCCATGGCATCGAGCGTATCGGGGCTGGCCGTGGCCAGGCCGGCCAGTTCGGCATCGGCCATGACCACGAACAGCACGCGGTGCCGCTCCATCAGCCGTCCCAGGCTTTCGATCATCAGTTCGGCGCTGGTCGGATCGGTGAAATCGGAAAACACCACCACCAGCGAGCGGCGCTGCAGGCGCGTGGCCAGCGTGGCCATGGCAAAGGTGAAATTCGGCTCTTCGCCATGATAGTCGAACCCGGCAGCGCTGCGTTGCAGGCGGGCGAAATCGCGCGTGGCGGTGACGAACGGCGAGAGCGCCAGCGGCCGCGCGGCAAAGCCATAGACCGCCACGCGATCCTGCGCCTTCAATGCCACCCAGGCCGTAGTCAGCGCCGCAGTGATAGCGCGGTCGAGCCGGGGCAGTCCGCCCAGTGGCTCGATCATCGCCTGTCCGCAATCGAACGCGAACACGATCTGGTTGTTGCGCTCGGTCTCGTATTCCTTGGCAAACAGGCGGCCATGGCGGGCCGAGCTTTTCCAGTCGATGCGGCGGCGATCCATGCCCGGCTCGTAATCGGCCAGGGCCTCGAACTCGGTCCCTTCGCCGCGAATGCGACGCGCCACCAGGCCAAAGGCGGCATCGCGCAGGAATATCTGCAAGGCCGGGCTGCGCACCGGGGCGATATCGGGCCACACCCGCAGGGCCTGATCCAGCACGCGGCGCACCTGGCGATGGCCCAGCCCGAGCGGCCCGCTCCAGCGCAGCCACAGCGTATCGATCCGCGCCGTGCCCCGGCGTGACGGAAACAGGCTGCCCTGCGCAGACCAGGCACCCTCGCCGGCGGGATCGCGCACCAGCGGCAGTGCCACGCGCCCGCCGTCGGCCAGGCGCGGATCGCAGGCAATCGCCGCCATCGGCGCGCCACTGCCGCCGGCGAGCGCGGCATGCAGGGTAAAGCGCACGTCCTGGCCCACCTCGGCATCGGCGGCCATGGCCAGGCGCGCCTCGTGCAGGCGGCCGGCCATCAGCGCATCGAGCAGGACCAGCGCGATCAGTGCCGCACCGGCCGCCGGCGCCACGATCCAGGCCTGTGGCGCCAGGGTGGCGAGCAGCAGGCCAGCAGGCGCCGTCAGCGCCAGCAGCAGCACCGCCCGCGCCGTGGGATAGACGGCAAGACTGGGCCAGGCAGCAGGGCCGGAGGGGCGCAGGCGGGGAAAGCGCAGGATGGGCATGGGGCCGCGTCAGCCGGGCCGGTCAGCGCGGCGCCGGGGTGCGCTGCACCAGATCCGCCACGATCGCCTCGGCTTGGCGCCCCTCGATCTCGGCCGCCGGGCTCAACACCATGCGATGGCGCAGAACCGCCGTGGCCAGGCTCTTGATATCGTCAGGGATGGCATAGTCGCGGCCCGCCAGCGCCGCGCGCGCCCGTGCCGCGCCCGCCAGCAAGACCGCCGCGCGGGGCGAGGCACCGGCCAGCAGATCGCCATTGTCGCGCGTGCCGCGCACCAGCGCGACGATATAATCGACCAGCGGCTCGGCCAGGGTAACAGCCTTGAGCGCGGCCTGCGCACTTGCCACGGCGCGGGCATCGGCCACAGCCGCAACGCCCATCTGCGCCGGATGCAGCCCGGTGCGCCCCTCGCCATAGCGGGTAACGATGCGCGCCTCTTCCTCGGCCGAGGGATAATCGACCAGCAGCTTGAACAGGAAGCGGTCGAGCTGCGCCTCGGGCAAGGGATAGACGCCCTGGCTCTCGATCGGGTTCTGCGTGGCCACCACCATGAAGTGCGCGGGCAGCAGATGGGCGGTGCCATCCAGCGTCACGCGGCGTTCCTGCATCGCTTCGAGCAGGGCAGCCTGCGTCTTGGGCGGGGTGCGGTTGATTTCATCGGCCAGCACGATGTCGTGGAAGATCGGCCCGCGCGTGAGCGTGAACTGGCTGGTCTGGAAATTGAACAGGTTCGACCCCAGTATATCGCCCGGCATGAGATCGGGGGTAAACTGGATGCGCCCGAAATCGAGGCCCACCGCGGTGGCAAAGCTTTGTGCGACCAGGGTCTTGGCCGTGCCCGGCGGGCCTTCCAGCAAGACATGGCCGCCAGCCAGCAGCGCCACCAGCAGGTGATCGACCACGCTGTCCTGGCCAACCACGGCCTTGGCCACTTGCGCACGAATCGCATCGGCCAGCGTGCGCACATCATCCAGGCTGAACGCGCCAGGTTCGAAAGCTGCCTCGGTCATAGGGTTTCCTTGGTCACGCAAGATCCTTTTCCAGGGTGTGCAGCGCCTGCGCCGCGCGCACGGCATCGGCCGGGCGATGTGCGGCGGCAAGCTGGGCCGCCGCGATAGAGAATGGCACGCTATCGGGATGCAGCCGCGCAAGATGGGCATCGATCAGCGGATCGACCTGCTCGGCCGCCGCCCCGCGCCGCAGCCCCAGCCGCGCCACCAGCCGCTCGCGCAGGGCATCGACAAAGGGCACGGTCAACAGGTGCAGGCGTCCCGCGCGGCGAATCAGGGCCGCGCTGTTGGCCACCAGCGTGGTCTTGCCCGGCGGGATCGATGGCGGCGCGGTGCGCGGCGGGCCAAAGCGGCAGAATGCGCGCCACCCCACCGCCAGCAGCGTGAGCAACAGGCCAACCGTTGCCGCCAGGAACGGCGGCTCGAACGCCAGGGTCAACAGGTTGGGACGGCCACCCAGCCCGGCCAGGCTCAGGTCGAAAGTGATCGCGCGGCTGCCCGAATCGACCGCGGCGGCATGCAGGATATCCAGCGCCAGCATGGCGGTCTGCCGGTTGGCCAGGCCGTAATTGTCCATCAGGTCAGGCTCGAACACCAGGATCACCGGGTGCAGATCCATGTTGCGCCCGCCGTCTTCGCCGTCAGGGCCGGAAGGATCGACCGTGGGCGGTTCGACATCGGCCAACCGATCGAGCGAAGGATAATAGCCGTTGTCATCGCGATAGGCAGCCAGCGTCCGCCCGTCGGAGGTGGTGACCAGCGGCACCAGCGCCTGGCCGGTGCCCGAAACCACCAGCTTGTCGTTGGGCAGGGGGCCGCTGCGGCCAGCGGCGGTGCGCCAGCCGTGCCCTTGGGCACCCTTTTCGCCGTTGAGCGACACTGTCACGTCATCGGCAAAGCCGGGCCATTGCGCCAGGCTCACGCCGTTGATCCGGGTCCAGCCGCGCGGGCGCTTTTCCTTGCGATCCAAGAGGCTGGCCTGCCACTTGGGCGTGATGATCACGGTGGGGCCGATCGTGCGGCGCTTGTCGACGATGCGGGCAATCGCCTTGCCATCGGCATCGGGCAGCGGGGTGAGCACCAGCACGCCGGGCTGCTCCATCCCGCTCTCGCTGCGGGTACGCGCCACGGTGTAGCCATCTTCCTGGGCCAGCGCTGCCAGCGCGGCATAGCCGTTGAGCCCGCGCCCGCTGGCATGGCCGCCGCCATTGTTGGCCGGCGACGCGGCGTGGCCGAGAAACCACAAGAGGCCCACGAACAGCGCTGCGCCGACCAGCAGGAGGGCAAGCACGGTGCCGCGTGCAAAGGGGGCGCTGGCGCCGCCCGCGCTCGATCCGCCGGCGTGCGTGTCCGCCGTGCTCATGCCTGCGCCTCCAGCGATTGCAGGGCAAAGGCGGCATAGGCGCCGCGCGCACGCTGCCATTCACCCAGGCCCGGCGCGCGCAGGGCATAGCGCGCGCGCTCTACTTCGTCGGCCATGGTGGCAAAGGCCTGGCGCGCCTCGACCGGCAGCGCGGGCAGCACGGCGATTTCGCGGGCCGTGCTCGACGGGGCGAGCCAATCGGGCCGCGCGGCGCCGATATCGGCCACGCTGCGCTGCAAGAGCAGGTGCACCGCCTCGGCATAACGGCCCTGCGCGGCCAAGGCATCGGCATCTTCCAGCAGGGCCAGCGCAGCCTGCGGCGTCGGGCTCCATTCCGGCGCAGTCACCCCGGCGCGGGCGCGGCGGGCGCGCAGCCAGGGCGCCAGCAACGACCACGCCAGCCAGGCCAGCGCCGCCAGCCCGACCACGCAGATCATCACCAGCAGCAGTTGTTCAGACCGGGCCAGGGCAAGGCCCAGCGGCAGGAACACATGCAGGTTGATCCATTCCAGCACCTGCGCCAGCGCATTGACCAGCGCCTGCAACCAGTGCGGCGGCACATAGGGCGGATCGGCGGGAGGCGGCGGCACCGGCGCAAACTGGATATCGCCCATGCCCCGCACCGTCTGCCAGGCGTGCTCGGCACGGGCAGCATCTGCCTGCGCCGATGCGGCGGGGCCTTGCGCGGTGGCGGTCACGGCCCTTCCGGCCGCTGCAACGGTGCTCACATCTCCGTTCGTTGCATGCCGCCGCGCGCGCCGCAAGCGCAGATTGGACCGCGTGCCCGAAGGCTGCGCCTAACCCCGGCCGCGCTCCAGCGGATAGGAGCCGAGAATGCGCAAGTCCTTGGCAAAATAGGCCAGTTCTTCCAGGGCGCGGTCCACAGCCGGGTCGCCCGGCGCGCCGACGATATCGGCATAAAACATCGTGGCGGCAAAGCTGGCGCCCTTCTGGTAGCTTTCCAGCTTGGTCATGTTGACGCCATTGGTGGCAAAGCCGCCCAGCGCCTTGTAGAGCGCGGCGGGGATGTTGCGCACCTCGAACACGAACGTCGTCAGCGCCTGGCCGGCGCGCGAATCCCCGTTGAGCGTGGCCGGATCGCGCGGCGTTTTCGACAGCAGCACGAACCGCGTGGTGTTGTCGTGCGCGTCCTCGATGTCTTCGGCCAGCAGGTCCAGCCCATAGAGTTCGGCAGCGATGCGCGGGGCGATGGCGGCAATGCCGGCCTCACCGCTTTCGGCCACCAGCGCGGCGGCGCCGGCGGTATCGGCATAGGCCATCGGCACGATTCCCCGCTCGCGCAGGTAGAAACGGGACTGGCCCAGCGCCTGGGGATGGCTGTAGGCCGCGCCGATCTGCCCGGCGCCAGGCCGCGCCATCAGGCAGTGGTGAATGTCGAGGAAATGCTCGGCCACGATCGACAGGCCGCTTTCGGGCAGCAGGAAATGGATATCGGCCACGCGGCCATGCTGCGAATTCTCGATCGGGATGATCGCCTGGCCCGCGCGCCCGTCCTTTACCGCATCGAGTGCATCCTCGAACGAAAAGCACGGCAGCGGCAGTCCATCGGGCATCACTTCCATTGCCGCCCGGTGCGAATTGGCGCCCGGCGCGCCCTGAAACGCCACGGCGCGGCCCGGATCGGCCGCAGCAGCGGCACTCATGCGATCGACAAGCAGGCGGGCGGGTTCAGGAAAACTTTGCATGGCTGCTGCCGTTAGGCGCAATTTCGCCCCCGGGGCAAGCGCAATCCCGCGCAAATGCTGGCCGGAATGCAGCCGGGACAAGCATGAAATTTGTTCTGGATCACAGACGCAGTTTCCCTTGCGGCTCTAATCGCACTTGCGCCGGCGCGGGGGGCTGATTATCCCACCCGCAAAAGGTGCGTATCGGCAGCGGGCCGAAAATGCGTGCGATAAATGGGGCTGGGAATGGACGACCGTTTCAATACGATCGCAGGATGGACCTTGTTTGGTGGTATCGTGGCCCTTGGCCTTTCAACGTTGTCCGCCCATTATTTTCTTGCTGACAAGCATGAGCGCCCGGAAAAGATGGGCTATGCCATCGCCGGGGTAGAGCCCGAGGGCGGCGCCGCAGCGGCCGCTGTGGTCGAGCCGATCGCCAACCGCCTGGCCAAGGCCGATGCCGCCAAGGGCGAGGCGATCTTTGCCAAGTGCAAGGCCTGCCACACCATCGACCAGGGCGCGGCCAACGGCATCGGTCCCAACCTGTGGGGCGTGGTGGGCGATGCCCGTGCCGAAGGGCGCGGCGGCTATGCCTTCTCCGATTCGCTCAAGTCCAAGACCGGCAAGTGGGATTTCGCGTCGCTGGATGAATGGCTGACCAATCCCAAGAAGTTTGCCGACGGCACCAAGATGTCGTTCGCCGGCCTGTCCGATCCGATGGATCGCGCCAACGTGATTCTCTATCTCAACTCCAAGGGCTCCAACCTGCCCTTGCCCGCGCCCGAAGCGGTGCCGGCAGCCGGCGCGGCCCCGGCGGGCGCAGCAGCCCCGGCGGCGATGGTTGGCGATGCGGCCAAGGGCGAGAAGGTCTTTGCCAAGTGCATGGCCTGCCACACCATCGAGCAGGGCGGCGCCAATGGCATTGGCCCCAACCTCTATGGCGTGGCCGGTGATGCCATTGCCGAGGGCCGCGGCGGCTATGCCTTCTCCGATGCGCTCAAGGCGCACAAGGGCGTGTGGGACCAGGCCACGCTGGACCAGTGGCTGAGCGGCCCGGCCAAGTTCGCGCAGGGCACCAAGATGACCTTTGCCGGCCTCACCAGCGCGCAGGACCGCGCCGACGTGATCGCCTATCTCAACAGCAAGGGTGGCAAGCTGAGCCTGGGCGCCGCAGCACCGGCGGCTGCACCAGCCAAGTAAGCCACCTCGCCCATTTGAGGAATTAGAAACCCCGCCTGCCCTGTCAGGCGGGGTTTCTTCTTTGGCGCTGATGGCTAAGGCTCGCGCCATGTCTTCGCTTGCGTCTCTGGCCAGCCGGCTTTCGCTGCCCACCACCGCCACGGCCCCGTTCTGCCCATCCGAGGTGCGCGGCACCGTCGCCGTTGCCAGCCGGGGCCCGTGGTGGCGCGTGCTGTGGCAGGCGGCGGGGCCCGGCCTGCTGGTGGCCGTGGGCTATATGGACCCGGGCAACTGGGCCACCGATATCGCCGCCGGGTCGCAGTTTGGCCATGGCCTGCTGTTCGTGGTGCTGGCCTGCGGGCTGGCGGCAATCGTGCTGCAATCGCTGGCGATGCGGGTGGGCCTGGCAAGCGGCCAGGATCTGGCCCAGCTGGCCCGCCGCCACTATTCCCCCGCCGCCTGCCGCGCGTTGTGGCTGCTGGCCGAACTGGCGATCATTGCCACCGACATTGCCGAAGTGCTGGGCGCGGCGCTGGCGCTGCACCTGCTGTTCCGGGTGCCGCTGTGGGTGGGCGTGCTGCTCACCGGGCTGGATACGCTGATCGTGCTTGGCCTCAAGGGCCATGGCTTTCGCCAGCTTGAGGCGATCGTGCTGGGCCTGATCGCCACGATCACGCTGTGCTTTGGCGTGCAGCTGGCGATCGTGGGGGTGGATGGTGCCGCGCTGGCCGCCGGCGCCGTGCCCGATCTGGCGCGCCTCGCTCAGCCCGGCGCGCTCGTGCTGGCGATCGGCATCCTGGGGGCGACAGTCATGCCCCACAATCTCTACCTGCATTCCAGCGTGGTGCAGACGCGGCTGGGCGATCGGTCAGAGCAGGGCACGCGCCGCGCCCTGCGCCTGGCTGGCGCCGATACAGTGGTCTCGCTGCTGCTGGCAACACTCGTCAACGTGGCGATCCTGGTGCTGGCGGCAGAAGCCTTCCACGGCCATGGCCACCGCGATGTCGGCTCGATTGAGGATGCGTGGCGGCTGCTCGCGCCGATCACCGGGGCGGGCCTGGCGCCGCTGCTGTTCGGCGTGGCGCTGCTCGCCGCCGGGCAAAGCGCCACGTTCACCGGCACGGTGGCCGGTCAGGTCGTGCTGGAGGGTTTCCTTAACCTCAAGATTCCCTGCTGGCAGCGCCGCATCCTTACCCGCGCGCTGGCGATCGTGCCGGCGCTGGCCGGGGTGCTGTGGCTGGGCCAGGGCGCAGTGGGGAAATTGCTGGTGACAACCCAGGTCGTGCTGTCGCTGCAATTGCCGTTCGCGATCTGGCCGCTGCTGCGCTTTGCCGGCAACCGCCAGGTGATGGGCCGCTTCGCCGCGTCGCGGCTCATGCTCGCGATCGGCTGGCTGCTGTTCGCGCTGATCCTGGCGGCCAATCTCGCGCTTGTTGCCGGGCTGTGAAGGGGGCGCGTTGCCCCCTTCACCCCTGCCTTACGCGGCCGAGGCGTTGACGCCCATGCTGGTGAGGTAGCGCTTGATATTGCGCGCGGCCTGGCGCAGCCGCTGTTCGTTTTCGACCATGGCGATGCGAACAAAGCCCTCGCCGTCCTCGCCATAGCCCACGCCCGGTGCCACGGCGACTTCGGCCTGGGTCAAGAGCTGCTTGGAAAACTCCAGGCTGCCCATGTGCTTCAATGCGGGCGGCAACGGCGCCCAGGCAAACATCGAGGCCTTGGGGCTGGGAATCTCCCACCCGGCGCGGCCGAACGCCTCGACCATCACGTCGCGGCGCTTCTGGTAGAGCTTGCGGTTCTGCTCGACGATATCCTGCGGGCCGTTGAGCGCGGCGCAGGCCGCCGCCTGGATCGGCGTGAACGCGCCGTAATCGAGATAGGATTTCACGCGGGTCAGCGCGGCGATCAGGCGCTTGTTGCCCACGGCAAAGCCCACGCGCCAGCCGGCCATGGAAAAGGTCTTGGACATCGAGGTGAATTCCACCGCCACGTCCTTGGCACCCGGCACTTCCAGGATCGAGCGGGTCGGCTGGCCATCGAAATAGAGTTCGGAATAAGCCAGGTCCGACAGGATCCAGACCTTGTTCTCCTTGGCCCAGGCCACCAGGCGTTCGTAGAATGCCAGGTCGACCGTCTCGGCCGTGGGGTTGGACGGATAGTTGACGATCAGGATCGACGGGCGCGGCACGGTGAAGGCCATCGCGCGATCGAGCGATTCCCAATAGCGTTCGTCGGGCGTGGTCGGCACCGACCGGATCGTGGCGCCGGCGATGATGAAGCCGAAGGTGTGGATCGGGTAGGATGGATTGGGCGCCAGCACCACGTCACCAGGCGCGGTGATCGCGGTGGCCAGGCTCGCCAGGCCTTCCTTCGATCCCATCGTCATGACGACTTCGGTTTCCGGGTCCAGCTCCACATTGAAGCGGGTGGCGTAATAGTTCGCCTGCGCCTTGCGGATGCCGGGGATGCCCTTGGACGCCGAATAGCCATGGGCCGAAGGCTTTTGCGCCACTTCGCACAGCTTTTCGATCACATGCGCGGGCGGCGGCAGATCGGGGTTGCCCATGCCCAGGTCGATGATGTCCCGTCCGCTGGCGCGGGCTGCGGCCCGCATCGCGTTGACTTCGGCGATGACATAGGGCGGCAGGCGCTTGATGCGGTAGAACTCTTCTTCCACGGGCATGACTCGTAATGCTTGCCGGCAGGATTGCCGGGACCGCCCCCTTACGCCAATCGATCCGCTTCGCCAATCATGGGCTGCACCGCGCGCCTTGTTGCAGCGCCACTCTCGCGCTTTGCGACGCGAAGCGGCTTGCCGCCCGTGCCGCCCGCGCGCAAAAGGGCGAACGTCCATGGTCCGGGTATGCCACGGTGACCAGCGCCAGGTGACAGGGACCGAAAGTCACGAGGGAAAGTTCGTCCATGCGCGAAACGGGTAATGCCAAGACGCCGGTTGCCACCGACAACGCGGTATTCGAAGACCTTTTCCGCCTTCAGGCCGAGGCGATGCAGGCCTTGGCCGCGCCGTTCCTGCCCACTGCCCATGCCAAGGCCCCCGATCCGGGCGATTTCCAGCACTGGGCGATGTCGGGCGCCAAGCTGCAGAAGATGTGGCTGGATTTCATGGCCGAACAGACCGCCGTGGCAGAGCCGGCCTGGCTGCGCATGGTCGATGGCGGCCGCTGGAAGCAGATGTTCGATGAATGGGCCGGGACGATGCCGATCACCCAGGCCGAAACCCAGGCGCGGCTGTGGGACGAAAGCCTGCAATTGTGGAACCGGGTGATCGAACTCTATGCCCCGCAAGGCACCGTGCCGGCCAAGGCTCCGGCCGATGTGGCGCCCGATGCCCTGCCGCGCCGCGATCGCCGCTTTGCCGATCCGCGCTGGCGCGAACAGCCGTGGTTCGCCCTGCTCCACCAGACCTATCTGCTGTTGGCCGAACGGTTGGAAGACATGGCGCAGGAGATTTCCGGCCTGGAGCCCGAGCGCCATGGCCAGGTGCGCTTCATGACGCGGCTGATCACCGAGGCGCTGTCGCCAGCCAATTTCCCGATGACCAACCCGCTGGTGATCGAACGCACCCTGGCCACGCGGGGCGAAAACCTGGTCAAGGGGGTCGAGCATCTGCTGGCCGACCTGCGCCGCGGACAATTGAGCCACACCGATGGCGAGGCGTTCGAGGTGGGCCGCAACATCGCCACCACGGCCGGCAAGGTGGTGCACGAAACGCCACTGTTCCAGCTTATCCACTACACCCCCACCACCGACCAGGTCGCGGCCGTGCCGCTGCTGATCTTTCCGCCGTGGATCAACCGGTTCTACATCCTCGATCTCAACCCCAAGAAAAGCTTCGTGTCGTGGGCACTGGACCAGGGGCTGAGCGTGTTCATGGTCTCGTGGAAATCGGCTGACGCCAGCATGGCCGATGTGACGATGGACGATTACGTGCGCGCCCAGATCGAAGCGATCGACGTGGTGCGCCAGAAGCTGGCGGTGCCCACGGTGCACACCATCGGCTATTGCGTGGCCGGCACCACGCTAGCTGCCACGCTGGCCGTGCTGGCCCGTCGCGGAGAGGCCGGCAAGGTCGCCTCGGCCACGTTCTTTACCGCGCAGGTCGATTTCAGCGAGGCGGGAGAGCTGTGCCACTTCGTTGACGACGCGCAGTTGCGCTGGCTCGAAAGCCTGGAAACCGATGGCTATCTCGACGGGCGCTATCTCGCCGCCACGTTCAACCTTCTGCGCGGGCCAGACCTGATCTGGAACTATGTGATCAACAACTACCTGCTGGGCGAGGATTATCCGGCGTTCGACCTGCTCTACTGGAACGGCGATACCACCAACCTGCCCGCGCGCTGGCACCGCGCCTATCTGAGCGAGCTATATCGCGACAACCAGCTGGTAGTGCCCGACGCGCTGAGCGCCGATGGCACCCCGATCGACCTGCACCGCATCACCACGCCCTGCTATATCCAGGCCGGGCGGGAAGACCACATCGCCCCGGCGAACAGCGTGTGGAAGCTGACCCGGCACCTGGCCGGGCCGTGGAAATTCGTGCTGGCCGGATCGGGGCATATCGCCGGCGTGGTCAACCCGCCGGCCGCTGGCAAGTACCAGTACTGGACCAACCCGGGCGAACCCGCCAGCCTCGAGGCGTTCGTGGCTGGCGCCCAGGAAACCAAGGGTAGCTGGTGGCCGGATTGGCGCGGCTGGCTGGCCGATCTGGACGGTGACACGGTGCCAGCCAAAGGCGCCCGCGTGCCCGGCCGCAACGCAATAGAAGACGCGCCAGGGCGATATGTGCGCATGCGATGACGGCGCCGCAACAAGCCGGGCGACACGTTTAGGCAACGTTGCGCAATTACCTCCAAGATGGATATTGTGCACTGCACAAAAACCTTGACTTCCGCCAGCGCATTCCTATTTTTTGCAATGCAGCAGAGGTAAGGCCGTTCTCGGCTTGAGTCGTCGCCATTGTGCGACCCTTAGGCCAATCCGGTCCCTGCCTCGCCGCATTGCAGGAGCCGTAACGCCATGGCCGATCAAACCAAGGACGAAGGGACGCTTCCCGACGTGACGCCCAGCCCCGCCCCCCAGGCGGATGGCGCAGCGCCCGTCGTGGCTGCCGATCCCGCCCCCGCGGTCGAACCGACCGTCGCAGCGGCACACGCGACGGAGCAGGCAGAACCGACAACCGCCGCCCGTCGTGCACGCAAGCTCGTGACCCCTGCAGTGGCATCGGCAGAGCCGGCGCCCGCCACACCCCCCGCCCCTGCGGCAGAGCCCACCGTGGCTGCGCCAAAGGCCGCGGAAGCAGTGGCAGCGCCGGACGCATCGCCCGTTTCGGAGCCAGTTCCCGCCAAGGCGCGCAAGCCGCTCGCCAGCCGCGTGACCAAGCCCGAACCGGCACCGGCCGCCAAGCCGGTGAAAGCGATCGCGGCCAAGCCGCTGCCGGCCCGGACCGTTGCCGCCAAGGCGGCGCCGGCCCAGCCTGCCGAGGCCAAGCCGGCCAAGCCCAAGCCCGCCCCCGTGGCGGCGCGCGGGCCGGGCAGCGCAAAGCCGCCGGTCACGGCACCCAGACCAGGAACCGGTATCCCCCACGCGATGGTGCCGGCCCCGCTCAAGACCCGCGTGAACCATGCCGCCGCGCCTGCGGCTTCCAGGAAGGAACACCCTATCATGACCACCGCCAACGAATTTTCCGACAAGTTCCAGTCCGCTTTCAAGGACGCTTCTGACAAGGCCAAGGCCGCCTTCGAAAAGAGCCAGGCCGCCTTTGGCGATGCCGGCGAATTCGCCAAGGGCAACGTCGAAGCCGTCGTGGAATCGAGCAAGATCCTTGCTTCGGGCCTGCAGGAACTGACCAAGGGCTATGCCGCCGAAGGCAAGTCCGCGATGGAAACCCTGACCGCCGAAATCAAGGAACTGGCCAGCGCCAAGTCGCCGACCGAATTCTTCGAAAAGCACACCGCCCTGATGCGCAAGCAGTTCGACGCAGCCGTGGCGGCCAGCAGCAAGCACAGCGAAGCCGTGCTCAAGCTCGCCAACGAAGCGTTCCAGCCGATTTCCAACCGCGTCAGCCTCGCGGTCGAAAAGATGAAGGTCGCCGCCTGATCGGCACCTGATTCGCCCGGCCCAGCCTGTCTTGCCCACCAGGGCAAGGCGGCTGGATCGGGCCACTATCCTGGACAAGCACCAGCGGCATCAAGGCAGCCGACGCCCCACCATGGCGGCGTGGCTGCCTTTTTGCTTTGACGCGCGGCGCTTTCCCGGCCCCCACCGGGCCCACTGTGTATCGCAAACAGGGCGCGATTTGCCGTTTCGGTAACGTTTTTCGGGCAGGGCTGCCCGAACGCCCCCTTGTCGCGGGGCGGCTGCGATGCGATATTCATGGTTCCGATGCACAGATCCGCTTCTCACTCGGCGTCCGCCGCCCCCCTGCCGCGCGCTGCCCGCGCTCCTCTTGGCGTGCGTCCGGCGTTCGCAGCACCGCTCATGGCGGGCGACAATCGCGATACCGACGATGGCGACATGATCGGCCTGGCCACGCGCACCCGCGCCCGGCCCAAGAAGCCCAGCATGTTCAAAGTGCTGATGCTCAACGACGACTATACCCCGATGGAATTCGTGGTGATGGTCCTCAAGCGCTTCTTTCACATGGATCTGGAGCAGGCCACCCGCGTAATGCTGCACGTGCACCAACGCGGCGTGGGCGTGTGCGGCATTTTCCCTTATGAAATCGCCGAAACCAAGGTGAACCAGGTGATGGATTTCGCCCGGCAGAACCAGCACCCGCTGCAATGCACGCTGGAAAAGGCCTGACGCCAAGGAGTCGCTGACGCCGCGTTAGCGTCAATGCAGCCGGCTTTCCTCGATCATCTCGCGCGCCACGGCGCGCAACAGCGCGGCGAGCCAGGCCATTGCCAGTGACTTTGCCTCGCGCGAATGAGCGCCGGCGCCACTGGGCAGGACGATCTGCGCGGAAAAGCGCCCGTCTTCCAGCCGCCCTCCGCTGAATGCCGCCGCCGGCGGGATCAGCGCCAGCGCCGCGCTTTCATAGGCACCCGAATCAGCCAGCAGGCTGACCCACAGGCTGTCATTGTCGCCCGCCACGCCTTCGGGTGCCAGCGCGACATCGCCCAGGGCGCGCAGCGTGCGTTCAAAGCCCAGGCGCTGTTCATCGGGCGCCAGGGTTTCGCAACGATCGGCCAGCGCTGTCAATTCCTCGGGCCGGGCGCTGCACCGCGCCAGCCGCCCTTGCCACCACTGTGATCCAGACGTCACGAAATTCACGGCCTGTTCCCTTGTCCGTGGCGCCAGCCCGGCAGGAATCAACACGGCATGATGGTGCCTTGTCATCACGCCTTCCTGATCGCCCGGTCCAGCGCGGAAGCGTTTTGTCAGTTCTACATCCACAGATGTCCCGCGCCGCAGGCATTTCGGCCTCGGTGCGTTGTATTTTGGCGGAACCCACCGCAGCCATGGGCGTTCCCGATGGCCAGCGGCAACCTTTGCGCCTTGTGCCAAACGCCGCGCCAGGAGGCTCGCGTGGCAGCACTATTATCAATCAAGGGGACAGGCAATAACTTTAGTTATTAAACGCCCCTTTGTCACGGCAGGAGTAGCCAGCCCCGCTGGTGCGGCATTTTCGCCTTTCGCATCGCCGCGAAGCGGGCTAACCGACACGGACACCTGCACGGCGCCCCCGGGCGACGTTGCTTGCCCCTTGACGCCCACACGGTGAAACGCCCGAACGTGAAATTCCTCAGCGCCATCGACAGGTACATCGCCCGCCTGGTGATCGTGCCCATGCTGGCCGTGTTCGTCCTGGCAGCATCGCTGCTGGTGCTGGACAAGATGCTGCGGCTGTTTGACTTTGTCGCCACCGAGGGCGGGCCGGTCACGGTCGTGTTCAAGATGCTGATCAACCTCTTCCCGGAATATGCGAGCCTCGCCATTCCGCTGGGGCTGATGCTCGGCATCCTGTTCGCCTTCCGCAAACTGGCGACCAGTTCGGAACTCGACGTGATGCGCGCGGTGGGCCTGTCCTATACCCGCCTGCTGCGGGTGCCTTATCTCTTCACGCTGGTGCTGGCTGGGGTCAACCTGCTGATCGTGGGCTATATCCAGCCCCTGAGTCGCTACTACTACGAGGAATTGCAGTACGAGCTGGGCTCTGGCGCGCTGGGTGCCTCGATCAAGGTAGGGGAATTCAACGCGTTGCAGGATCGCACCGCACTGCGCGTCGATTCCAGCCGCGACGACGGGCGCGATCTGGAGGGTATCTTTGCCCGCCTGGTCACGCCCAAGGGCCAGACCATGACCATCTCCGCCCGCGAGGGGCAGTTCTTTGCCAACCGCGAGAACCGCGACACGATCATCCTGCGCTTGACCGACGGCCAGATCGTCCAGGATGGGCCCGACCTGGCCTCGCCGCGCGTGCTGACTTTCGCGTCACACGATCTGCCGATCGACCTGCCCAAGATCGCCCAGTTCCGCCAGCGCGGCGACAAGGACCGCGAATACATCCTGCCCGAGCTGCTCAAGATTGGCTGGAACAAGGCCTATTCGCAGGACATGCGCAACAAGAGCAAGGCCAGCCTCAACTACCGTTTGGTGGAAGTGGTGATGATGTTCCTGCTGCCGCTGCTGGCCGTGGCCCTGGCCGTCCCGCCCAAGCGCTCCACCTCGGCGTTGGGGGTGTTCCTGTCCATCGTGATGGTGGTGGCCTATCACAAGGTCAACGAATATGGGCAGGATGTCGCCAGCCTGGGCCGGCTTGATCCTGCCCTGGCGCTGTGGGGACCGTTCGCGCTCTTTGCCGCACTGATCATCTGGATGTACTGGCGCCTGGCCTATGTGCCCGGTGGCCAGCCGATCGGCGCGCTCGAAACCGCCTTTGCCAAGGTTGCCAGCCGCGTGCGCAAGCTGTTCGCGCGCCGCCGCCGTGGCGACATGATCGACCCGGCAGCACAGGACGATAGCCTTGCAGCTTGATATCTTTCCATCCGCGACGATGACGCGCTACATCGGCAAGATGTTTGCCGCGCGCGTCGTCGCCGTGCTGCTGATGCTGGTCCTGGTCCTGCAGATGCTCGATCTGCTGGGCGAAAGCGGCGAGATCCTGGCCCATCCTGGCAATGGCCAGGCGCAGCTGCTCACCTATGTGGGCCTGCGCGCGCCGCAGCTGGTGGCCAAGTTCCTGCCCTATTCGGTGCTGCTGGCCACGATCATCACGCTGTTCACGCTCAACCAGAACAGCGAAGTGATTGCGATGAAGGCCTCAGGCCTGTCGGCACACCAGGTGCTGGCGCCGCTGTTCCTGGTGGCCGGCGTGATCGCGATCGGCAATTTCGCGTTCAACGAGCGGATCGTCACGCGCTCCACCGCCACGCTCAAGGCCTGGCAGGCGGCCAATTATGGCCCCCTGCCCACCGATACCCAGGTGCGCAGCAACGTCTGGCTACAGGATGGGCCCAACATTCTCTATGCCCGCACGGTGACTGGCGAGGGCAATGCCATGCGCATGACCGACGTAACCTGGCATCGCCGCGATCCCACCGGCATGGTCACCGAGATCGTCCGCTCGCCGGCCGCCACCTATGCCAATCCCGGCTGGCGCCTGACTCGGCCCACCACGTTTGACGTGCAGAGCGCGCGGCGCACCCAGGATAATGGCGATGCCGTGTTCGCCACCGGGGTTACGCCCACCCAGATCCTCATCCGCAAGGCCGATGCCGATGCCGAATCGTTGTGGCACCTGACCGGCTCGATCCAGGCGATCCGCGCTGCCGGGCACAGCACCAGCGAGCTGGAAAGCCGCTGGTGGCACAAGATTTCCGGCCCGCTGTCGGCCATGCTCATGCCGCTGCTCGGCGCGGTGGCGGGCTTTGGCCTGGCCCGCTCGGGCCAGCTGTTCATGCGCGCGGTGATCGGCATGGCGCTGGGCTTTGCCTATTTCGTGGTCGACAATGCCGCGCTCGCCATGGGCAGCTTTGGCGGATACCCGCCGCTGATCGCGGCCTGGGCGCCCTTCGTGCTCTTTTTCCTGATCGGTGAGGCCGTGCTGATCCGCACCGAGGAATGAAAAAAGCCCCGCGCCGGACAAGACCGGCGCGGGGCTTTTTCAGGGCTCGACTGCTGGTGAAACGTCAGCCCTTGGCGCGCGTGCCCATGGTCGAGCGCACCAGCCGCGCGAGCAGCGGAAACAGCCCGGCATAGTTGGCCCGCTCATAGGTCGATTCCAGCCCAAGATGGCCGCGCAGGCGACGGTGGCATTCGGCTAGCGAGTGATAGGGCATCGACGGCAGCAAGTGGTGCAGCGCGTGATAGCGCAGGCCCACCGGTGCCCACATCGCGCCCCATACGCCCGGCGGCGGCACGTTGACCGAATCGAGGTATTGCCCGGTCACGGTCATCTGCTCGCCTTCGTTCTCCCACAGGTGGGCCACCAGCGTGCGCACCTGGTTGAGCAGCGCGGCCAGCGCGATCACGCCCAGCGCGATCAGCAGCGGCAGCCAGCCATGCGTGGCCGACCAGCCCAGCACGGCCCAGGCCCACAGCGTGGCGCCCAGTTCCTGCCAGAACACCATGCGCGCCATGGCGCCTTCCGGCTTGCGCCGGCGGAAGCCGGGATTGATCGAGAGCGAAGAGGCGCGCTCCCACACCAGCGTGCGCAGCGGCGGCACGATCACGCCCAGCGGCACCAGCACAGCCGAACGCAGCAAGAGGCCGACCGGCAGCAGCAGCGCGGTGGCGGTGAACAGCGGCAGCGACCAGGGCTTCATCAGCGCCAGCGGTAGGTATTCCGGGTCTTCGCTGGTGCCATAGCGGATGCGCGAGTGGTGCAGCGAATGCACGCCTTCATACATGAACGAGGGCATCAGCACCGGAATGCCAACCACCAGATTCCAGACGAAGCGGAAACCCGGCAGGGCATCGCGATGCATATGCGTCAGTTCATGGATGAACAGCAGCGCGCGATAGAGCGCGAGGGCCGAGAACACCCCGAGCGCCACGACCACGCCCCAGTTGCCGCCGCGCAGCGCGGTGGCAATCGCCAGGCCCAGCGCGCCATAGCCGAGCAGCGCCGACACCAGCATGTCGGGCCAATAGATTTCCGGCCGGGCGCGGGCGATATCCCGCGTCAATTCGGCCGCAGCGCGCAGCATCTCCTTGTCCTCGGGCGTGCCGGCAAGGCCGGGCGCGCGATGGGCAGGCGTGGACGTCGCAGCGGGGAGCGTGGCAGCTGGCGCAGCGGAGGCCGCAGCAGCAGGTGCGTCGCTCTGTTCAGCAAATTCGGTGACAAGCATGGCAAAAACGGTTCCCAAGAAACCCATGTTACACCAGGCAAAAAATCTGCCTGGCGGGTGATCGCCGGTCCGCCTGGGCTCGTCCGGCTTGACAAGTCACCGGATAGCACCGCAGGCATCCGGGACAGCGCGCGTATAACTCAAAACAAAGGCGATATCGTGGCAGGCGAAGTAGTCATCACCCCCGTTGCAAACAAGGCCGAACGGGCCGCCTTTGTCGATCTGGCCTATCGCATCAACGCATCTGACCCCAACTGGGTGCCGCCGCTGCGCATGGAAGCGATGGAACTGATCACTCCGGGCAAGAACCCGTTCTTCGAACACGCCGATGTGCAGCTGTTCCTGGCGCGGCGCGACGGCCGCATCGTTGGCCGCATTTCCGCCCATATCGATCACCTTGCCGTGGCGATGGACCCGGTACAGGGCATGGGACCTGGCACCGGCAACTGGGGCCTGCTGGAAGCGGAAGACGAAAGCACCGCCCACGCCCTGATCGCGCGGGCCGAAGAGTGGCTGCGCGCCAAGGGCATGACCCGCGTGCTCGCGCCGCTGTCGATGTCGGTCTGGGAAGAGCCGGGCCAGTTGACGCTGGGCTTTGACCATCCGCCCACGGTGATGATGGGCCACCAGAGCGAACGCTATCAGCACTATATCGAAGCGCTGCCCTATACCCCGGCCAAGCAGTTGTTGACCTATGAGCTGGACATCACCAAGCAGTTTCCGCCGCTGATCCAGCGCATCGTGCAATCGGGCGAGAAGAACGCCAAGATCCGCATCCGCAATGTCGACAAGAGCAAGTTCGACAGCGAAGCGGCGATCATTCTCGACATCCTCAACGATGCCTGGTCGGACAACTGGGGCTTCGTGCCGTTTACCCAGACCGAGATCGGCTATGCCGGCAAGAAGTTCAAGCCGATCGTGCGCGAAGACCTGATCATGGTGGCCGAGTACGAAGGTGAGCCGGTGGCCTTCATGATGACGCTGCCCGATCTCAACGAAGTGATGAAGCCGATGGGCGGAAAGCTGTTTCCGTTCAACTGGATCAAGCTGCTGCGCTGGCTGAACAAGCCGCGTTGCCGCACCATGCGCGTGCCACTGATGGGCGTACGCAAGAAGCTGCAATCCTCGCGCCTCGCGAGCCAGCTGGCCTTCATGATGATCGAATATATCCGGCGCAATTCGGTGCAGCACTATGGCGCCTCGCGCGGGGAAATCGGCTGGATCCTGGATGACAACCAGGGGATGATCGCCATTGCCGACGCGATCGATAGCCACGTCAACAAGCGCTATACGATCTACGAACGCGCGCTTTGATCCACCGCCCGCGCCTGCGGAACGCGCGGGCGCAACAGGCGTTGTTCCCGGCGGGTTAGCCTTGCATAGGCCAAGGCAAGCCCCACTTGGGCGCCGGCCCTTGCACCCGCGTGCAAGGCGGCCGGAGAAGGGAAAGCAGGCCATGCAATTGTTCGGTCATCCCGGCGCGCCATCCGGCCCGGCCGGCGGCGGGTTGGGCAATGCCCTGGTGGTCGAGGATGAGGCCATCGTGGCGCTGGCCATGGCCGACAGCCTGGCCCAGGCCGGGGCGGATACCGTGGCCACCTGCCACACCACCGCCCAGGCCCTGATCGAGATGCAGCGCCTGCGTCCCTCCATCCTCGTGCTCGATGTGCACCTGGCCGATCGTGACGACGGCTGGGCCCTGGCGGAACTGGCCATGGCGATCAGCCCGAATCCACCGCTGATCATCTTTTCCACCGGCACGCCGGAAAGCATCCCACCGCACATCGCCGAACTCGGCCACGTGCTGGCCAAGCCCTTTCCACCCGATGCCCTGGCCAGCCTGGTGCAGCGCCATGGCCGCCAGGGCGGCCTGCTCGGCCGCCTGCGCAATGCTTTGACGCGCTGATCACGGTCAGGGGTTACAGCCACCGGGCGCACCGCGTGTGTCGCTGTGCGTACACGCCCACGAAAAAGGCCTCCGCCGGGGATTGGCGGAGGCCTTCGGGATCGTATCACCAGCCGCTTGGACGGGAGGGGGGGTCTCGGCGGTGACATGCCTTTAACGGGGTGCCCCGAAATCGGTTCCCACCTCGCCGAAAAAAATCGGCATTATTTTGCAATTTCGCCCCAATCCCCAAAACTCTCCAGCCAAGCACCTTAGATGTAAGGTCTTTTCGGCAAGCCCTGGGGATCGAAACCAACCATCGCCCGCACATTGTCCAGGCGGGGAATGTGGATGCCCGTGCCCATCCAATCCACCTGGCCAGCCTTGCGCAGCGCCTGCAACGTGCGGTTGGTATGCACCAGCGACAGGCCCAGCATATCGGCCACCTGGCCCTGCGTGATCGGCACGCGCAACGTGGCAGACGGGCCGATCTGCGGCGCGATGCCGGTCTGCAAGCCGCGCTCCACCAGCCACAACGCCAGATAGGCCACGCGCTCGCGCGCGGGGCGCTGGCCCAGCGCCACCAGGTGCTGCTCCAACGCATCTTCCTCGCGCGCCGAAAGCCAGATCACGTCATAGGCAAAGCGGGGTTGCGCCGTAACCAGTTCCATGAAGCGATCGCGCGGGAACATGCACAGCCGCGTATCGGTGAGCGCGGTGACGCCATGGCTCATCTCGCCATCGAATGCGGCCTGCAGACCGACCAGATCGCCTGGAAACATGATGTTGACCACCTGCCGGCGCCCATCCTCGAGCAGGCGATAGCGCATCAACACGCCTTCCAGCACGGTGAACAGCCGATCACCCGGCGCACCCTGGCGCAGCACTTCCTCGCCGCGCGCCACGCTGCGTTCGCCACTGCGATGGCGCTCGATCCATTCGCGCTGCGCCGTATCGGGGGCCACCAGCCCGGGCCGATCGCGCAGCGGACAGGTACGGCACGGTTGATTCAATTGCCGGATATCTACGGCACCCTGGCCGCCGCCGGCGCTTCCGCCTCCTCTGTGCACGCTGTCTTACACTCCTGCCTACCCGGCAACGGCCACCCTGTTGGGCGCCATGATCGGGCATGTCCGGTCCCACGGCTATGTCAAATGACATAAACGAGTTCCCGGTTCCCGGATAGAGCGCGCCGCCGCAGGCCAGCCAAGCCCCCCACCCGCTGCCTGCGCGCCGGAGCGCGTTGCAATGATTACCGATTACATTCTGGTGCTGGAAGACAACGTGCTGGTTGCGATGGAAATCGAGGACGAGCTGACCGAACGCGGATTTCGCGTGGCCGTGGCCGTGGACATTGCCGAAGCCGAAGCCCTGGTCGCGCAAGAGACGCCGCGGGCTGCCCTGCTCGACCTGCGCCTGCCCGATGGCCATTCCGCGCCGCTGGCGCTGCACCTCATTGCGCAAGATTGTACCGTGGCGCTGATTTCCGGGGCAGATTCGGGCATGATCCCGGCCTCGCTGGCGGGCGTGCCGCGCTTTCCCAAGCCGGTCGGCGTTTGGGAACTGGCTGATTGGGCCACCGGTGTGTTCGATCCGCAAAAGTGAGCGGCACAGCGGCGTGCCTATCTGCATGCCGCACCCGTCGATGCAAAAACGCATATTGGTTCGGGAACCGAAACCGGCGTAAGGCATTGAGGGGTGCATTGCGTATCCAGGAAGGGGTTTAAATGTCGCTGGGCGCCAAAGTAGCTACCAATCTTCCCTATCTGCGCCGCTATGCCCGGGCTTTGACCGGAAGCCAGCAGACCGGCGATGCCTTTGTGCGTGCCACGCTGGAAGCGGCTCTTGCCGATGCAGACCTGCGCAGTGCCATCGGCGAAGGCCGCGTGGCGCTCTATCGAGCCTTCAACAAGGTCTGGTCGAGTGCGTTCGTCGATACCCTGGATCATTCCGGCGGTAGCGATCTGGGCCTGCACGAAACCGCCGCGCAGGAACGCCTGGCACACATTACGCCGGCCAACCGCCAGGCGCTGCTGCTGGTCACGCTCGAAGATTTCTCGGTTGCCGAAGTGGCCGAAATTCTCGACCGCACGCCGGCCGATGTCGAAGCCCTGGTGCAGGAAGCGATCGAGGAAATCGACCGCGAGTCCTCGACCAGCGTGCTGATCATCGAAGACGAGCCGCTGATCTCGATGCAGCTGGAAGACCTCGTCCGCTCGCTGGGCCACGACGTGTGCGGCATGGCCGCCACCCGCACCCAAGCGCGCGACATTGCCAGCCGCGAAACGCCGGGCCTGGTGCTCGCCGATATCCAGCTGGCCGATGGCTCTTCGGGCCTCGACGCGGTGGACGATATCCTCAAGCTGGTCGATGTGCCGGTGATTTTCATTACCGCCTATCCCGAACGCCTGCTGACCGGTGACCGGCCCGAGCCGACCTACCTCATCACCAAGCCGTTCCAGGAAGCGACCGTGCGCGCCGCGATCAGCCAGGCGCTGTTCTTCGGCTCCAGCCGCCCGCTCTCTTGATTTAGCGGCCACCCCGCCAGGGGTGCTCTAACAGTTCCCTCGGGAAAGGCCGGACCCAGTTGGTCCGGCCTTTTTCATGCGCCATTTCCGCGCTCGCGGGCGGCGCCCTTGATGAACCGGCCTTAGACCGGCCGGCCCTCGCGGATGGCAAAAGAGCCACGCTCGCGCACTGGAATGATCAGGGTGCAGCGCACACCGTCGGCTTCGAACCGCAGGTCCACCGGATTGCGCAGTTCGTGGGCGACGATCTTTTCGATCAGGTCGGTGCCAAAGCCACGCTTGCGCCCCGCCTTGGGATCGATCGCCGGCCCGCCATGCTCCCGCCAGGAAATCCGCGCGGTGGTTTCGCCCGCCAATTCCCAGCGCACTTCCACCCGGCCGCCGGGCACGCTGAGCGCGCCATACTTGGCCGCGTTGGTCGCCAGTTCATGAATCGCCAGGCCCAAAGACAACGCATCGTTGGGCGCCAGTTGCACATCGGGCCCGCCCATGTCGACATGGTGGTCGGCGCCCTGGGCATAGGGAGCCAGTTCGGCGCGGATCACCAGATCCACCGGCGTGGCGCCCCAATCCGACTGGGTGAGCAGATCGTGCGTGGCCGAAAGCGCGCGAATGCGCCCTTCCAAACTTTCGACAAAGCTGTCGAGATCGCGCGCGCGGCGGCGGGTCAATGCGATGATCGACAGCACGTTGGCCAGCGTGTTCTTCACGCGGTGGTTCAATTCGCGCGTCAGCGAATCGCGGATCGAGGATTGCTGTTCGAACCAGGCCAGGGCCAAACGGTCTTCGGCCACCTGCTGGCTGACCAGCCGCGCAAGGACCAGCAGCAACGTTGCCACCGGCAGGCCGAACAGCAGCGTCATGACCGACAGCATGCTCAGCACCATAGCCGGCGGCGCTTCCACCACCAGCAGCCAGCGCCGCCCCGCCACATCGACCCAGCGGCGCACGACCCGCCCCGACCGCGCGGCAGGGCTTTCCTGGGCAAGCAGATCGGCATTGGTTTCGGTGCCATCGTAGAGGCGCACGCCCAGCGGCGTATCAGGATCGGTTGGCAGCGAGGTCCGCAGGAATTCATCGGCGGCAAATGGCGTGAACACGAACCCGCGCAGGGTGCGGCTGCCGTCATCACGGCTGGCGCCGAACACCGGCATGTACATGACAAAGCCAACCTGGTCGCTGACATGGCCGGCATGCACCAGCTGCAGCTTGCCCGAAACGATCGGCCGCTCTTCCAGCTCTGCGCGATCCATGGCCACGCGGCGCACCGGATCGCTGGCCATGTCAAAGCCGATCGACTGGCGGTTGCGCGCGGTTTCGGGCACCAGGTACATGACCGGCACGGCATAGCCACGCTTGGCAAAATCGGCCGGCCGCACCGCAAACGGCGGCGTTGGCAGCATCGGCGCACCGTCTACATGGCCGCCGCCGCTGCGCATTACGCGCTCCACCATGGGCACGTCTTCGCTCGCAACGCGCATGCCCCAGCCAATGCCGTTGACGCCGCTGGCGCTGCCTTCCATCTGCAACTGGCCAACGAAAGAGCGGAACAGCGAGGCTTCGACCGAGCGGCGCGTGGCAAACAGGGCAGCCGCAGAACGCAGATAGGCGGCGTTGCCGTTGGCACGCCGTTCAAGGCCGGACGACACCTCCTGGGCCACCTTGTCCAGCTGGGCAATCTCGCGCTGACGGTCCGCCCGCTCGATCGCGAAAACGCTGAGCGCGGTCACGGCCATGGTCAGCGTGAAGATTCCCACCGGCAAGGCCCGCGGAAAGCGCTCGTACCATCTTGGGGCCAGATTTTTCTGGGAGAGCAGTTTCTCCACGTGCCCGTGCGATCCCTTTACCTTGCCATACCCAAAACGTGCGGCGTGCGCCTGCTTAGCCCATGCCGCCTGATCATGCCCGATGCAACGCACGGCGCAAGCACCTGTGCCCGCAACTGGCCGACAATTATGTGGTTTTCACAGCGCAAAGCGCCGCGCCGGGCTTCCGGCACGGTCTTGGTGATTTTGGCGGGAACCGATTGCGAGCGGTTTCGTTCCACATGCGCAACAACCCAAGACCGATAACCCAAGACATCGGGCACCTGTGATTCTGGCGGCCCCATGGTCTATGCATGGACAAACGGCCAGCCGCGTCAGGCACATCCGATCCGTTCATCCGCAAGACCCATGGGGGGAGGCGAAGCCGAAAGCGAATGTCGAAAGATAAACCTATGAAAAACCCGGGGACCCGACGTCGCACCAGCGCGCGGGCGAACTCGCCCGAGTGGGCGGACGGTTTGCGCCGACTCTACGATTCCGTCGTAGAAGAACCCTTGCCCGACAGCTTCGCGCAGTTGCTCGACAAGCTGGACGGCGATGCGCATGGCTGATGCCCCACGCCCGTCGGCAGACACCAAGGGCGATACCGCTGCCTCCGCCCGCAACGCCGTTGCTTTCAAACGCGAACTGACCGGTGTCATCCCGCACCTGCGCGCCTTTGCGCGTGGTCTGTGCGGCCGTCCCGACCTGGCGGATGACCTGGTGCAGGAAACCCTGCTCAAGGCCTGGGCCGCGCAGGAACGGTTCGAGCCGGGCACCTCGATGCGCGCCTGGACCTTCGTGATCCTGCGCAACGCTTATCTCACCGACATGCGCCGCAACCGCTTTCGCGCGGAGTATGACGAGACGGTGGCCGAACGCGTGCTCGTCGCGCCCGCCGGGCAGGAAAGCCCGCTGCACCTGTCGGACATGCACCGCGCACTGCTCACCCTCCCGCCCGAGCGGCGCGAGGCCCTGCTGCTCGTCGGCGCCGGTGGTTTCTCCTACGAAGAAGCCGCGCAGATTTGCCAATGCGCCGTGGGCACGATCAAGAGCCGCGTCGGCCGCGCCCGCGCCGCCCTTGCGCAGATGATCGATACCGGGCAGCTGCCGCGTCGCAGCACGGGTGATGCCGTGGCACACGATGCGATCATGCACGAGCTTGATACCACGGTTCAGTCTGGCCACTGACGGTTACGCTGGCGGTTCTGGCCCCGGCCCGCGATCGGGCTGGGGCCGCCCCTGCCTTGGCCTGGGCAGCACTGCACCAGTCACGCGGCAAAGCGCGGCCGCATCACCGCCAGCCCCTTGATTGCGCCCCGGCGCAAGCCCAAGACGGCGAAAGGCGAATCATCGCCAGATTCAGGCCGTGCCCCCCTTGTCCATCAGCGATTCCATCAGCGATCCCGATCCCCTCTCCGCCGCGCCGCCTGCCGCGCCGGATGCGCTCTTGCACGCCGAACCGGGCGTGCAGACGCAGCAAGCCCGCCTGCAATCGGCCATCCTGTTGCTGCTGGGGCTGGGGCTGTTCTTTGGCCTGCCGTTCGTGCTGTCGATCGGATCGGTAGTGTTCCTGCCCCCGGTCACCGCGATCGTGCTGACGATCGTGCTGGCCCCAGCGGCGGATCGCCTGGTGCGGCTGGGCCTGCCCAACATGCTCGCTTCGTTTCTGGCCCTGCTGCTGTTGATCGCGGTGGTGGTCGTGGCGCTGTCGCTGATCCTGCAGCCGGCCTACGACATGGTGGACCAGGTGCCGGCCATGGCGCGCCGCGTCTCGCTGCGCTTTGCCGAACTGCGCAGCAACCTGGCGTGGATGAACGACATCAACCGCCAGATCGCCCGCCTGACCGGCTCTACAGCCACGCGCGAAGTGGTAGTGGCATCACCCTCGGTGATCGAACAGGTGGCCTTTGCCACGCCGAGCGTGCTGATCGAAGTGCTGCTGACGTTCCTGCTGACGTTCTTCATGATCGAATCGCGCATCCGCACCAAGCGGCGCCTGCTGTTCGATCGCCACAGCTTTGGCGCCTCGGTCCGCATCGCCCGCGTGATCCGCGCGGTGCAGGATCGCGTCGCCTCGTACATTCTCACCGTCGCGCAGATCAATCTGGGCGTGGGCACGATCGTGGCCGCAGGATCGTGGGCCTTCGGCTTTTCCGCGCCGATCATGTGGGGCGGGCTCGCCTTCGTGCTCAATTTCCTGCCCTATGTCGGGCCCCTGGTCATGGTCGCGCTGCTCACCCTGGTCGGTGTCGGCACGGCCAGCACGGTGGCGCTTGGCCTGCTGCCGGCGCTGGCGTTCCTCGGCCTGCATGCGGTGGAGGCCAACTTCGTCACGCCCTCGATCCTGGGCGCGCGGCTCACGCTCAATCCGGTCTCGATCCTGATCTCGATCAGCTATTTCTCGTGGATCTGGGGCACGCTGGGGGCGCTGCTGTCGGTGCCGATCCTGCTGACGCTTACCGCGCTGGTCGATCACCTGGGCCGGCCGAACCTGGTCGGCTTCCTGTTTGGCGAGCCGCTGTTCCAGCCGGGCCTGATCGCGCAGGATGAACTGCGCCATCCCGAAGACTATGCCGGGCACGAGGGTGACATGGCCAGTGACGAGACCGGCCGCCCGTTGCACCCGCGCACGCCACAAGGCGCCTGACCCAACCGCGCCGCATACAAAAAAGGGCAGGCCGCGTGGCCTGCCCTTTTTCATGTCGTCATCGCGGCGCGATGATCAGGCCGGATAGGCCCAGAGCGAACCGCGGCCGAGGTTTTCGGCGGCAAAGCCCCAGTTCAGGTGCTTTTCGATCACGCCCTTGAGATAGTCGGGACGCAGGTTCTTGTAATCGACGTAATAGGCGTGTTCCCACAGGTCGATCACCAGCAGCGGGTTGCCGCCGAGGTCGGAATAGGTGGCAGCGTCGTGGGTCTGTTCGACCGCCAGCTTGCCATCCTTGGCCACCAGCCACACCCAGCCCGAGGCAAAGTGCGCGGCGCCCTGCGCGGCCAGTTCGGCCTTGAGCGCATCGAGCGAGCCGAACGATGCTTCGATCGCGGCGGCAAGGTCACCGGTCGGTTCGGTCGTTTCCGGGGTCAGGCTGTGCCAGTAGAAACCGTGGTTCCAGGTCTGGGCAGAGTTGTTGAACAGGCCCTTGTCACCCTTGGCTTGCGCGGCAGCGACGATGTCTTCCAGGCTCTTGTCGGCCAGATCGGTGCCGTCGATGGCGGCATTGGTCTTGTCGACATAGGCCTTGTGATGCTTGCCGTGGTGGGTCTGCAGGGTCACTGCCGAGATCGTGGGGTCCAGCGCGCTGTCGGCATAGGGCAGCGGGAGAAGGGAAATCGCCATGGTCGCTCCGTTTCGTCAGGGAAAATCGGCAATGCCAAACCAACGCCTCAGGCGGGCATCGGTTGCCATTGCGGCCTATGGCATTTGACAGCGATTTCCAGTGAATTTTTCTGATCGTGCTGCAAGCGCAAACTGATCAATCCTCGTGCGCGGCCACGGCGGCCGTCACCGCCACGTCCATCGTCACATTGCCCAGCGTGCGCATCAGATCGGGCAGCATTTCCACCGCCACCAGCAGCGCGAGCGGCTCCACCGGTACGCCCATGGCCAGCGCGATCGGGCCGATCGAGGTGACGAAGCTGATCGTGCCCGGCAGGCTCACCGCGCCAAAGCTCATCACGCTGGCCACGGCAAAGCCAGCCAGCATGTGCCAGCCATCCACCGGCACGCCAAACCAGTGCGCCACATAGATCGCCACGGCAAAGTTCATGGCCGGCCCGGTGCCGCGAAACAGCGCCACGGCCAGCGGCAAGACCAGTTCGCTGGTCGCATCGCGCAGGCCCAGGGTGCGGCAGGCGTTGAGCATGGCCGGCAGCGAGGCGAGCGAGGACTGCGTGGACAGCGCCAGCGCCTGCGCCGGCAGCATCGCGCGGGCAAAGCGGATCAGCGGCAGGCGCCCGCCCAGCACCGCCAGCGGATAGGCCGCCAGGAACACCACCGTGCCGGTCAGCGCCACGATCACCACATAGTGCGCCAGCGCGCCGATCGCGGCAGTGCCGCTCTTGGCCGCCACCACCAGGCTAAGCGCGAAAACGCCCACCGGCCCGCACCACAGCACCCAGCCGATCACCACCAGCATCGCCCCGGCAATGCCTTCGAAAAAGACTGTCAGGCTTTGCCGTTGCGCGCTGCGCAGCCGCGTGGCGGCCATGGCGAACATACCGGTGAACAGGATCACCGGCAGGACCGCATCGGCCGCTGCGGAGGTGAACACGTTGACCGGCACCATCGAGGTGATGAAATCGCCGAACGCCGGCATGGTCGTGGCCGTGCCCGCGGCCGCCGCGCCGACATTGGCGCGCAGCGCCGCGCCCGCGCCTTGCGGGATCGGCACCAGCGCCAGCAGCGTGGGTGTGAACAGACCGGCCATGGCCGAGCCGCCCACCAGCACGACCATGAACCAGGCCAGCGCGCGCCGCGCCATCGCCCCGGCGCGCGCGGCCGCTACGGTCTGCACCACGCCGGTGAACAGCAGCGCCACCACCAGCGGCATGATCGTGGCCCGCAGCGCGCGCAGCCACAGATCGCCCACCGGCCCGGCCACAGCCAGGATCGGCGGCAGCGCGGCCGGCGCGGCAAAGGCGAGCGCCAGGCCCAGCGCCAGCCCGCCGACCAGCCCCAGGAAGATCCACAGGGCCGGTACATGGGCCATGGGTGGAAGCCCCCCTTCGGGAGCGGATGACGGATCGGTAATCGCTTGGTTCATGCCATGGTGAGAATAATGGTGTAGGAGGCACATGCAATGGCGCCTTGGTGGCGCCAGGCAAAGGGACAAGATCTTCGCGATGGGACGAAAATTCTTCGGCACCGATGGCATCCGGGGCCGGACCAATGCCGGGGTGATGACCGCGGCAACCGCCATGAAAGTGGGCCAGGCCGCCGGCACCTATTTCCAGCGGGGCGATCATCGCCACCGCGTGGTGATCGGCAAGGACACCCGCCTGTCGGGCTATATGCTGGAAAACGCGATGACCGCCGGGTTCACCAGCGTGGGCATGGACGTGGTCCTGCTCGGCCCGATGCCCACGCCCGCCGTCGCTATGCTCACGCGCGAAATGCGCGCCGATGTCGGCGTGATGATCTCGGCCAGCCACAACCCGTTCGAAGACAACGGGATCAAGCTGTTCGGCCCGGATGGCTTCAAGCTGTCGGATGAAGACGAACTGGCGATCGAGGCCATGCTGGAGGATGAGCTTGACCTGGCGCCGGCCAGCGAAGTGGGCCGTGCCCGCCGCATTGAGGATGCGCGCGGTCGCTATATCCACGCGGTCAAGGCCTCGCTGCCGCATAACCTGCGCCTCGACGGGCTGCGCATCGTGGTCGATTGCGCCAATGGCGCGGCCTATACCGTGGCGCCCTCGGCGCTGTGGGAACTCGGCGCCGAAGTGATCGCCATCGGGGTTGAGCCCAATGGCAAGAACATCAACCTCAATGTCGGCTCCACCCACCTCGACGCGATCAAGGCCAAGGTGCGCGAAGTGCGCGCCGATATCGGCATCGCCCTCGATGGCGATGCCGACCGCCTGATCGTGGTCGATGAAAAGGGCCAGACGGTCGATGGTGACCAGATCATGGCGCTGATCGGCAGCCAGCTCGCCGCACGCGGCGCGCTAACCGGCGGCGGCGTGGTCGCCACCGTGATGTCGAACCTGGGCCTCGAACGCTTCCTGCGCAGCAAGGGGCTGGACCTGGTGCGCACCGCCGTGGGCGATCGCCACGTGCTGGAAAAGATGCGCGAAGGCGGGTTCAACGTGGGTGGTGAACAGTCCGGCCACATGATCCTGACCGATCACGCCACCACCGGCGATGGCACGATCGCGGCGTTGCAGGTCTTGGCCGCGCTGGTTTCCAGCGGCAAGCCGGCCAGCCAGACGCTGCACCTGTTCGATCCCGTGCCGCAACTGCTCAAGAACGTGCGCTTTGCCGGCGGCAAGCCGCTCGAGGCCGAAAGCGTGCAGGAGGCCATCGCCCAGGCCGAGGCGCGGCTCGCTGGCCGCGGCCGCCTGGTCATCCGCCCCTCGGGCACCGAGCCGGTGATCCGCGTCATGGCCGAGGCCGACGATGCCGAGGAAGTGGCTGAAGTGGTCGACGCCATCTGCAATGCCGTGCGCAAGGCTGCGGCCTGAGCGGAGAACCAGACATGCTTGCCATGCACCCCGATTGCCAGAACTGCGGCACCGAGCTTCCCGCCGAAGCGCCCGGCGCTTTCATCTGCTCGATGGAATGCACGTTCTGCGCCGAATGCGCCGAAGACCTCGATGACCGCTGCCCCAACTGCCAGGGCGAACTGATGGACCGCCCAACGCGGGCCAAGGCGCTCCACGCCAAGTACCCGCCCGCGCGCGAACGGCGCTACAAGCCTTAGACCCGAGTACACTTGCACGCCCTCTCCCCTGCGCGCATGATTGCGCCAGGGAAGAGGGCAACAGCCATGCACGAACACGAATGGCGTCGGCAGATCGTGAACGAGATGCATCTGCGTCGCTGGCCCGTGCTGCGCGCGCCGATGCAGGTGGTGCAGCAGGTGCGGCTGGTGGACGATGCCGCGCGCGATGCCGAGTGGGCAGCCTGGGCAGCCATGCCCGAAGGTGGCGAGGTACGCCGCGCCGATCGCCGCCACGTTTCGGGCACCCTGGCCGGTGGCGTATCGTTCACCTGGGAACGGCATAGCGAGGCCAGCACCCAGACGCTGTTTGCCCCATGCGACGTCGATCTTGCTGATGCGACTGCCTGGATGGAAAGCCTGCCCGGCGCGACGGTGCGCGCCACGCGGCTGGTGATCGTGGCCGACGAGGCCGCCGCCGCCCAGGTGATGCCGGCCATGGGCCTGGTGCACGATGACCTGGTCTCGTGCCACGTGGCCGGGCCGATGCGCATCTGGTCAGACTTTCACATCGGCGAGGATGGCTATGGCCGCATGCTGGTGGCCGCATGCGGGTTGGAAGGGGGCGACCTGACCCGCGCGGTGCAGCGGTTGCAGGAATTGAGCAGCTATCGCAACCTGGCACTGCTCGGCCTGCCAGTGGCGCGCGCGGCCTGGCCCCGGCTGGACCAGGCCGAAGCAGTCCTGCGCCGCCTGGGCGAGGCGCTGACCCGCGACGATGTGCGCGACGATGACCTGATGGACCAGCTTTCCGGCCTGTCGCTGGCGATTGCCGCCGTGGCCAGTGCCACCGACTACCGCATGAGCGCGACTGCCGCCTATGCCCTGCTGGTGGAAGAACGGCTGGCCGATCTGGCGCCGCGCCCGATTCCCGGCTTTCTCTCGCTGGGCGAATTTACCCAGCGCCGCTTCCTGCCGGCGGTGCGCACTTGCGCCGCATTTTCCCGTCGCGAACGCCAGGTGGCGGCGCGCGCCGGGCAGTTTACCGCCCTGCTGCGCGCCCGCATCGAGACCCGCATCGAAAACCAGAACGGCGCGCTGCTCGCCTCGCTCGAACGCAGCGCGGTGCGCCAGTTGCGCCTGCAACACCTGGTCGAAGGGCTGTCGGTGGTGGGGATCAGCTATTATGCCACGGCGCTGATCGGCCATGTGCTGGAAGGCGGGGAAAGCCTGGTGCACTTCGATGCGCGCCTTGCGGTGGGGGTGATCACCCCGCTGGTGATGCTGGCGACCTGGCTGGCACTGCGCCATGCCCGCCGCCAGGTACTCGATCAGCCCTCACCGTGATATCCGCGCTATCGATGATAGCATGGATATTACGGTTCAGACTGCCGCTTCGGCCATCCGCGCGGCAAACCACGGCTTCATCCGCGCCAGCGCGTCTTCCACCTCGGCGGTGGAAACGGCAAAGCTGATGCGGAAGAAGCGGCGCCCTTCGACCGGATCGAAATCGATCCCCGGTGCCGTGGCCACGCCGGTATCTTCCAGCAGCTTGAGGCAGAACGCCATCGAATCGTCGGTCAGGTGGCCGATATCGGCCCAGACATAGAATGCGCCATCGGGCGGGGCGATGCGGGCCAGGCCCAGCGCCGGCAAGGCATCAAGCACGAGTTGGCGGTTGCGCGCATAGGCGGCGACATGGCCCTGTAACTCGTCCTGGCATTCGAATGCCACCAGCCCGGCATTCTGGCTGAGCACCGGCGGGGTAAGGAACAGGTTGCCCATCCGCGCACGGGCCTGGTCGACCAGCGCGGGCGGCACCACCAGCCAGCCAAGGCGCCAACCCGGCATCGAGAAGTACTTGGAAAAGCTGTTGATGATCACCGCCTCGGGATCGACGGCAAGCAGGGTCTGCGCCTGCGCACCGTCATAGGTGAGGCCGTGATAGATCTCGTCGCTGATCACCGCGATGCCGCGTGTCTGGCAGACCTGGACGATGGCCGCCAGTTCATCGGGTGCGATCACTGTGCCGGTGGGGTTGGCCGGGCTGGCCAGGATCAACCCGTCGGGGGCCGGCTCCATGGCCGCCAGGGCAGCGGCGGTGACGTTGAAGCGTTCCTGCGGGCCACACACCAGTTCGACCGGCTCCATGTGCAGCGCACGCAGGGTATTGCGATAGGCGACATAGCCGGGCCGGGCGATCGCCACCCGCGCACCGGGGGCAAAGCGCAGGGTCAGCGCCATGACCAGCGCCGGCGAGGCACCACAGGTCAGTACCACCTGCGCCGGATCGAGCGTGACGCCGGCGGTGTCCTGGTAATGCCGGGCAATGCGCTCTTTCAGCGCCTGGCTTTCCCAATAGCCCTGCGCCTGGGTATCCAGCACGTGATGGGCACGGGCAATCGCGGCCGCGGGCGCGCTAGTGGAGGGCTGGCCGAATTCCATGTGGATCACCGGCCGGCCGGCCGCAGCCGCGTCGGCGGCGATACGGTGCGCCAGGGTGGAAACGGCAATGGCGTGAAAGGGTTCGATCTGTGCAGTCATGGGGGCCGTGCGGGTAACACGATTCGGGCGGCGGGTATATCCACCCATGGTGATGGCGGAACCTGCGGGACTGACAGGCGGATGAACCAGCCGTAATCTGCCCGCCATCGGCGGTTTGGCGGGCGTCAGGCACCTGCCTTGCCGGTAACACCACGCAACAGGCGATGATCGATGGCACACTCTGGGCAACACCGAGACGCCGCCACGGCGGGGCAGAGCCAGGACAACGGCATTCCCGCCGGGCCGGCCACGCCGGTCAACGCCGCGCAGACCACCGACCTTGCCGGAAACCCGCTGGACACGGCCAATGCCAGCGGCCCTTGCACCACGGCCCAGGCACGCGCCAGCCTGGCACAATGCCGAACCGCCACCGGCGCCGGTATTCCTGCCGCGCCGCTGGCGCTGGTCGCGCTGGCCTGCGCCCTGCTGGCGGCCGGCGTGTGGACCTTGGCCGGGCAGGAAATCCGCAAATGGATCGATGGCCAGGGATGGGATTGGCAGGCCGCCTCGCAGCGCACGGGCAGCCATGGCCGCGCCGCCCGTGCGCTGCGACGGCGGCGGCGCCTGGCGCTCGCCATGATCGTCGTTGCGCTGGCGCTTGGCATCGTCGGCCTGGTCGCCGCGCCGCAGGGCTGAACGCCCCGCCGCCCTGGGCGTGGTGGGCAACAGCGACCCTTTGCCTTGGCAGCGGGCATGGGGTACAGCAACATCCTGACATAGCCCGGACCAGGCTGCCCATGACGCATTCGGACTCTTCGCTGCTGCTCGACCTCTACGGCTCGGTAGAGCATGAGGCGCGTTGGCAGGTCGTGCTCGATACGCTGCGCGATCGCATGGGCCTGGAAAGCGTGGTGGCGCAGGTGCTGTCTTCGGCCCGCTCCTGCCTGCAACAGGTGTGGACGGCGCGGGATTCGGTATCGTTGCGCCATGCGGCCATTCACGATTCCTGGGCCAATTCCGGCGCCAATCCCCGCTTTCATCGCCAACGCGCGCTGCGCCATCCCGATACCGGGATCGGCAGTGATTTCCAAAGCCTGGATCATTCCGAAAACGAACATCGCGCCATGCGCGAAGGGTTGGCGCGCTGCGGATTGGGGCCGGCGTTCTGGGTCGATTTCGGCCTCAGCCCGAACAGCCATTTCTCGCTGGTGTTCCATCGCAAGCCCGGTGATGACCGCGACGTCAACGCCGGCGAGGTGGAATTCCTGCAGCAGTTGCAGCCCCACCTCAGCCAGGCGGTCAGCCTGTGGCTCAAAACCTCGGAAAACGCGGCGCGGGTGCGCACGCTGGAACAGGCGATCAGCGCCACCGACCTGGCCATGACCAGCTGCGATCGCACGCTGCGCGTGGCATGGAGCAATCCGGTGGCCGAGACGCTCCTCGCCTATAACCGGCACCTGGGCGTGCGCAACGGCATGCTGACCGCGCACAACGCGCAAGCCAATGCCGCGCTCAAGGCGCTGGTTGCCGATGCCGCCGTCGGCCATGCCGATGTGCTGGCATTGGGCAGCCCGGGAGACGATCCGCTGCATGTGCGGGCCGTGTCGGGCGCCAACCAGGCCGGCATCGGTGCGGCCGCGCGCGATGAAGTGCTGCTGCTGATCGCGGCGCCGGAACGCCGCGTCCAGATCGTGCCATCAGCCCTGGCGCGCCTGTTCCGCCTGACGGGAGCAGAAGCGCAACTGGCCGCTGCCCTGGCCGCGGGCGACACGGTCAGCGAATATGCCGCCCGCCGCGGTATTACCACCGGCACCGCGCGCATCCAGCTCAAGCAGCTGTTCGGCAAGACCGGCACCGGGCGCCAGGCCGATCTCGTTCGCCTGATCCTGCATTCGCTCTCGGCCCAGGGCAACGGCACCCTGCCCCCGGTACCCGTTCCGCCACGCCCAAACTGAGATCGCAGACTATATCCCATATGGGAGGTGCAGGGCCGCAACCTCTGGCCCCATCATCCCCCGCGACAAGGCGGAACGGACGCGTTCCAAACCGCCGCAGCATGAGGGATAGAAGATGCAGCCCAGACATTTCCATTCGTTCGCAGGCGCTCCCGTGGCCATGGCCCTGGCCTGGAGCAGCGGGCCGGCACTGGCGCAGGATGGCAGCGGCACGCCGGCAACTGCAACAAGCGCCGATGCCGCCCCCGGCGAAATCGTGGTCACGGCCACCCGCCGCGCCGAATCGCTGAGCAAAGTGCCGCAATCGGTCACCGCGCTCAGCCAGGCCTCGCTCGATGCGCGCGGCATCAAGGACATTTCGGGCGTCGTGCGGCAGACGCCGGGCATCCAGTTCGATCCCAACGGTTTCGGCAACCAGACCAACATCGCCATTCGCGGCATCAGTTCCACCGTGGGGGCGGCCACCACCGGCGTCTATATCGACGATACCCCTATCCAGAGCCGCGTCGTGGGCTATTCAACCACCAACGCCTTTCCCGCGGTGTTCGATCTGGCGCGCGTGGAAGTGCTGCGCGGGCCGCAGGGCACGCTGTTCGGCGCCGGTTCGGAAGGCGGCACGGTGCGCTTCATCACCACCCAGCCCAGCCTGACCGACACGCATATCTATGGCCGCGCCGAAGCCTCGGCCACGCAGGGCGGCGCCGCCTCGGGCGAGCTCGGCGTATCGATCACCGCGCCGCTGGTGCGCGACAAGCTCGGTCTGGCGGCCAGCGTGTGGTATCGCCACGATGGCGGGTGGATCGACCGGCAGGATGCCAATCCCATCCTGACCAACGCGCCCTATCTCAAGAACGTCAATTCGAGCTGGACGCAAGTGGCGCGCTTTGCGCTGAAGTGGGCGCCGGTCGATGGCGTCGAAATCACGCCCTCGCTCTATTACCAAAAGCGCGTCAACAACGACACCAGCCCATGGTGGGAAAACAACGGCCTCGCTCCCAGCGATCCGGGCTACAAGGCGCTGTCCAACCCCAGCAAGGGCCAGTACGTCAGCGGGGCGCCCAATGGCTCGCCCGATCGCGATCGCTTCTATCTGCCCGCGCTCAACATCAGCGCCGATCTCGGCGGCGCGCAGTTGATCAGCAACACCTCTTACTATGTGCGCGATCAAAGCGGCGAGATCGACTATTCCACAATCTGGCCGGCGGTCTTTGCCGGCACGCCCTGGGTCGGCACCGATCACAAGGCCCTGGCCTATATGCGCAACGACCAGCGCACGTTCACCCAGGAAGTGCGCCTGCAATCCACCAACGCCAATGCGCGCTTCACCTGGGTGATCGGCGGCTTTTATGCCAAGTCGGTCCAGCATTTCGCCGAACAGGTCTATGATCCCAACTTTGCCGACATTTTTGGCGGCGTGCCGCCCGAAGTGGTGCTCGGCGTGCCGCTGGTCGATGGGCTCTATTCGCTGGCTGGGAGCGGACGCGGCGCCGACGAACAGCTGGCCGGTTTTGCCGAAGGGTCGCTCAAGCTGACCGACACTCTCAAGGTAACCGCCGGGGTGCGCGTGGCGCACACCAAGTTCGAAGGCAATTCGCTGTTCCAGGGCCCAGTCTCGGGCTATCAGTTGCAGGACCAGCAGTCGGTCAGCGAAAACCCGGTCACGCCCAAGTTCGCGCTCAACTGGCAGGCCACGCCAACCACGCTGATTTATGCCACGGCGGCCAAGGGCTATCGCATCGGCGGCACCAATGCGCCGGTGCCGCTCAGCCAGTGCGGGACGGACCTTGCCAACTATGGCTTTGCCAATGTGCCCAGCACCTACAAGTCCGACAGCCTGTGGAGCTATGAAGCCGGCGCCAAGACGCGCGTGGGCGGGGTCAGCCTGGCAGCCAGCGCCTACCACGTGGATTGGAGCAACATTCAGCAGAACGTCTATCTCCAGCATTGCGGCGCGCAGTTCACTGCCAACCTGGGCAAGGCACGCAGCCAGGGCTTCGACATCCAGGCGACGGCCCGGATCAGCCCCGCGTTCACCCTGGATGGAACGCTGGCCTATACCGACGCGCACCTGACCCAGAATGTCAGCGGCCAGCCCAATCCCCAGGCCGGCCAGCTGATCGCCGCAGTGGGTGATCACCTGGAAACCCATCCGTGGACGGCCACGATCGGCGCCAATTATGAAGCGCCGGTCGGCAGCGCCACGGCCTATCTGCGCGCCGACTATTCGTACAAGAGCAAGGCCAGGATGTCGGCCGTCACCGACAGCAGCACCAGCAGCTATGATCCCGGCGCCTATGCCCTGCCCCAGGTGCACTATGCCAGCCTGCGCGCCGGGCTGCGCAAGGGCGCCTATGATCTCTCGCTGTTTGTCGACAACCTGACCAACGAAACCACGATCCTGTCCCGCTCGATCGAGGTGAGCGGCGTTGGCACCTATCGCAACCTGTCACAGCGCCCGCGCACGTTCGGCCTCACCCTGCTGATGCGCCAGTAATGCCGGGTGCCCCGCCAAGGGGCACCCCCTGCACTGGGCCGGAAGCACCCTGATGCTTCCGGCCACTTTTCCCTTGTTCCTTCCCTGCTGCAAAGGCTGCTTCCCCATGGTTTTCCCCCGCAAGAAGGCCGCGCTCGCGCTGGCCAGCGCCACCCTCGCCCTGGCCCAGGCATTCGCCACGCCCGCCCTGGCGCAAACCGCGCCGCCCCATGTCCTGCCCAATGGCCAGGTACCGCCCAACCTGGCCGCCGCGCGCACCCACATGCTCGAAGCGCCGGAAAACATGCTGACCTTCCACACCATGGATCAGCTGTTCCAGACCCGCCCGGTGCCGCGTTCCGGCCCGATCGCCGCGCTGCCCCGCGTGGACCAGGCCCTGCCCGATGCCGTGCTCGGCACCACGAAAATGACCGAGGACCAGTGGGAAGACCGCACTTTCACCAATGCCCTGCTGGTGATGCGCGACGGCAAGATCGTGCACGAAAGCTATCGCAACAACACCGATGCCAGCACGCACTACATCTCGTTCTCGATGGCCAAGTCGATCACCTCGATCATGGTCGGCATCGCGGTCAACCAGGGCTTCATCAAGTCGATCGACCAGCCCGCCACCGACTATGTCCCCGAACTCAAGGGGTCGGGCTATGACGGGGTAACGATCCGCCAGTTGCTCCAGATGCGCTCGGGCGTGGATTACGAGGAACGCTATGACTTTGGCGCAACGCCCAGCGTGGCCGCCAAGATCTTCCTCAACGCCATCGTCGCCAACACCGAACGCTTTGCCGACACCGCGCCGCGCCTGGGCCGCAAATGGAAGCCGGGCAGCCACTTCAACTATTCCACGCTCGATACCAGCGTGCTGGGCTGGATTCTCGAACGCGCGACCAAGCAGCCGCTGGCCACCTACATGACCAACACCCTGTGGCAGCCGATGGGCATGGAATCCTATGGCTTCTGGCTGGCCGATGGCGCGCCGGGCGTGGGGCGCGAGCTTAACGGCATGGGCTATAACGCCACGCTGCGCGATTTTGCCCGCCTGGGGCAGATGATGCTCGACGAAGGCAAGTTCAACGGCCGCCAGATCCTGCCAGCCGACTGGGTCCACCAGGCAACCGCGATGGTGCCCAATGCCGATCCCGGCACGCCGCCGCCGCCGGCCAGCGTGACCGATCCCTTCGCCCGCTCCGGCTATGGCTTCCAGTGGTGGAAGGTCGACGATACCGGCGCCTATACCGCGCTCGGCCTCCAGGGGCAGTTCATCTACGTCCACCCCGCCACGCGCACGGTGATCGTCAAGCTCAGCTTCTTCCCGCCCGAAGGATCGGACCTGGGCAATCGCGCGCTGGAAGAAACGCTGGCCTATTTCAAGACGCTGGTGAACTGGTCGGCCACCGCGCCCAAGCCGTAAGGCCAGGCGCCCAAGGGATGATCCGGCGGGATCATGCGTGGGGGAACGTAATCTCCACCATGATCCCCTCGGGCGAAAAGCGCCGCACGATGCGCCCGTCGAGCTGGCGTTCGGAACTGCGGATCAGCGCCGAGCCAAAGCCTTCGCGCGCCGGCACGCCGTCTTCGGGCAGCACCAGCGGCGCGGCGGCGCGTTCCTGCCACACCAGGCGCACGGTCTTGTCCGCCGCATGGTGTTCCCAGCGCACCTCGAGCAGTCCGCCCGGGGCCGACCAGGCGCCATACTTGACGGCATTGGTCACCAATTCGTGCAGCACCAGGCCCAGCGGCACGGCGTGGCGGCCCGACACAACCAGTGTCCCGCCCGAAAGGTTGCAGCGTTCGCTGTCAGAGCGGTAGGGCGCGATCGCCTTGGTCACCAGATCGGCCAGGTCCACCTCGCCATCACCATCGTGGCGCCCCTGCGTCACATCGTGCGCGGTGACCAGGGCGTGGATGCGCTTGGCAATGCGGTCCACCGCCGGGGCCGCGGCGGTATCGCCCCGGGCCGACATCTTCACGATCGCCAGGATCACCGCGAACAGGTTCTTTACGCGATGATTAAGCTCGCGCGCCAGCAGGTCGGCGCGGTCGCGCGCCTCGGCGATCAGCGCGGCATTGGCAGCGGCTGCCTGCGCCTGGGCAGTGCGGATCACCTGCCACAGCCCCAGGATCAGCGCGATGGTGATGATCACCGCCAGCAGGCCCAGCGAGGGTATGACGCGCGCCTCGGCCATGGCAGCACTGTCGGTCGCGGCATCCAGCCGCGCGCGCTCGGTACGTTCCAGCCGGCCCACGGCCTGGCGCAGGGCCTCCATCGCCAGTTGCCCCTCGTCAGACAGGGTGCGCACCCGTGCCTCGACCAGTTCGCCACGCCGCACCAGTTCCACCGTGCCGGCCATTTCGGCCCACTTGGCATCGCCCAGGCGCTCGATCTCATCCACCAGGGCGGCCTGCTGCGGATCGATGCCCTGGCCCAGGCGGCGGCGCAGCGCGCGGATTTCCGCCTCATAGGCGGCATGGCCCTGCGTATAAGGCACCAGATAGCGGCGGTCATAGGTGATGTAATAGCCGCGCTGCCCGGTTTCGCCGTTGAGCGTGGCCGCCACGATGCCATCGAGCGCGGCCAGCACCGCGCTGGTGCGCGCCGCCTGCTCGCGCTGCACGCGCTCGGCATCGACCGTGGTAAAGATCAGGGCAAAGGTACCCAGCAGCGCCAGGGCCAGCACGGCAAACAGCGCCAGTGTCAGCCAGGCCGGCTTGCGGCGCCATATGCGGCCCCAGCTTTGGGCCTGCCCGGTTTCGTCGGCAACCATGCCTTTGCCCTAGAACCTTGTGGGAATTTCGCCAATGGCATTTTCATTGCGGGTTTGCGCCCGCGTGGCACAATCGCGCCTCGGCAAATGCTTGACGGATGGCGCGCCCTCGCTTATCGGCGCACCCCTGATTTCGGCTCGGCGTCGGTTGCGGCGGCGTGCCTGTTATACCGATTCGCCAGACAAGAAGAAGAGCTGAACCATGAAGCGCACTTTCCAGCCCAGCAACCTCGTGCGTGCCCGCCGCCACGGCTTCCGCGCCCGCATGGCCACCGTCGGTGGTCGCAAGGTGCTGCGCGCTCGTCGCGCCCGCGGCCGCAAGAACCTCTCGGCCTGATCGCGCGCCCTTCGGGCACCATGTCGGTTGAGACCGGGGCCGATCCGGCCCGCTCTCCTCGGCGCAGTGCCCGCTTGGCGACGATGGCCCGGCGTGCGGATTTTCTCGCCGCCAATCGCGGAATCCGGGTCGCAAGGCCCGGATTCGTGCTTTTGGTGAACCCCTTGTCGCGCGCCGACGGCTCGCTGCGATTCGGGGTGACCGTCACCAAGAAGATCGGCAACGCCGTGGCGCGCAACCGCATGAAGCGGCGCTTTCGCGCGCTGCTGCGCGAACTGCTGCCCGCCCACGGCATTGCCGGCGCCGATCATGTGCTAATCGGCCGCGAAAACGGGGTGGAGCGCGATTTCGCCCTGCTGCGCAGCGAACTGGGCCAGGCCCTGTCGCGCGCTGCTGCCGGCAAGGGCGATCCGCCCCGCAAGCCTGGCGGCAAATCGGGCGGAAAGCCCGGCACCAGGCGCGGCCCACCGCGCGAACCCAAGCCCGCCTACGGCCGCTGAGCCCATGAAGCGCCTGCTCATCCTCATCGCCCGGGGCTGGCAGCTTGGCCCATCCCGCGTCTTGCCACCTTCGTGCCGCTTTGCCCCCTCGTGCTCGCAATATGCGATCGAGGCGTGGACCAAGCATGGTGCGATTAAGGGTAGCTGGCTTGCCGCCTTGCGGCTATTGCGCTGCCATCCCTGGGGTGGCTGCGGGTACGATCCCGTCCCCTGAACACCCTTTCCCAAACAGCTTGATTCAACGAACGCGAGGCACAGTGGAGAAACAGCGCAACCTGATCCTGGCGGTGGTCCTGATGGGCCTGCTGCTGATCGGCTGGGATTATGGCATCGCCTATTTCTATCCGCAGCCCAAGGGCAAGCCGGCGGCTATGGCCAGCCAGGCGCCCGTGGCCGCGCCCGCCAGCAGCGGCCCGCCGGCCAAGCCCACCCGCGAAGGCGGGCTGCAGGCCCCGGCCGACGTGGCGCTGGAGCAGAAGGACCTGGCCCAGGAACTGGCCGCAGGCAACCGCGTGCCGATCGATGCGCCGGGCCTCAAGGGCTCGATCAACCTGGTCGGCGGCGTGGTCGATGACCTGACGCTGGTGCGCCATCGCGAAACCATCGACAAGAACAGCCCGCCGGTGCGCCTGTTCTCGCCCGCCGGCACCCCGGCGCAGCATTTTGCCCAGGTCGGCTGGCTGGGGCAGAACGGCGTGGCCGCGCCCAACGGGCAGACCGTGTTCACCGCGCAAGGTACCAAGCTGACGCCGGCCACCCCGGTTACGCTGACCTGGCGCAACCCCACCGGGCAAACCTTCAGCCTGCGCTACGCGATCGACCAGAACTACATGCTGACCGTGACGCAGAGCGTGACCAACGCCGCGCCCACGGCTGCCTCGGTCGCGCCGTTTGCCCGCATCAACCGCACCGACAAGACGATGAGCCAGGATACCTGGCAGGTCCATTCCGGCCCGATCGGCGCGTTCGATGGCTCGGTCAATTTCTCCAACAACTACACCGATGTCGCCAAGGTCGGCTCGATCACGCCGGCAGGCGCGGCCAACTGGATCGGCTTTACCGACATCTACTGGCTTTCGGCGCTGATCCCGGCCGATGGCGCGGCCAAGCCCGCCGCCGATTTCCGCGCGCTGGGCAACAACCTGTTTGCTGCTGACCTGATCTGGCCGGCCGCCAGCGTGGCCCCCGGCCAGACGCAGAGCCAGACCCTGCGCCTGTTTGCCGGTGCCAAGGAAAACAACGTCCTTGAGGCTTATGAAAACCAGGGCGTGACGCACCTGTCGCTGTCGATCGACTGGGGCTGGTTCCGCTGGTTCGAAAAGCCGATCTTCTGGCTGCTCGATTCGCTGTTCCACGGCGTCAAGAACTTCGGCCTGGCGATCATCCTGCTCACCCTCTTGGTGCGCGGCATGATGTTCCCGGTGGCGCAGCGCCAGTTCGCCTCGATGGCGGCGATGCGCGCGCTCCAGCCCAAGATGAAGGCGATCCAGGAACGCTACAAGGACGACAAGGCCCAGGCCCAGCAGGAAATCATGAAGCTCTACAAGGAAGAGCGCGTGAACCCGCTGGCCGGCTGCCTGCCGATCTTCCTGCAGATCCCGGTGTTCTTTGCGCTCTACAAGGTGCTGGTGCTGACCATCGAAATGCGCCACCAGCCCTTCGTGCTGTGGATCAAGGATTTGTCCGCGCCCGATCCGCTCCACGTGCTCAACCTGTTCGGCCTGCTGCCGTTCACCCCGCCCGCCTATCTTGGCATCGGCGTGCTGGCGATCATCCTGGGCGTGACGATGTGGGCGCAGTTCAAGCTGCAACCCGCCGCGATGGACCCCGCGCAGCAGCAGATCATGGGCCTGATGCCGTGGATGATGATGTTCGTCATGGCGCCGTTTGCCTCGGGCCTGCTGCTCTACTGGATCACCTCCAACCTGCTCACCATCGGCCAGCAGCGCTATCTCTATAGCCGCCATCCGCAGTTGAAGGCGCAGGCGGCCAAGGACCAGCAGAACCTCGATCGCGCCGCCGCGCGCGACGCCACCATTACAGCAAAGCCGAAAAAGAAGTGAGCGTCACCGGTCCCGACGAAGAAGGCCTGCGCCTGATGGCTCTGGAAGAGCGCGCCCGCGCGCTCTTCTCCGGCCGCGTGGAGTTCCTCAAATCCGCCCCTGAACTCAAATTCCTGCCCGAGCCGGACTTTCCCGAGATCGCGTTTTGCGGCCGCTCCAACGTGGGCAAGTCCTCGCTGCTCAATGCCCTCACCGGGCGCAAGTCGCTGGCGCGCACCTCGGTCACGCCGGGTCGCACGCAGGAACTGAACTATTTCGAGGTGGGCACCCCCACCCTGTTCCGCCTGGTCGACATGCCCGGCTATGGCTTTGCCAAGGCGCCGCCCAAGGTGGTGGAGCAGTGGCGCCGCCTGGTGCGCGACTATCTGCGTGGCCGCGTGGTGCTCAAGCGCACGCTGCTGCTGGTTGACAGCCGCCACGGCATCAAGACGGTCGATACCGAAATGATGCAGATGCTCGACGAAGCCGCCGTCGGCTATCGCGTGGTCTTGACCAAGGCCGACAAGATCAAGGCCAGCGAACTGGCCGACGTGGTGGCAGAGACCCAGACCATCGCGCGCAAGCACATCGCCGCCCACCCCGAGGTCAGCGTGACTTCGTCGGAAAAGGGCCTGGGCATCGCCGCCCTGCGCGGCGCCGTGCTGGACGACGCGGCGGTCTGACCCGCATTCCCTCCCCCTCCTCTTCAGAGGAGGGGGCCGGGGGGTGGTGGAAACATGGCGCAAGCCTTCGCACCACCCCCGGCCCCTCCTCTGAAGAGGAGGGGAGTTTAGACTTTCATCCCCGTTCGGGCTGAGCCTGTCGAAGCCCCCCGCTGGCAAGCGCCACGCCCACACCCTCGACAGCCCGCCCCCCAGGCTTTAGGCGGAAAGGCCACGCCCCACGCGAAAGGCCCCGCATGAAGCTGGTCATCGGCAACAAGAATTATTCCAGCTGGTCGTTGCGCGGCTGGCTGGCCGCCAAGCAATCGGGCCTGGCTTTCGAGGAAATCACCGTTCCGCTCTATGGCGATGATTGGGACGAGGCCAAGCGCCGCGATGCCAATCTGGCGCCGTCATCGGGCAAAGTGCCGATCCTGTGGGACGGCGATGCTGTGGTGTGGGACAGCCTGGCGATCATCGACTATCTGGCCGACAAGGTGGGCCGCGATCGCTTCTGGCCCAAGGACGATGCCGCCCGCGCCATGGCGCGATCGATGGTGGCGGAAATGCATTCGGGCTATTTCGCGCTGCGCGGCCACATGCCGATGAACATCCGCCGCCGGCAGGCCCAGCCCGAGGTGCGCGACGATGTGCGCGCCGATATCGTGCGCATCCTGCAACTCTGGGCCGAAGCGCGCGCCCGCTTTGGCCAGGGTGGCCCGTTCCTGTTCGGCACGTTCAGCGCGGCCGACATCATCTATGCCCCGGTGGTCTCGCGCTTCGTCACCTATGGCGTGGGCGTGCCCGGCTTTGCCGTCGCCTATATGCAGGCGCTGTGGGAGCATCCGTGGATGCAGGCCTGGATCGAGGCAGCGGAAGACGAAGAATGGACCATCGAACAGTTCGAGGAAGCCAGCCACACATGAGCGCCGATCCCGTTGCCCTGACCGAACGCCTGATCGACTGCCCCAGCGTGACGCCGGCCACCGGCAGCGTGTTCGATGTGCTGCAAGCCATGGTCGTGCCGATGGGCTTTGCCGTGCACCGCTTTGTCGAGGGCGAAGCGCCCGATGGGCCGGTGGAGAACCTGTTCGCGATCCGCCAGGGCCCGGCCGGCAGCCGCCACTTCGCCTTTGCCGGGCACCTTGACGTGGTGCCGCCGGGCCAGGGCTGGAGCAGCGCGCCGTTCACCGCCGAGCGGCGCGGCGAACTGCTCTATGGCCGTGGCGCGGTGGACATGAAGGGCGCGATCGCCGCCTTCGTCGCGGCGCTGGCGGAAATCCCGCAAGAGGCCGGCACGATCAGCCTGATCATCACCGGCGACGAGGAAGGCCCGGCGCGCTATGGCACAGCCGCCCTGATCGAGCGCATGCGCGCGCTGGCTGGTTCGGGAGAGGGCAGCCTGCCCGATCTGTGCCTGGTGGGAGAGCCCACCTCGGTCAACCGGCTGGGTGACATGATGAAGATCGGCCGGCGCGGCTCGGTCAATATCTGGCTCACCGTCGATGGCGCGCAGGGCCATGTCGCCTATCCGCACCTCGCGGACAATCCCATTCCCCGGCTGATTGCCATGCTGGCCGAACTCGATGGCCTGGTGCTGGACGAAGGCAGCGACTGGTTTCAGCCGTCCAACCTGGAAATCACCGATATCGAGGTGGGCAACCCAGCCACCAACGTGATCCCTGCCCAGGCGCGCGCCCGGCTGTCGATCCGTTTCAACGATCTGCATACCGGCCAGGGGCTGGTCGATCGCGTCAGCGCCATTGGCAGCCGCCATGGCGGCACGGCGCGGGCGGTTATTTCGGGCGAAAGCTTCATTACCCTGCCCGGCGATTTTTCCACGCTGATCGCGCAGGCAGTGCAGACAGAAACCGGCGTCACGCCGGAACTGTCGACCACCGGCGGTACATCGGATGCGCGCTTTCTGCGCGCACTGTGCCCGGTGGTGGAATTCGGCCTGTGCAATGCGACGATGCACAAGAAGGATGAGGCCGTCGCGATGGAAGACCTGCGCGTACTGGCGCGAATCTATCGCCGCATTGCCTTGGCGGCGCTCCAACAACCATCGGCCTGAATTGTAAGCCTCAAGGCTTCGACAAGCTCAGCCTGAACGGAACCAGGGTTGTCCCTATGGTTCCGTTCACCCTGAGCTTGTCGAAGGGCGCTATCACAGCGCCCGGCAAGCCTTATTCCGCGCCGCGCGGGGTATCGTCGTCGATGCCCGCTTCGCCCAGGCCGCCTTCCTCGTCGTCGTCGTTGCGCTCGCCGCGATAGGCGCCCATGTCGATCCGGCCCGATGATACCATCTGCTTCATGTGATCGACCAGATCGGGGGTTGAGCCGGGCTCGTCGCCATCGCCAGACACGCGTTCGCTGTCTTCGGCGGCGCCCAGCACTGCGGTGGCACGGCCCAGCGCTTCATCGGCCAGGGTCTGGGCCTGGGACGACGAATCGTCCTGTTCCTGGTTGTGCGCCTCGGGGGCGAGATCGGGGATTGCCTTGCTCATGCGCGTCACTCCTTTGCCGGAACTACGCGCCGCGCGGCGCCCCGTTCCCCCGCACTTGCCTACCGCGTGGGGACAGGCATCTCGCCGCTATAGTCATAGAACCCGCGCCCGGTCTTGCGGCCGTGCCAGCCGGCCTCGACATATTTCACCAATAGCGGCGCGGGGCGATACTTGCTGTCACCCGTGCTGGAATGCAGCACGCGGATGATTTCCACGCAGGTATCCAGCCCGATGAAATCGGCCAGTTCCAGCGGCCCCATCGGATGGTTGAGGCCAAGGCGACAGGCCTTGTCGATATCGACGATGCTGGCGGTGCCGCTGCCCAGCACGAAGGCCGCTTCGTTGAGCATCGGCATCAGCACGCGGTTGACGATGAAGCCAGCCTCATCCTGCGAGAGCACAAGTTCCTTGTTGAGCCGCCCGACCAGCGCGCGCATCGTATCGAGCGTGGCGGCCGAGGTGGCGAGGCCCGGGATCACCTCGACCAGGTTCATCACCGGCACGGGGTTGAAGAAATGCAGCCCGATGAAACGCGCCGGATCGGGCGAGGCCGCTGCCATGCGGGTGATCGGGATCGAGCTGGTATTGCTCGCCAGGATCGCATGCGGCGCGAGGACGGCGCCAGCGGCGGCAAAGATCTTCTGCTTGATGTCTTCGCGCTCGGTCGCGGCTTCCACGATCAGGTCGGCCGCAGCCATCGGCGCATAGTCCGCCACCGGGGTGATGCGCGCCACGATCGCATCGGCATCGGCGGCGCCGATCTTGTCCTTGGCGACCAGGCGCGCGAGCGCCTTGGCGATCTTGTCACGCCCCTTTTCGGCGGCGGCCAGGTTCACATCGGCCAGCAGCACGGCCAGCCCGGCCTGGGCCATGACCTGCGCAATGCCTGCGCCCATCTGCCCGGCCCCGATCACGGCAACGGTCTGCATGCCCACTATCCTTCTACACGGTTGATCAGCGGCTGGCCCCCGGCACCCACAACGGATCGCGCCCGGCATTGAGCGCGCGGGCCAGCACGAACAGATAATCCGACAGCCGATTGAGATAGGCAAGCGCCGCCGGGTTGACCGGCTCTTGCGCGGCGAGCGCCACGGCGGCGCGTTCGGCGCGGCGGGTAATCGCGCGGGCCAGGTGCACGCGCGCGGCCGCCTCGCTGCCGCCCGGCAGGATGAAGCTGGTGAGTGGCGGCAGCGCGGCATTGCGCGCGTCGATCATCGCCTCCAGCCAGGCGACCTGCCCCGGCACCACGCGCAGCGTCATATCGCCAGGAGCGAAATCGCTGCCGGGGGTGGCCAGATCGGCGCCAAGGTCGAACAGGTCGTTCTGGATGCGCGTCAATTCCGCGCCAGCATCGGGCGGCACGACCAATGCGGCCAGGCCTAGCGCGCTGTTGGCCTCGTCCACTTCGCCGATCGCGGCCATGCGCGCCTCGTGCTTGCCGCGGCGCGAGCCATCGACCAGCCCGGTCGTGCCATCGTCACCCGTGCGGGTGTAAATCTTGTTCAGCTTGACCATGAAATGGAACGAGCCCGTTCAGTTCTTGCCGCCGACCATCAGCAACACGATGACCACGACGATGGCCAGCCCCTGGAACTTGATGCGATTGAACATCATGCGGTTCTGCAGCAGCTGCATCTCGCGCACGCCTTCCTCGCCCCGCTCCAAGCCTTCGCGCGTGGTGCGCAGGAACGCGATCACGCCGCGCAGCAGCGACCAGACGGTCAGCGCCATGAGCACGATCAACAGGGGCACGAGCACATAGGTCATGGCAGCAGGTCTATGGTGTCTGCCAGGCAAATGCCAGTGTCAAAAAGACCAGCGCGCAATGCGGCAGCCAGCGCCAGGCCATCGTCCCCGGCCAGGCGCCGTTCTGCCAGGCCAGCAGCGTCGCGACGCTTGGCCAGCTTGCGGCCATCGGGGCCGATCAGCACGGCATGGTGGTGCCAGCGCGGCACCGGCAGGCCAAGCAGTGCCTGAAGCAGGCGATGCACGTGGCTGGCGCGGAACAGGTCGATGCCGCGCGTGACCACGCTCACCCCGTCAGCGGCATCGTCCACCGTGGCAGCCAGGTGATAGGACGCCGGCGCATCCTTGCGCCAGAGCACGATATCGCCAAACATCTCCGGCGTGGCGCGCTGCTCCCCGCGCCGCTCATCCACCCACGACAGCGGGCCAGCCAGTGTAGCGGCCTTGGCCATGTCCAGCCGCCAGGCCACGTCCGCGCCGGGCGCCACCGGGTGCTGACGGCAGGTGCCGGGGTAGATCGGCCCGTCCGGCCCCTGCGCCGTGGCGGCAGCGGCAATCTCTGCCCGGGTGCAGCGGCACGGATAGAGCAGCCCCGCTGCGCGCAGGTGATCGGCGGCGCGGCGATAGTGCGCCAGGCGCTGCGACTGGGGCGTCACCTCATGCCATGACAGGCCAAGCCAGGCGAGGTCGGCGCGAAACGCTACGGCGAGTTCGGGCCGGCTGCGCGCGCCGTCGATATCCTCGATCCGCAGCAGGAACGTGCCGCCATCGGCCTGCGCGCGATCGTGCGCCACGATCACGGCCCAGGCATGACCAAGATGCAGCGGGCCATTGGGGCTGGGCGCGAAACGCGTGACGGCAGAAGGCATGGCGAGAGCGGCGGACATGGCCGGATGGGTAGAAGGTTTCCCCAGAGGAACAAGTGTATCCCATAAGACACAATTGTCCGAAACGCAAAACGGCGGCCCCACCGGACCGCCGCTTTAAGACCCGCCGCGATGCGGTGACATCGCGCTGCGGGGCTTTACTTACTATCTCATAGATATGCCATGGTCGCTTGAGAGGACCGACCAGACATATATCAGTGCTGCCGCCAGCGCTTAGACAAGCGTGGCAGTGAACATCGCGCCGCTGAGACCAGCGGCGAGGATGAGCGGCAGCACAACGGTTGCGATCTTGCGCATGGTGTGCTCCTGATTTCCTGCGAATTGCAAAGTTCATTGTTAAACCTTGCAGGATCCTCTCAGTCCGTCGCGCCGGCAGGGTAAGGCTCGGAGCCGCGAACTGACGCCCACATAAGACGAGGCGGTTTTGTTACAAGTGCGATCCTGGCGCCAGCACTTGCGCAAAACGCAATCCACATCGCGCAACCGTAGTTATCGTGACATATCCGCAACAGTTTTACCGCATTGCGCGGCCATGACGCCACACTGCGGGCTGTGGCGCAGAATTTGCGCCGACAGCTGGCCAAGTGCTGGACAGTCTGGCCCGCCTTCCTTATCGGCCAGCCATGACTATCCAGCCCGAAGAATCGGCCCCCGAATCGATCCTCATCGTCGATTTTGGCAGCCAGGTGACGCAGCTGATCGCACGCCGCGTGCGCGAGGCCGGCGTCTATTCCGAAATCGCCCCGTTCACCCAGGCCGAGGCGGCATTCCACCGCATGAAGCCCAAGGGCATCATCCTCTCGGGCTCGCCCGCCAGCGTGCCTGCCGATGGCAGCCCGCGCGCGCCGCAGGTGCTGTTCGACAGCGGCTTGCCGATCCTGGGCATCTGCTATGGCCAGCAGGTGATGAGCCACCAGCTCGGCGGCGAAGTGCAGCCAGGCGATTCGGGCGAATTCGGCCGGGCGTTCCTGACCGTGACCGAGCCTTGCGTGCTGTTCGACGGGCTGTGGACCGTGGGCGAACGCCACCAGGTGTGGATGAGCCACGGCGACAAGGTGACGCAGTTTGCGCCGGGCTTCCGCATCGTCGCGGTGTCCGATGGCGCGCCCTTTGCCGTCATCGCCAACGACGAAAAGAAGTATTACGGCACGCAGTTCCACCCCGAGGTGGTCCACACCCCCGATGGCGGCAAGCTGATCGCCAATTTCGTGCGCCACGTCTGCGGCTGCACCGGCGATTGGACCATGGCCGAATTCCGCAAGACCAAGATCGCGGAAATCCGCGCTCAGGTGGGTGATGCCCGCGTGATCTGCGGCCTTTCGGGCGGGGTCGATTCGGCCGTTGCCGCCGTGCTGATCCACGAGGCGATCGGTGACCAGCTGACCTGCGTGTTCGTCGACCATGGCCTGATGCGCCTGGGCGAGGCGGAACAGGTGGTCTCGCTGTTCCGCAACCACTATCACATCCCGCTGGTCCACGTGGACGTGTCCACGCTGTTCCTCAAGGGCCTGGAAGGGGTGACCGACCCCGAGGCCAAGCGCAAGTTCATCGGCAAGACCTTCATCGACGTGTTCGAGGCCGAGGCGCGCAAGGTGGGTGGCGCCGATTTCCTCGCGCAGGGCACGCTCTATCCCGATGTGATCGAAAGCGTGTCGTTCACCGGCGGGCCTTCGGTGACGATCAAGAGCCACCACAACGTGGGTGGCCTGCCCGAACGCATGAACATGAAGCTGGTCGAGCCCTTGCGCGAACTGTTCAAGGACGAAGTGCGCGCACTGGGCCGCGAGCTGGGCCTGCCCGATATCTTCGTGGGCCGACACCCGTTCCCCGGGCCGGGCCTGGCCATCCGCATCCCCGGCGAAGTGACGCGCGAGCGCTGCGACATCCTGCGCAAGGCCGACGCGATCTACCTCGAGGAAATCCGCAACGCCGGGCTCTACGACGCGATCTGGCAGGCCTTTGCCGTGTTGCTGCCGGTGCGCACCGTGGGCGTGATGGGCGACCATCGCACTTATGATTCGGTCTGCGCACTGCGCGCGGTTACCTCGACCGATGGCATGACCGCCGATATCTATCCCTTCGACGCCGGCTTCCTCAGCCGCGTGGCGACGCGCATCGTCAACGAGGTCAAGGGCATCAACCGCGTGGTCTATGACTATACGTCAAAGCCGCCCGGCACGATCGAGTGGGAATGATCTGATCGATCCCAAAGGGTGCCGCGAACCATAAGTTCCGGCACCCTTTTTCGTGGCATCAGCGCAGCAGCATCCACAGCGCCATGGCCACCATGGCGAGGTTTTCGGTCAGCGACACGAAGCCGAGCGGCACGTTGCTCGATCCGCCCACGCAGGCGCATTTCAGCTCGCGGCGGTCGACATAGACGGCCTTGAATACCGAGACCGCGCCGATCGTGCCGATGAACAGCGCCACCGGCACCGACAGCCAGGTCCATACCCCAGCGATCATCAGCACGCCGGCCAGCGCCTCGGCAAAAGGATAGACGCTGGCATAGGGCACCCAGCGCTGGGCGAGCAGGTCATAGCCCAGGAACATCGTGGCAAAGCGATCGAGATCCTGCAGCTTGAGCAGGGCCAGCACGGCCATGCTCATGCCGACGAACCATTCGCCGGCGCGCAGGGTGAACGGGGTGCCAAACGCGGCCTGGCTGGCGGCCAGCGCCATCAGCGCGGTCAGGGCAAAAAGCACCGCGACGGGCGTATAGCTGGTGGCCTTGGGATCGGGCACCGCAAGGCCGAAATGCCGGCGTAGATCGTCATAGCCGCCGATCCGCTCGCCATCGATAAACACCTGCGGTGTGGTGCGCACATCGTGCGCCGCCTTGAACGCATCGGTTTCCGCGCGCGTGCGCAGCCAGTGGTCTTCCACCGCAAAGCCGCGCTGGCGCAGCAAGTGCTTGGCCTTGAGGCCGAATGGGCAAATATGCTTGTCCATCACCATGCGATAGAGGACGGCGCGGGGGGCGGGAGTGGTCATAGCAGCGGCCTTTTTACAACGGACACCGGCTGGAAACAGCGCAGCTGCACCCCATATAGGGTCCGTACCATGGTACGGAGTCAAGGGATGCCTGCGCAAAATGCTGCTTCTTCACCGCCCGGCCGCCTGACGATCGCCAGCCTGGCCAGCGCGGCAGAAGTGGGCGTGGAAACCGTGCGCTATTACCAGCGGCGCGGGATACTCGAAACGCCCGAGCGCGGGGATGGTGCCGGCGGCGCTATCCGCCGTTATGACGAAAGCCACGTGCGCCGCTTGCGCTTCATCCGCGCTGCCCAGGCCGCCGGGTTTACGCTGGAGCAGATCAGCGAACTGCTCGCGCTGGATGCCACGAGCGATCGTGCCCGCGTGCACGCATTGGCGGCGCAGCAGATCGCCACGCTCGACGCCAGGATCGCCGCGCTGGAAGAAGCGCGCGCCGCGCTGCAACACCTGGCGCAGGCATGCCATGCTGGCGAGGCCGGACCCTGCCCTATTCTGGCAGCATTCGATCGTTAAAAAACAATTACTTGCCGATCACGTCAGGCGACAAACGGGAACCAAAGGGGGTTTTGGCGATTGATAAGGCGCGTCAGCTGACAGCCACAGCCAAGGAGCGCCCCCATTCCTTTTACCGCCACCATGCCCGCCACACTGCCTGCGCCGCGCCCCGGCTTGCTCGAAGGCGCGACCGTGTTTCTCGATATCGACGGCACCCTGCTGGAGCTGGCCGACGACCCTGAAGCCGTGCGCGCCGATGGCCCGACGCGGGCGCTGCTGCGCGATCTGGCCGAGCGTCTGGATGGGCGGTTGGCCATGGTCAGCGGGCGTTCGCTCGAACAGATCGACCTCATTCTCGGCCCGATTGCCCAGGCGCTGCCCGTGACCGGCAGTCATGGCCTCGAATACCGCTGGAACGAAGTATGGGCGCGGCCCGAACGCCTGGCCGTGTTGAATGACGTGGCCAGCGCATTTCATAGCCTGGCGCAAACCTGGCCGGGCTGCCTGGTCGAGGAAAAGTCATACGGCGTGGCCTTTCACTGGCGCCTGGCGCCGCAAGCGCGCCAACAGGCCGAAACCATGGCGGTGCAACTGGCTGATAGCCACGCCCTCAAGATCCAGCACGGCAAGGACCTGGTGGAACTGCGCATGCCCGGCGGCGACAAGGGGCAGGCGGTACGCCGCCTGATGGCGCGCAAGGGCATGATCGGCACGCGGCCGGTGTTCTTTGGCGATGACCTGACCGACGAGGCCGGGTTTGCCGCTGCCCGCGCGCTGGGCGGCCATGGCGTGCTGGTGGGCGAACGGGCGCTCAACGGCAGCAGCACGGCCGCCACCCTGGCCTTGCCCTCGCCGCATGCGGTGCGCGCGTTCCTGCGCGCCTTTGCCGATGGCACGGCGGAGGTGCCGGAATGACCCAGGCACGCATGCAAGAGACGGAAATGACCGAAGACAACAGCCACGCCGCCAGCGTCGATCTTTGGCCGATCGGCAATTGCCAGGTGGCCGGGATGATCGATCGCAGCGGCAACCTGGTCTGGGGCTGCGTGCCGCGGCTCGATGGCGACCCGACGTTTTGCGCGCTGCTTGATGACAAGGCGCCGGGCGATCCGGCGGCCAAGGGCTTCTGGTCGATCACCCTGGATGACGTGGTCGCGACGCGGCAGCACTATATCCGCAATACTCCGGTGCTGATCACCACCCACACCGATGCCCAGGGCGGCGCCATCGAGGTGGTCGATTTCTGCCCGCGCTACAAGAACCACGGGCGCATGTATCGGCCGGTGGCATTTGCCCGCATCGTGCGGCGCCTGGCGGGCAGCCCGCGCATCCGCGTGGCGCTGCGGCCGGCCAGCGAATGGGGCGCCACCGTCCCGGCGCGCACCAGCGGTTCGCACCATATCCGCTATCTGTTGCAAGACCTGACTCTGCGCCTGTCCACCGATGCTCCGATCGGCTGGGTGAACGACGAGCGATCGTTCCGGGTGGAGCGCACGCTGCATTTCTTCCTGGGGCCGGACGAAAGCTTTGCCAACGATCTGGGCCATGGCCTGGAAGAAATGCTGGCGCGCACGATTGCCGAATGGCGCCACTGGACGCGCGGCCTAGCCACTCCCCTGGAATGGCAGGACGCGGTGATCCGCAGCGCCATCACGCTCAAGCTGTGCCAGTTCGAGGAAACCGGCGCGATCGTGGCGGCACTGACCACCTCGATTCCCGAACACGCCGATTCCGGGCGCAACTGGGACTATCGCTTCTGCTGGATTCGCGATGCCTATTACACGATCCAGGCGCTCAATCGCCTGGGCGCGCTCGATGTGCTGGAAGGCTATCTCGAATATCTGCGCAACGTGGTCGAGGGCGCGCGCGGCGGCCATATCCAGCCGCTCTATGGCCTGGGCGGCGAAGACAAGCTGACCGAGTGGGAGGCGCAGGGCTTGCCCGGCTATCGCGGCATGGGGCCGGTGCGCGTGGGCAACCAGGCCTATGAACAGATCCAGCACGATGCCTATGGCCAGATCGTGCTGTGCAACACCCAGGCGTTCATCGACCGCCGGCTCTATCGCATGGCCGGCATGGCCGATTTCGAGGCGCTGGAAGCGGTAGGCGAGCGCGCCTTCCAGGTGCATGACCAGCCCGACGCGGGCCTGTGGGAGTTCCGCACCCGCGCCGATGTACACACCTATTCGGCGGCGATGTGCTGGGCCGCCTGCGATCGGCTGGCCAACATCGCCGCCGAACTGGGCCTGCCCGAACGCGCCGATTTCTGGCAGAACCGCGCCGATGCCATCCGCGCCACGATCGAGGCGCGCGCCTGGCGCCCGGAAACGCAGCGCTTTTCCGCCACGTTTGGTGGGGACGATCTCGACGCCAGCCTGATCCAGCTGCTCGACATGCGCTTCCTGCCGCCCGATGATCCGCGCTTCCAGGGCACCTTGCGCGCGGTGGAAGAAGGCCTGCGCCGTGGCAGCCATATGCTGCGCTATGCCAGCGAGGATGATTTCGGTCTGCCGACGACCGCCTTCAACGTCTGCACGTTCTGGCTGATCGAAGCGCTCCATGCCACCGGGCGGGCGCCGGAAGGGCGCGAACTGTTTGAGGAAATGCTCGCCCGCCGCACCGCAGCCGGGCTGCTGTCAGAAGATATCGACCCCGTTTCCGGGGAGCTGTGGGGCAATTACCCGCAGACCTACTCGCTCGTTGGCATGATCAACTGTGCCGGCCTGCTGAGCAAGCCATGGAGTGCCATAAGGTGAAGCGCCTGATCGTCGTCTCGAACCGTGTCCAGCCGCCCAGTGAAGATGAGCCGGGCAACCAGGGCGGACTGACCGTCGCATTGTCCACCGTGCTGCGCGAAAGCGACGGCATCTGGTTCGGCTGGTCGGGCGGGGAGACCGAAAGCTTTACCGGCCATATCAATTTCCAGAAATCGGCCGGCGTCACCACCGCCACGGTCGATCTGGAGCCGCAGGACATCCACGAATACTACGATGGCTTTGCCAACCGCACGCTGTGGCCGCTGTTCCACTATCGCGTGAGCCTGGCCGAGTTCGAGCGCGGGTTCGTCGATGGCTATGAACGCGTCAACACCCGCTTTGCCGATACGCTGCTGCCGCTGATCGCCAAGGACGATCTGGTGTGGGTGCACGATTACCACCTGATCCCGCTGGGCCAGCGCCTGCGCGAACGCGGCGTGGCCAACCGCATCGGCTTTTTCCTGCACATTCCCTGGCCGCCGATGCGGCTGATGGTGTCGCTGCCCAATCACCAGGAACTGGTCGAATCGCTGTTCGGCTATGATGTGGTGGGCTTTCACACCCAGGATTGGCTGGAAAGCTTCATCGATTACGTCCGCGCGCAGATGGACGCGACGATCGGCGAAGACAACACCGTCACCTGGAATGGCCGCACCCTGCGCGCGGTGGTCTGCCCGATCGGCATCGACGCCCAGGAATTTGCCGACACCGCCAATGGCCCGGTGGCCGAGGCGATGCGCCAGCGCATGGAGGAAAGTGCTGGCGGCCGCGCGATGATCGTGGGCGTGGACCGGCTCGACTATTCCAAGGGCCTGCAGGAACGCTTCATCGGCTATGAACGCCTGCTGTCGCAACGTGAAGACCTGCACGAAAAGGTCTTCCTGCTGCAGATTGCCCCGCCCAGCCGCGAAAGCGTGCAGACCTACCAGGAAATCCGCGCCAGCCTGGATTCGCTTTCGGGGCGGATCAATGGCGAGTTTTCCAGCGTGGAATGGGTGCCGCTGCGCTATGTCAACAAGGGCTATCCGCGCGATGTGCTCGCCGGCGTCTATCGCGCCGCCAAGGTGGGCCTGGTTACGCCCCTGCGCGACGGGATGAACCTGGTGGCCAAGGAATTCGTGGCGGCGCAAGACCCGGCCGATCCGGGCGTGCTGGTGCTGTCGAACTTTGCCGGGGCGGCCGCGCAGATGAGCCAGGCGGTGCTGGTCAATCCCTATAGCCCCGAAGAGATCGCCGATGCCTTGGGCCAGGCGCTGACCATGCCGCTGGCCGAACGCCAGGAACGCTGGCGCGCGCTGATGGATACCGTGCTGGAGCAGGACGTGATGTGGTGGCTGGGCCAGTTCATGGCCGCGCTTGATCCTGATGAAGCGCAGGAACCCGCACTGAGCGAGGTGCAATCGTGACCATTACGGGCTGAACGGTGCTTGGGGCTTGCCAAAGAGCGCTCAAAGATATATCTTAGAACTCGTTCACAGCAATTCCCTGCCCCACTCCGCACAGACAGGCCCCCGATGACCAGCCAAGCCAGCCAGACCACCACCCCGCCCTCCGATCCTGCCGAGGCGCCGGTGCTGCGCCGCATGCGCCACGAAACCACGCTGCGCACCCTGCGCATCGCGCGGCACGAGCGGCTGACCCCCAACATGATCCGCATCGTGGCCGAAGGGCCCGAACTGGCAGGCTTTGTCAGCGGCGCGCCCGATGATCACATCAAGGTTTTCGTCGAAGGCGGGCCGGCTGAGCGGATCATGCGCGATTATACGCCGCGCCACCACGATGCCGCCGCCGGCACCCTGACCATCGATTTCTTCGACCATGAAGGCGGCCCGGTATCTGACTGGGCGCGCGCGGCCCGGGTGGGCGATCCCATCCGCATTGGCGGCCCGCGCGGTTCGCAGGTGATCGAGGGGCCAATTGCCCATTGGCTGCTGGTGGGCGATGAAACCGCGCTGCCGGCGATCGGCCGCCGCGTGGAGGAACTGCCCGCCGGGGTGCATGCCACGGTGATCGGCGCCGTGCCGGGCGCGGCCGACGAGCAGACCTTTGCCACCGCCGCCACGCTGGAAACGCACTGGCTGCATCGCGACGCTGCGGCCGCCACCGATCCTGCGCCGATCATCGCCGCGCTGGCGCAGATCGACCTGCCGCCGGCCACCTTCGTGTGGATTGCGGCCGAAGCCGGCGTGGCGCGCGCCGCCCGCGAATACCTGGTGGAAACGCGCGGCCTCGACAAGCGGTGGATCAAGGCGGCCGGCTATTGGGTGGCGGGCCAAGCGGATTCCTCGGCCAAGAACCTGGGCGAGGCTGACGCGGCCGGTGGGCACTGACCGCCCATGGCCCAGCCTGTCTTGCGAGAAGCCGGCCCTGCCGATGCCCACGCCGTGATCGCGTTGTGGCAGGCGGCGGGGCTGACCCGGCCGTGGAACGATCCGGCCACGGACTATCATCTGGCGATGGAAAACCCGGCCTGCACCGTGATCCTGGCCGAGCAGGAGGGGACGCCTGCGGCCACGATCATGGTCGGCTATGACGGCCATCGCGGCTGGGTCTATTACCTGGGCGTGGCCCCGGCGTTTCAGCGCCAGGGCCTGGGCCGCGCGCTGATGCAGGCCGCCGAACAGTGGCTTGCCGCGCGCGACTGCCCCAAGCTGATGCTGATGGTCCGTGCCGACAACCTGGCGACCAAGGCCTTCTATGCCGCGCTGGGATACGAACCCCAGGCGGTGGAAACCCTCGGTCGCCGCCTCGACGGGCGGTAGGGTGCCCTACTTCAGCCCGATCAGCGAAATCTCGCGGCCATAGCCCGGCTCCCCGGCATGGGTGGCGCGGCGGAACGAGAAGAAGCGGTCGGGCTGGGCGTAGGTATCTTCGTCCAGCATGCCGATCAAGCCCACGCCAAACGCGTGGAGCCGATGCGCGACATAGCCAGGCAGGTCGAACCAGGCGTGGCCGGCCTTGCCAGCGCGGAAAAAGCGTTCGTTTTCGGCTGACTGGGCCAGGAAGCGGTCTTCGAACCCGGCATCCACCTCATAGCTTTTCTGGCCGATGCACGGGCCGACCACCGCCACGATCGCCGCGCGATCGGCGCCCAGCGCCTCCATTGCCGCAACGGTGCGATCGGTGACGCCGTCGAACGCGCCGCGCCAGCCGGCATGCGCCGCGCCGATTACCCCAGCATGGGGATCGTGAAACAGCACCGGCGCGCAATCGGCCGTCAAAATGCCCAGCAGCACGCCACGCTGGCGGGTGACGAGAGCGTCGCCACGCGGGCGGTCTGCCTCGTCCCACGGCTGGTCCACGGTGATGACATCGGCCGAATGCACCTGATAGGCGCAGACCAGCGTGGCCCCCGGCAGCACCGCCGCAGTGGCGCGGCGGCGGTTTTCGGCCGTGGCGGCGGGATCGTCCTCACTGCCCCAACCTACATTGAGCCCGGCATGAATGCCGGCGGAAACCCCGCCGCGCCGCCCGAGGAAGCCATGGGCAGCACCGTCCAGCGCGGGGTGGGTGAGAACCTCTACGCTCATCCGTCCAGGCTCTTGCTCACCTGTTCGCGCACATCGCGTGACAGGCGCGGTGCGGCGGCGATCCGCTCCAGCTGCGCACGCATCAGCGCGGCGCGCACCGGCTCGATCCGCCGCCAACGGCCCAGCGGCGCCACGAACCGCGCCGCCACGTTGCCGTTGATCGGATCGAGTGCCAGAATCAGATCGGCAATCAGCGCATAGCCGGCGCCATCGGCCGCATGGAACGCCTGGGGATTGGCGGCAAATGCCATGTAGAGCGCCCGCACGCGGTTGGGATTGGTCAGGGTGAAATCGGCATGCTGCGCCAGGGCGCGCACATGATCGAGAGCGCGCGGATGGAGCGAGCCGGCCTGGAGCGAGAACCACTTGTCGATCACCAGCCGGTTATCGGCAAAGCGAGCGTGGAAATGCGCCAGCGCGTCGTCGCGCGCGGGCACGTCCAGCCCACACAGCACCATCAGCGCGCCCTGACGATCGGTCATGTTGTCGGCCGCATCATACTGCGCCTTGGCGCGCTGCGCCGCCTCGACCGGATCGGCAGCAGCGAGATAGACCAGCGCCTGGGTCTTGAGCTTGCGCGCGCCGCGCGCCGCGGCATCAAGGCCATAGGGCACCGCCGTGCAGCGATCGTGCAGGCCGCGCCAAGCGTCGCCCAGTTCACGGCCCAGCCAGGCCTTGAGTGCTTCGCGCTCGGCGTGAACGCGCGCCGGATCGACCGGATTGATCTGCTCGGCCAGATAGGCCTCGCCCGGCAGCATGACCAGTTCGCCGCGCATCAGGTCATCCAGCGCGGCATCGGCCAGGATCGCGCCCAGCGCCCCGCCGATCGCGGCGCGGCCAGCCTCGCGCGATGCATCATCGAGCCGCCCTTCGACCGCCGCCACCAGATGCTGCACCACCAGTTGCTGCATCGCTTCATAGCGGGCAAAGGCATCGTCATCGTGGCCGGCGAGGAACACCAGGTCTTCCACGCTTTGCGGCGCATTGATCGCCACGGGCGCCGAAAACCCGCGGTTGATCGACAGCACCGGCGCCTCGGCAAAGCCGTCAAAGGTAAAGGTCTGCGCGGCGTCAGCCAGCACGATGAGGTGTTCGCCGCCATGGCGGCCGGTAGCCCGATCGAACAGCGCCGTGCGCAGCGGAATGACCATCGGCTGCTTTACCGGCTGGCCCGGCGTGGGCGGCACGGTCTGCTTGAACGCCAGGGTCACCGTGCCGCTGGCGGCATCGTGGGTCATGCCCACGTCCACCTGCGGCGTACCGGCCTGCTCGTACCAGCGGCGGAACTGCTTGAGGTCGAGCCCGGCGCCATCCTCGATCGCGGTGACGAAATCCTCGCAGGTCGCGGCCTCGCCATCGTGGCGCTCGAAATAAAGGTCCGTCCCCGCGCGGAACCTTTCCGAGCCGGCCAGCACGGTCATCATGCGGATGACCTCGGCCCCCTTGTTATAGACGGTTGCCGTGTAGAAATTGCTGATTTCCTGATAGGAATCGGGGCGGATCGGGTGCGCCAGCGGTCCCGAATCCTCAGGGAACTGGGCGCTGCGCAACACGCGCACATCCTCGATCCGCTTGACCGGGGCAGAGCCCTGATCAGCCGAGAACTGCTGGTCGCGCAGCACGGTGAAGCCTTCCTTCAGGGAAAGCTGGAACCAGTCGCGGCAGGTCACGCGGTTGCCCGACCAGTTGTGGAAATACTCGTGCGCCACCACGCCTTCCACGCCGTCGTAATCGGCGTCGGTCGCGGTTTCCGGGTCGGCCAGGATATAGCGGGTATTGAAGATGTTCAGCCCCTTGTTCTCCATCGCCCCGGCGTTGAAATCGGAAACAGCCACGATGTTGAACAGGTCGAGATCGTATTCCCGGCCATAGACCTTTTCGTCCCAGTCCATCGAGGCGATCAGCGCGCGCATGGCATGGGCAGTGCGGGTTTCATCGCCCGCGCGCACCCAGATCGCCAGGTCAACGTCGCGCCCCGACGCGGTGGTGAAGCGATCGCGCATGGCAATCAGATCACCGGCGACCAGGGCAAAGAGGTACGACGGCTTGGGCCAGGGATCGTGCCAGATCGCCCAGTGCGTGCCATCGTCTTCCTCGCCGCTGTCCATCGGATTGCCGTTCGACAGCAGCACCGGGAACGCCGCCTTGTCCGCCGTGAGCGTGACGGTATAGCGGCTGAGCACGTCGGGCCGGTCAGGGAAGAAGGTGATGCGGCGAAAGCCCTCGGCCTCGCACTGGGTGCACAGCAGCCCGCCCGAGGCATAGAGGCCGGACAACTGGGTATTGGCCGTGGGATCGATCGTGGTTTCGATCGTCACCTGATGGGCATCGCCCGGCAGTTCCACCACCAGATCGTCGCCATCAATGGCCCAGGCACTGTGCGGCTCGCCATCCACGGAGACGCTCTGCGCCAGCAGGCCATCGCCGTTGAGGCGCAGCGGCCCGCCATCGCCAGCCGCGTTGCGCTCCACATCGAGCGTCGCCGTCACCTGCGTGGCGGCAAGATCGAGCAGGAAATCGAGCGCGATATCGGGCACCAGCCAGGCGGGCGGGCGATAATCGGCGCGCTGGATCACGACGGGCGGCTGGCTGGCTGAATCCTTCATGGCACAGACTTAGGAAGCCGCAGGCCTTGGGGCAATTGAGCAAATCGGAAACAGGGGATAATTGCCGGGTTTAAGCCCTCTCTGCTTCGCAAGGAGGGGCTGGGGATAGGTGGAGGCCCTGCGCCAAGCATGAGTGACAGCAAACACAGCGGGACCCCGGATCAAGGCCGGGGTGACGAAGCTAAACAGCCAAGCCACCTGTTCATCTTTGGCATGGGCTATGCCGCGCAAGTGCTGGCCAAGGCCCTGCGCGCCCAAGGCTGGCAGGTCAGCGGCACTGGCCGCGCCGGCACGATCGCCTTTGCCGATAGCGCCGCCGTCCACGCCGCCCTGGCGCAGGCCAGCCATGTGCTGTCTTCGGTGCCGCCTGCGCGCGAAGGCGGCGATCCGGTGCTGGAAACCTATGGCGCGGCATTGGCCAACTGGCCGGGCGCGTGGATCGGCTATTGGTCGTCCACCGGGGTCTATGGCGATGCGCGCGGCGCCTGGGTGGATGAAACCGCACCGATCGGCGGCGGGCGGCGTTCCGCGCGTGTGGCGGCAGACCTGGCTTGGCAGGCGCTCGATCCTCGCGTGCGCGTGCTGCGCCTGCCCGGCATCTATGGCCCGGGGCGCAGCGTAATCGACAAGCTGCGCGAAGGCACCGCGCATCGCATCATCGCCCGCGATCAGGTGTTCAGCCGCATCCATGTGGACGACATTGCCGGCGCTACGATCGCCGCCTTTGCCGGGCCGCCCGGCGTCTATAACCTGGCCGACGACGAACCCGCCAGCCAGAACACCGTGGTGGAAGAGGCCGCGCGACTCACCGGCTTGCCCCTCCCGCCGCTGCTCACCGCCGATGAAGCGCAGCTTTCTACCATGGCGCGGGGGTTTTATGCCGAAAGCCGCCGCATTGCCGCGGGCAAGGCGCGCCGCGTGCTGGGCTGGCGCCCGGCCTATCCCACCTATCGCGAAGGGTTGCGCGCTTTGAGCGCCATGACCAGCCCGACCATCGCCAGGACAGAGCCACCTGCGGCCAGCAGCGACCAGCGGTAATCCTCGAACACGGTCGACAGCGCCATGGCCACCACCGGCACCAGCACGCCATTATACGCCGCGCGGCCCGCGCCCATGTCTTTGAGCAGCTGGAAATAGAGCGGGAACGTGATCACCGAACCCACGATCGCCAGATAGAGCACGCCCGAGACATAGGACCAAGTCCAGTCGACCGTCGGCGGCCCGGCCAGCACCAGCGCCACCAGCCCGTCGATCAGCGCGCCGATGGTCATGGCCCAGGCCAGGATCGGCACCACCGGTCGCGCCCGCGCCGCGCCCGAGGCCTGGATCACGTTGGCCACCGATGCCGCCAGGATGGAAACCGTCACCATGGCGATGCCCAGCCACGGCGTGGTCGTGGCCGGCGCCACGCGCACTTCGTGCAAGACCAGCAGGGCAATTCCCGCCAGCGCCACGGCCGAACCGGCCCAGAACCCGCGCGGCACGCGTTGCCCCAGGAAGACGTGGGCCAGCACGGCATTGGGTACCATCAGCAGCGCATAAAGCACCGCGACCAGGCCCGATGTCAGGTGCTGTTCGGCGGGATAGAGGAACTGGTAATTGATCGTGAAGTGAAAGAAGCCGATGCTCAGGGCCAGCGTCCAGCCCTGGCGATCGAGCGCGAGGCGATCCCTGCGCAGCACGGCCAGCACAAAGGTGCCCAGCGCCGCCAAGGCAAAGCGATAGCACACCGACCAGCTTGGCGGCACGCTGCCGGCCTGTCCCTTGATCACCAGCCAGGTGGAACCCCAGATCAGCGCCACGGCCAGGAACGGGATAACCACGCGCGGCCGCCACAGGCTTTCCGGCGGGGCGGGAGAGGCTGCGCTCACAGCGTGCGAATCGCGCGGGCCAGCGCGGCAACATGGGCCGGATCGCTGTTCCACGCGGTGACCAGCCGGGCCGCACCCGGCGAGCCGGCTGGCGCGGGCCAATCATAGAAATCAAACCCCATGCCGCGCAGCGTGGTCTTTTCCACATCGCTCAGCGTCACGAACAGCTCGTTCGCCTCCACCGCATGCAGCAGGCGCCCGGCGCAGGCCGTGGCCAGTTCCTGCGCGGCGGCATTGGCGGCACGGGCATTGGCCAGCCACAGGTCATGCTCCAGCATGGCCAGGATCTGCGCCGCCAGATAGCGGCCCTTGGATTGCAGGTGCCCGGCGCGCTTGCGGCGGAAGCGGATCACATCGGCCAGATCCTCGTCGAACAGCACGATCGCCTCTGCCCCGAGCCCGCCGTTCTTGACGAAGCCAAAGCTCAAGGCATCGACCCCGGCCTGCGCGGTGAGCGCGGCAGGATCGCAATCGAGGAACGCCACGGCATTGGCAAAGCGCGCACCATCCATGTGCAGCATCAGGCCGCGCGTGCGTGCCAGCGAGCCGATCGCGGCCACTTCGTGCGGGCGATAGGCGCGGCCATATTCGCTGGCCTGGGTGATCGAGATGGCATGCGGCTGCACCTGGTGCACGCCGGGGCGAATCGGATCGATCGCGGCGGCAATGCTTTCGGGCGTCAACAGCGCGCCATCGCCCTGGGCCAGGATCAGCTTGGCGCCATGGGTGAAAAAGCCCGGCGCGCCGCCCTCGTCCATCTCGATATGCGCCTCGCGGTGGCAGACCACGGCGCCGTGCGGCGGCACCATCGCGCTCAACGCCAGGCAATTGGCCGCCGTGCCGGTGGCCACCCACAGCGCGGCGCAGGGCGTGCCGAACAGCGCGGAAAACGCCTCGTCCAGCGCGCGGCTCTGCGCATCGGCATCATAGGGAAAGTCGGGCGCGTCGGCGGCCTGCATCGCGGCCCAGACGCGGGGGTGGACGGAAGCGGCGTTGTCAGAGAAGAAATGCATGGAAACCGCACTGCCTGCGAAGGCGTTGTGCGGTCAAGCCACCCGTTGTTGCAGGGTGCAGGGAGAACCGCCGTGGACCAGACCGTTTCCATCACCCACGACAACCAGGGCAGCCACGGCGCCTATCATGCCAGCGTGGCCAACGAATCCGCCCAAGGCGTGCTGACCTGGCGCGAGGCAGCGCCCGGCGTGGTCGTGGCCGATCACACCCTGGTGCCCAGCGCCATCGGTGGGCGCGGCGTGGCCGCACGGCTGGTGGACGCACTTATTGCCGACGCGCGCGAGCAAGGCTGGAAAGTGGTGCCGGCGTGCAGCTATGTTGCCGCGCAATTCCGCCGCCATCCCGAATGGGCCGACCTGCAGGCCTGAGCGCGAACGTTCTGATCTGGCTGGGTTTGCCGGGAAATGGTGCTGCTGGGGAGGATTGAACTCCCGACCTCAGCCTTACCAAGGATGCGCTCTACCACTGAGCTACAGCAGCACACCATTTCCGCGAAAGCCGGGGCGCCGGGCGCCTGGGCTTCGTGCCATCGGGGCCTTGCCGCCGGTGGAGGCGCGCTATTGGCCGCACGGGTTGGCAAAGTCAAGCGGGGTTGCCGGCAAAAAATTCGCGCGGCAAAGAACCATGGCCATGAACCTGTCGAAAACCCCATCGCCTGCCGCCCGCCGCGAAGAGCGCCTTGCCCAGCGCCTGCGCGAGAACCTGCGCCGCCGCAAAGCACAGGCGCGCGCGCTTTCAGAGACCCAAGAAGAAATGGCGCCGCAGCGCTGGGAGAATGGCGGCGAATCGGCGTGACTCGCCTTTCCAAATCGCCCCCGGCCCGCTAGGGGCCGCGTTCTTGTCTCCTTTCTTGCAGCAGGAAGCCTCGATGCCCCGTTTGATCCTGATTCGTCACGGCCAGTCGCAATGGAACCTGGAAAACCGCTTCACCGGCTGGTGGGACGTTGACGTGACCGAAAAGGGCGCGGCCGAAGCCTTTGCCGCCGGCCAGCTGCTGAAAGACAAGGGCGTGCTGCCCACGGTGGCGTTCACCTCGCTCCAGACCCGCGCGATCAAGACGCTGCACCTGGCGCTGGAAGCGGCCGGCCGCCTGTGGGTGCCCGAAACCAAGGACTGGCGCCTCAACGAGCGGCACTATGGCGGGCTGACCGGCCTCGACAAGGCCGAAACCGCCGCCAAGCATGGTGACGAGCAGGTCAAGGTGTGGCGCCGCAGCTTCGACATTCCGCCGCCGGTGCTCGAAGCGGGCAGCGCGTTCGATCTGGCCAGCGATCCGCGCTATGCCGGCATTCCTGTGCCCGCCACCGAAAGCCTCAAGGACACCATCGCGCGCGTGCTGCCGGCCTATGAGGAACTGATCGTGCCGGCGCTCAAGGCCGGGGAAACCGTGATCGTTTCGGCCCATGGCAATTCGCTGCGCGCGCTGGTCAAGCACCTGTCGGGCATTTCCGATGCCGATATCACCGGCCTGGAAATCCCCACCGGCCAGCCGATCGTCTATGAACTGGACGACAACCTGGCCGAAGTGGAACGCTATTACCTGTCGGAGCGCTGAGGAGCGCACCGACGCCCGATGGGGGATTTGGGATGAGTGAAAGTGCGCAAGTCGGCGCGCAGGTTGCCATCATCATGGGCAGCCAGTCCGACTGGGAAACGATGAAGAACGCCGCCGCCGTGCTGGAAAAGCTGGGGGTGGCCCACGAATGCCGCATCGTTTCGGCCCATCGCACGCCTGATCGGCTGGTGGACTTTGCCAAGACCGCGCACACCGCCGGCTTCAAGGTGGTGATCGCAGGGGCCGGCGGCGCGGCGCACCTGCCGGGCATGGTCGCATCGATGACGCATCTGCCCGTGCTGGGCGTGCCGGTGGAATCCAAGGCGCTCAAGGGCATGGATAGCCTGCTCTCGATCGTGCAGATGCCCGGCGGCATTCCGGTAGGCACCCTGGCGATCGGCGCGCCGGGCGCCACCAATGCCGGCATCCTGGCGGCTTCGATCCTGGCGACGACCGACGCGGCGCTGGCACAGCGCTTGATCGCGTTCCGCCAGGCGCAGACGGATGCCGTGGCCGAGCGTCCGCAATGAAGACGTTTGGCCCTGGCGCGACGATCGGCATCCTGGGCGGCGGGCAACTGGGCCGGATGATGGCCCTGGCCGCCGCGCAGCTGGGTTATTGCGCGCATGTCTATGCCCCCGAACCGCGCGCGGAATCCGTCGCGGCGCAGGTGAGCGCGGCCTATACCCAGGGCACGTATGACGACGAAGCCGCGCTCGCTGCCTTTGCCGCGCAAGTGGCCGTCGTCACTTATGAATTCGAGAACGTGGCAGCCGCGCCGCTGGCAGCGATCCTGCCCCATGCCGCGCTCTTTCCGCCCGCGCGCGCGCTGGAAGTGGCGCAGGACCGTGTGAACGAGAAATCGTTCGTGGAAACGCTGGGCGGCCGCCCGGCGCCGTGGATGCAGGCGGACGGGGCGGAGGATCTTGCCCGCGCCGTGGCAACGATCGGTGCCCCCGGCATTCTCAAGACCCGGCGCGATGGCTATGACGGCAAGGGTCAGTGGCGCATCATGACGCCGGCCGACGCCGCCGGGCTGGACTTGCCCGCCGTGCCGCTGATCTACGAAGGCTTCGTCGAGTTCTTCGGCGAATTTTCGGTGATCCTGGTGCGCGCCCAGGATGGCAGCGTGCAGTTCTGGGACAGCGCCCGCAACGAGCACGAAGACGGCATCCTGGCGCGCTCCACCGTGCCCGCCCCGGCCGAGATCGCCGCGCAAGTGCCCGCCGCGCGCGCGCTGGCCAAGCAAGTGGCCGCCGCGCTGGACTATGTCGGCGTGCTGACGCTGGAATTCTTTGCGACGCAGGATGGCCCGGTGTTCAACGAAATGGCGCCGCGCGTGCACAATTCCGGGCACTGGAGCATCGAAGGAGCCATCGCCAGCCAGTTCGAGAATCACGTGCGCGCGATCCTCGGCCTGCCGCTGGGCAGCACCGAACTCGTCACCCAGGGCGCGGTGATGGACAACCTGATCGGCGAAGCGGCCGATGCCTGGCCGCAACTGCTGGCCGATCCGGCCAACCACCTGCACCTCTATGGCAAGGCGGAAACGCGCCCGGGCCGCAAGATGGGCCATGTTACCCGGCTGGTGAAGTAAGCCATGGGCGCGGCGTTGTTCCTGATCGTGGCGCGGGCCCAGGACGGCACGATCGGCGACAAGGGCAAGCTCGCCTGGCACATTCCCGCCGATCTCAAGCGGTTCAAGGCCCTGACCATGGGCAAGCCGATGATCATGGGCCGCAAGACCTTCGAATCGCTGCCCGGCCTGCTGCCTGGCCGCCGCCACGTGGTGCTGACCCGCGATGCGGCCTGGTCGGCGCCGGGCGCGCAGGTGGTGCACAGCCTGGACGAAGCGCTGGCGAGCGTGGCCGATGAGGCAGAAGCCGCGGTGATCGGCGGGGCGGAAATGCTCGCGCTGTTTGCGCCGCTGGCCAGCCGCTTTGAATTGACCGAGGTGCATGGCGCGTTTGGCGGCGATACGACGATGCCCTATCCCGATGCCGCCTGGCACGAGATTGCCCGCAGCGAGCATGAGGCCGGCCCCGGCCATCCGGCCTTTGCCTTTGTCACGCTGGAACGGGCCGATGCACAACAAGAAGGCAGCACGCCATGATCCGGCTCTATGCACGCGAGCGCGTGCCTGAAAACTGGCGCGGCGCCATCGTGGCGCTGGGCAATTTCGACGGGTTCCACCTGGGCCACCAGGCCGTGGTGGCCGAAGCGGTGCGCTGGGCGCGGGCCGAAGGCCGCCTGGTGATGATCGCCACGTTCGATCCCCATCCGGTCTGCCATTTCGATCCCAAGGCGCCGCCGTTCCGCCTCACCTCGCTCGACCAGCGGCAGGAACTGTTCGCCGCCGCTGGCGCCGATGCCATGCTGGTGTTCGAATTTGACGCCACCCTGGCACAGACCAGTGCGCAGGATTTCGTGGGCCAGTTGCTGGCCGATCGCATCGGCGCCGCCGGCGTGGTGACCGGCGAGGATTTCACCTTTGGCAAGCAGCGCGGCGGCAACATCTCCGTGCTGCGCGAACTGGGCGCGCAATACGGGCTTTCCGCCCGCGCGGTGGGCCCGGTGCAGCGCGACGGCGTGGTGGTGTCTTCCAGCCGCGTGCGCGAGGCGCTCAAGGCCGGCGATTGCGCCACGGCGGCGGCGCTGCTGACGCGGCCCTTTGCCATTCGCGGCATTGTCCAGCATGGCGACAAAGTGGGCCGAACGATCAATTTCCCCACCGCCAACCTGGCCATGGGCAAGTATCTGCGCCCGGCCTATGGCATCTATGCCGTCAAGGGCCGCCTGTGCGACGGGCGCGAACTGCTGGGTGCGGCCAACGTCGGCATCCGCCCCACGTTCGATCCGCCCAAGGAACTGCTGGAGCCGCACTTCTTCGATTTCACCGGCGATCTCTATGGCCAGGAAATCGAAGTCAGCTTCCACCACTTCCTGCGCCCCGAGGCCAAGTTCGACAGCCTGGATGCGCTGGTGGCGCAAATGGCGCGCGATTGCCTGGAAGCGCGCCGGCTGCTGGAAAACGCCTGATTTTTCCTCCGTTTCGACGCGATTGGCGGCTGCCTGGTTGACAGGCCAGCCCGCCACGGCTTGATCGCGCGGGGCCCGATCTTATCGGGCTGGGTGGAAAGGACATGGCATGGTGTGGTTGCGGGGCGCTCTGTTTACCGGGGCGCTGGCCTTTCTGGTGCTCACCTTCGTCAATGCCAGCTGGATCGTCACCGCCGCGCCCGGGCGGCCGCGCCTGATCGCCAACGGCGGCATCACCCAGGATTACAAGCCGGGCGGGCGCAATGCCCCTTGCCCGGCGCGGGAAATCCTGCCCCCACTCCATGCCATTCTCGAAGATACCGCCCGCTCGGTGTTCACCGCGCGGCGCATGGGCGCCGATTACGTGGCGATCGACGTGGTGCGCACGGCCGACAACCATCTCGCGCTCTATCCCGACGCCGATCTGGGTTGCCGCACCGAGGCGACCGGCCCGGTCACGCAGATGACCATGGCCGGGCTGGCCCGGCTCGACGCCGGCTATGGCTATAGCGCCGATGGCGGCAAGACCTTTCCCCTGCGCGGCAAGGGGCGCGGGCTGATTCCCTCGCTCGACGAAATCCTGGCCGCCGGCGCGAGCGGCCGCTTTATCTATCGCTTTCCCGGCAACGACGTGGCTGCGGTGCCGCTGCTGGTCGACGCGCTCAAGCGCAATGGCCACGATGCACGCGCGCTGGGCGAGGGCTTTGTCGGCAATGCCGCGCTGGTGGCAGCGGTGAACCAGGCGCTGCCCGGCGCCTGGACGATCGACCCTGTCCAAAGCCGCACCTGCACCAACGATTATCGCTGGAAGGGCTGGACCTCGCTGGTGCCGGCCAGCTGCCAGGGCGCCACGATGATCGCCGCGCTCGAAGACAGCTTTCCCAGGGGCGCCATCACCCTGTGGGGCTGGCCCAACCGCGTGCAGCAGCGGATCGAGGGCGTGGGCGGCCATGTCATGGCGGTGGCCAGCGAAGGCAGCGGCGATGCCCTGGGCACCGGCCTACGCCATGCGCGCGAATTGCCGCAGGTGCCCGCATCGTTCCACGGCACCGTGCTGATCGACAATTTCTGGACCGTCGGCCCCGCCCTGCGCCCCGACATGGACGCGCGCACCAATGCCGAAGCCGTGGCCGCGCAGGACCGCGACGAGAATACGCCGTGATGGGAGGCAGTGTCGCCCCCAACCCCAACCTGTTCGTCACCCCGGACTTGATCCGGGGTCCAGCTTCTTCTGGCTACCTTGCGCTGCTCGTCGAAGAATAGCGGGACCCCGGGTCAAGCCCGGGGTGACGTGGAATGCTGACGGCGGGACACCTCTTGTACCTCTCACTGCATCCGGCATTTGCAGGAATCCGCACAGATCGCTAAGGCCCGCCGATCATGACCGAAACGCGCGACTATCGATCGACCGTCTTCCTGCCGAAGACCGATTTTCCCATGAAGGCCGGGCTCCCGCAAAAGGAGCCGGGGATTCTCGCGCGGTGGCAGGACGAGGACATTTATGGCCAGCTGCGCGCCGCGCGCGAGGGCCGGGAAAAGTTCATCCTTCACGATGGCCCGCCCTATGCCAATGGCGACATGCACATCGGCCATGCACTGAACCATATCCTCAAAGACATGGTGGTGCGCACCCAGACCCTGCTGGGCAAGGATGCGCCCTATGTGCCCGGCTGGGATTGCCACGGCCTGCCCATCGAGTGGAAGGTCGAGGAAGAATACCGCAAGAAGAAGAAGAACAAGGACGAGGTTCCCCCGAAGGAATTCCGCGCCGAATGCCGCGCCTATGCCCAGAAGTGGGTGGACGTGCAGCGCGAGCAGCTGAAGCGCCTGGGCATCAACGCCGCCTGGGACCGGCCCTACCTGACCATGGATTTCCAGGCCGAAGCGACGATCGTGGGCGAACTGCTCAAGTTCGCCGAATCTGGCCAGCTCTATCGCGGCGCCAAGCCGGTGATGTGGAGCCCGGTGGAAAAGACCGCACTGGCCGAAGCCGAAGTGGAATACGAGGACATCGTTTCCACCCAGATCGACGTGGCCTTCGAGATCACGGATTCGCCGATCGAAGCGCTCAAGGGCGCCTATGCGGTGATCTGGACGACCACGCCGTGGACGATCCCGGTGAACCAGGCGCTCGCCTATGGGCCTGAGGTCGATTACGTGTTGGTGCAGGCCGGCGACAAGCGCGTGCTGCTGGCCGCGCTGCTCGCCGAGGCGGCAGCCACGCGCTTTGGCTTGACACTCGAAGCCCCGCTGTGGACCGGCAAAGGCGCCGACCTCGCCGGCACAATCGCCCGCCACCCGATGCACGCGCTGGGCGGCTTCTTTGCCGAACCGCGCCCGCTGCTCGCTGGCGATTTCGTCACCACCGAATCGGGCACCGGCCTGGTGCACATGGCGCCCGACCATGGCGAGGACGACTTCGAGCTGTGCAAGGCGCACGGGATCGAACCCAAGTTTGCCGTCACGGCCGATGGCAAGTATCGCGAAGACTGGGGCTGGCTGGCCGGCCAGGGCAGCGTGATCAATCCCAAGTTCAACGCGCCCGATGGCCCGATCTGCGCGGCCCTGGCCGAAGTCGGCGCGCTGATGGCGGCGAGCGCGGACTACAAGCATTCCTATCCCCACTCGTGGCGGTCGAAGGCCAAGGTGATCTTCCGCTGCACGCCGCAGTGGTTCGTGCCGATGGACCAGGCCCGCGAGGGCGGCAGCTTGCGCGAAAAGGCCGTGGCGGCGATCGCGGCCACCCGCTTCGTGCCGGAAAAGGGCCGCAACCGTATCGGCGCCATGGTCGAAGGGCGGCCTGACTGGGTGCTGTCGCGCCAGCGCGCCTGGGGCGTGCCGATCACGCTGTTCGTCAACCGCCAGACCGGCCAGTACCTGGCTGATCCCGCGGTCAACGCCCGGATCATCGCCGGGATCATGGCCGAGGGCGTCGACGCGTGGGACGACGAGCGCGCGCAGGAATACCTCGGCGCCGATTACAACGCCGATGATTACGAGCGCATCACCGACATTCTCGACGTGTGGTTCGATTCCGGCTCCACCCACGCCTTCGTGCTGGAATCCGGGCGCTGGCCCGAACTGCGCTGGCCGGCCGATCTCTACCTGGAAGGCAGCGACCAGCATCGCGGCTGGTTCCAGTCCTCGCTGCTCGAAAGCTGCGCCACGCGTGGCCGTGCGCCCTATGATGCCGTGCTCACCCACGGCTTCACCATGGACGCCAAGGGCCTCAAGATGTCCAAGTCGCTGGGCAACACGATCAGCCCGCTGGACCTGATGCGCGATTACGGCGCCGATATCCTGCGGCTGTGGGCGCTGTCGGTGGATTTCACCGAGGATCACCGCATCGGCAAGGAAATCCTCGCCGGCGTGGCCGACCAGTATCGCAAGCTGCGCAACACCTATCGCTATCTGCTGGGCGCGCTCGACGGGTTCAGCGAAGACGAGCGCGTGGCACCGCAGGACATGCCCGAACTGGAACGCTACATGCTGGCGCGCCTGGCCGGGCTCGACGCCACCCTGCGCCAGGCCGTGGCGGACTATGACTTCAACACCTATGTCCGCAGCCTGACCGAGTTCTGCAACGAAGACCTCTCGGCCTTCTTCTTCGATATCCGCAAGGACAGCCTCTATTGCGATGCGCCGGCCGATGCCAAGCGCCGCGCCTATCGCACCGTGCTCGACGTGCTGTTCCACGCCCTGGTGCGCTATGGCGCGCCAGTCATGGTCTTCACCGCCGAGGAAGTGTGGCAGAGCCGCTATCCCGGCGCCTCGGTACACCTGCTGGAATGGCCCGAACTGCCGGCGGCAGAGGCGGACATGGCACAGTGGGAACGCCTGCGCGCGCTGCGCACCAGCGTGAACGAGGCGATCGAGCCGCTGCGCCGCGAAAAGGTGCTGGGTTCGGGCCTGGAAGCCAAGGTCACCGTGCCGGCCGACGCCCCCGAAGCCGAAGGCGGCCTGGCGGAACTGTTCATCAGCGCGACAGTTGCGCGTGGGCAGGAGCTTTCCGTGACCCGAACCGATGACCACAAGTGCGGCCGTTGCTGGCGCCACCTTCCCGAAGTGAGCGAAGACGGCGCGCTGTGCGGCCGCTGCGAAAGCGTGGTTGCCGCCATCGACGAGCCTGCCGCGTGAGCTTGCTGACGCGCAACCGCCTGGCCGGGTTTGCCCTGGCCCTGGCCACCTTTGCGGTGGACCGGGGGGTGAAGGCGTGGATCGCCGGGCCGCTGGCCCTGCCCGAACAGGGCGCTATCTACATCACCAGCTTTTTCAGCCTGCGCTGGACGCAGAACCTGGGGGTGTCGCTGGGCCTGCTCAGCGCCAGTTCCAGCGAAGGCCGGCTGGCGCTGCTGGCCATGACCGGGCTGATCGCGCTGGGCGTGGCGATCTGGATGCTGCGCGAAAAGGCGATGGGCGAGCTGGCTGGCCTCGCCGTGATCCTGGGCGGGGCGATGGGCAACATCTACGACCGCTTCACTCGTGGCTATGTGATCGACTATGCCGATTTGCATTTCGGCGAGGTTCGGCCCTTCCAGATTTTCAACCTGGCGGACGCGGCAATCACGCTGGGCGTGCTGATCCTGCTTGCCCGTTCGCTGTTTTCGCGCGAAAAGCGCGAGCCGGGCAGCCCCAGCCCTACGGAGATTTAAGTAATGCGCAAAGCCGTCGCCCTTGCCTTTCTCGTTTCGGCCGGGAGCTTTTTGGCTGCGTGCAGCTCCAACAGCTCGCTGTTCAACCGCGTGCGCCCTGACGAATTCGCCGTCAGCCGCCAGGCGCCGCTGGTCGTTCCGCCCGATTTCGCGCTGACCCCGCCCAACCCCGGCGCGCCGCGTCCGCAGGATGTCGATTCGTCGAAGCAGGCGCTCGATGCCCTGTTCGGCGGCCCCGCGCCGCGCAGCGCGGTGGAGACCGACACCCTGGGCAAGGCTGGCGCTTCGGCCGTCGGCATCCGCAGCACGGTGGGCGATCCGCAGACCAAGACCGTCGCCAAGGGCGCCCAGGTCAAGGACATCCTCGCCGCGCCGCAGGGCGATGGCGCCGCTGCCCGCGCATCCATCCCGGGCTGATCGCGCCGCGCCAGGACATGCATTGCAAAAGGCCCGCCGGCATTCCCGGCGGGCTTTTTCATGCCCCGCCGCGCCGCCGCCCTTGCGGTAAGTGACGCGGGCAGCGGCATTTCCTGACATTGCTTCATGTTACGTTCAGGTAAAATAGGGCCAGCAAGCGCCGCAAGCGGCCCTTGCTGGCTGCAATGATGAAATGTTATATCGTTCCCGAACAAGTGGAACGAACCCGGCGGAGAGGCCGACGAACACCACGCCTGCGTCAGGCGGCGCTGCCAACAGCGCGCCAGCGTGGGTGCATGCAAGGTTTATGGAGGAGATTTCGATGCGTTCCATCCTGATGCTGGGATCAGCGGTCCTGGCTCTGGCCCCTGCTGTGGCCTGGGCCGATGCCCCGTCCCCGGCGGCTGATGCCCCAGCGGCCGACGCGCCTGCCAGCGACGGCGCGGCCGATGGCGGCACGGCGGGCGGCGGCAGCAGCAATGCCATGCCGATCGTGGTCACCGCCACGCCGTTTGGCCACACCATCGATGATACGCCCACGGTTTCTGCGCGCGTCGATGCCGATGCGATCTCGCGCGCCGGCGGTGCCAGCATTGCCGATGCCCTGCGCGATGTGCCCGGCGTATCGTCCACCGGCTTTGCCTCTGGCGCCAGCCGCCCGATCATTCGCGGCATGGACAGCAACCGCGTGCGCCTGCTCGAAGACGGCACGTCCAGTTCCGACGTGTCGGACATCGGCCCCGACCACGGCATTCCCATCGATCCGCTCTCGGCCCGCTCGATCGAAGTGGTGCGCGGCGCGGCCACGCTGCGCTATGGCAGCCAGGCAATCGGCGGCGTGGTCAACACGATCAACAACCGCGTGCCCACCACCCTGCCGACCGAGGCGATCTCGGCCGAAGCCAGCACCAGCTACACCACGGTGAACAAGGGCGTCGAAACCGCAGCGCTGGTCGATGGCAAGGCCGGCCAGCTGGCCCTGCATGCCGACGGGTTCTGGCGCACCACCGACAACTATGACACGCCGCTCGGCACCCAGCAGAACTCCTGGTTCAACGGCTGGGGCGGCTCTGTTGGTGGCTCGTATTTCCTGCCTGGCGACAAGAGCCACGTGGGCCTGGCCGTCACGCACTATGACGCGCGCTACGGCATTCCCAGCGACACCACCTATATCGACATGCGCCAGACCAAGGTGATGACGCGCAACAGCTTTGCGCTGGATTCGGGCCTGCTCAAGACGTTTACGCTCGACGGCAGCTATGGCGATTACCAGCATTCGGAAAAGAACCCGGATGGCTCGATCAACACCACCTTCAAGAACAAGGAATGGAACGGCCGCGGCGAACTGCTGCTCAATGCCATGGGCCCGGTGCGCAACACGGCGCTGGGCGTGGAATACCAGCACCGCGATTTCTCGGCCGTGGGCGAAGACAGCAGCTACCTGAACCCGGCCACCAGCCAGAACATCGCCGGCTACCTGTTCACCGAAATCCAGCTCGCCGATCCGCTCCACGTGGAAGCCAGCGGCCGCGTGGAACACGTGCGCATCACCGGCACCCCGGCCGATGATGCCTTCACCGTGCGCAAGTACACGCCGGTGAGCGGCGCGATCGGCGTGCTCTATACGCCGATCAAGGCAGTCAAGTTCGGCCTCAACTTCTCCAGCACCGGGCGCGCGCCGGCGCTGACCGAACTGTTCGCACGCGGCGCCCACGATGGCCCGCAGACCTTTGAGACCGGCGATCCCAACCTCAAGATCGAGCGCGCCAATTCGCTCGAAGGCAGCCTGCGCGTGCGCCAGGGCGGCTTTGCCTTCACCGGTTCGGTCTATTACACGTGGTACAAGAACTATATCTATGGCGAGCTGACCGGCCGCACCTGCGATGATGATGGCGTGTGCACCGCCAGCCCCGACGGCGAACTGCGCGAGCTGTTCTATCGCCAGCAGGGCGCGAAGTTCCGCGGGCTTGAAGCGGAAATGAGCCAGGAGCTGGTCAAGACCGACGAAGGCACGTTCACCGCCAAGGTGCTGGGCGATTACACCCGCGCAACGCTCGACAACGGCTCCAACGTGCCGCGCATCCCGCCCTACCGCATCGGCGGCGGCTTTGCCTGGGCGGGCAAGACGCTCGATGCCGGGATCATGTTCAGCCACTATGGCCGGCAGGACAAGGCGGGCGATTTCGACACGCCCACCGCTGGCTACAACAACCTCAACATGAATGTCGCGTGGCGCCCGTTCAAGAGCCACCCCGGCATCGAGCTGGCGATCGTGGGCCAGAACCTGACCGACGATACCCAGCGCCTGGCCACCGCGCTCAACAAGGATCTGGTGGTCATGCCGGGCCGCTCGGTCCGCTTCGTGATCAAGGCCGCCACGTTCTGATGGCCCTGGCGTGCGGTTCCCCATGACAGGAACCGCACGCCATCCTTCATCCCGGCTTCAGCGGCCACTGCCGCCGATGCGATCGAAACCGCTGGGCGTGGCATCGCTGCCAAAGCGATAGCTGGACGCGGTAATCGCGCCGCGCAGGTCGTTTTCCGAATAGACGCAGATGCCCGGATCATTTCCGGCCGCACCCACCGCAACCATCAGCGGGATGAGGTGATCGGCCTGCGGATGGCAGATGCGCGCGGCCGGCGCCTTTTCCCATTCCAGCAGCGCCGCCGCGCGTTCGGCCGGCGCCAGATCGATCAGGGCATGGCGCAGCCAGGCATCGAAGGCTGCCGATGGCGCCGCCGCCGCGGCGTTGAACTGGCGCAGGTTGTGATAGCTGAACCCCGACCCGATGATCAGCACGCCTTCGTCGCGCAAGGGCGCCAGGGCGCGGCCCAGCGCCAGGTGCGCCGCGACATCATAGTCGGCGCGCAGCGACAGGCTGAGCACGGGAATATCCGCCTCGGGCCAGATCGGCTGCAGCATCGAGAACGTGCCGTGGTCGAAACCGCGCGTCGGATCGGTGCCCATCGCGATGCCGGCTGCCTTGCCCAGTTCCACCACGCGCCGCGCCAGATCGGGCGCACCGGGCGCGGGATAGCGGATATGATAGGTGTGTTCGGGAAAGCCGTAATAGTCATAGACCATGCCCGGCTGCGCGGCGGTCGACACGGTGAACTGCGGCTCTTCCCAATGGCCTGAAACCACCAGCACCGCGCGCGGACGGGCAGGCAATTGCGCGGGCAAAGCCTTGAGCGAGGCTTCCAGCCAGGCAAAGCCTTCGCGGAACGGGCCATCGAGCCAGGGCCAGGGGCCGCCGCCGTGCGAGAGAAAGAACACCGGCTGTTGCTGCATGCGAAATCCATCCTTTCCCGTCCTATCTATGGATTGTTGTGGCCAATGACAGCGGCCAAAACCCTGCGCATCTTGTTGGCCCAAGTTGAACGCGCCGCTCCCTCGCGGCAGATGGCCGGATGCAGGGCGCAAAACCGCAGCAAAGGGTGGCACCATGGCCAAACCGTAATGTTTTGATCACGCCCCCGGCAGGGCACACGGGCTAGACCGCTTTTCGACGGTGAGCAGCTTGGACCCGCGACGTGACGGTCCCCTGTTCCGGTTCCGCTTGGGCTGCTCGCCGTCACCCTGCCGCATGGCGCAGACCCCGCTTTCCCGATCCCCGGTTTTCCGGTAGCCGTCGATGCGCACAGGGCCCTTGCCCTTTCCGCGGCATACCATCCAGTACGTCGGAAAACCTCTCGTTTCGGAACATCCCAGGCCGTGTCACGCCCCATCTTCTTCGATCCCACCGGTCAGCGCCGTCGCTGGACCCGCCGCCTGGCCTTTGCCGTATTGGCCATTCTGGTTGGCATGTGCGTGGTCTTTGCCACCACCGTGGCCACGGTTACGCCGCGCGAACCGCTGAACTTTGCCCAGGAACACATGGCGCCGCTGCGCCTCAAGGGTCAGGTCAGTCGCCTGTCGCACCGCCTGGCCGCGCTGCTGGGCCGGCCCGCGACCGTGGTGCCCGCGCGCCAGCAGACCGCGCCGATCACCATCGGGTTCTACCAGGCAGAAAGCGATGAAAGCGCTGGCGCGCTGCAACACCACGTCGGCCAGCTCGATTGGGTTGCGCCCACGCTGATGTCGATCGATCACGCCGGCAACCTGACGGTGACCGACGATGCGCCGATGCGCCGGATCATTACCGGGTCGCTGCACCGCCCGCTGGTGGTGCCGGTCTTGCAGAACGTGCGCGAGAACACCGGCTGGGATGGCGCCGGCACTGCCGCCGTGCTGGCCAACCCGGCGCGCCGCCTGGCCCTGGCCACCGCGATCGATGCCGCGCTCGACAAGTCGGGCGATGCGGGCGTGATGATCGACTTCGAAAACCTGCCGCAGACCGCGCTGGCCGGGCTGCACAAGTTCACCGCCGACCTGCACGCCCGCCTCGCCCCCAAGCACCGCGTGGTGGCGATCACCATGCCGGTGGATGACGAGAACTGGCACCCGCGCGCCTTTGCCGATGTCGCCGACAAGATCGTGCTGATGGCCTACGACGAGCACTGGCAGGGCGGCCAGCCTGGGCCGATCGCCTCGAACGGCTGGTTCCTGGGCCACGTGGCTGACATGATCAAGGGCACCGCGCCGGGCAAGGTCGTCGTCGCGCTGGGCAGCTATGGCTATGACTGGCACGAAGGCCATGCCGATGCGCTGACCATCGAAGAAGCCTGGCTGGCCGCGCACGACAGCGGCACCATGCCCGCGTGGGACAAGGCCAGCGGCAATGTCGGCTTTGCCTATACCGACGATGCCGATACCCAGGATGGCACGCCGGCGGTGCGCCACGATGTGTGGATGCTCGATGCCGCCACCAGCTGGAACCAGATGCTGATGCTGCGCCAGTTGGGCCTCGGCTCGGTAGCGTTGTGGCGGCTGGGTTCGGAAGATCCCGGCTTCTGGGACGTGCTCAAGACCTGGCGCAGTGGCAGCAAGACGCTTCCCGATCTTTCGCGCATCACGCAAAGCAGCAATGTGGACGTGGAAGGCAATGGCGAAATCCTGCGCATCGATGCCACGCCCACGCCCGGCACGCGTACCCTCGCCACCGATCACCGCCTCGGCCTGGTGACGGGCGAACGCTATGATTCGCTGCCCACGCCCTATGTCGTGCGCCGCACCGGCGACCGGCCCAAGCTGGTATCGCTGACCTTTGACGATGGCCCCGATCCGACCTGGACGCCGCAGATTCTGGCGATCCTGGAAAAGTATCACGTGCCCGGTACGTTCTTCGTCATCGGCGAAAACGGCGTGGCCAATCGCGGCCTGCTGCAACGCATGGTGGCCGATGGCGATGAGATCGGCAACCACAGCTATACCCATCCCAACATGGCCAACAGCACGCCGACCGGGATCAAGCTGGAACTCAATGCCACGCAGCGCCTGATCGAGGCCTATACCGGCCGCTCCACCCGCCTGTTCCGCGCCCCCTACTTCGGGGACGCCGAACCGACCACGGCCGACGAACTCGATCCCGCGCTGGTCGCGCAGAACCAGGGCTATACCATTGTCGGCCTGCACGCCGATCCGGGCGACTGGATGCGCCGCCCGGCCGACGAGGTGGTGAAGCTGACGGTCGATGCGGTCAACGCGGGCAATGCCGATCGCTCTGCCAACGTGATCCTGCTGCACGATGGCGGTGGCGATCGTTCGCAGACCGTGGCCGCCCTGCCGCGGATCATCCAGCAGCTGCAGGCCCAGGGCTATCGCTTCGTGCCGGTGTCCACGCTGGCCGGGCTCAAGCGTGATGACGTGATGCCGGCCGTCAAGGGCTGGGATCTCATGGCAGTGCGGCTCGACATCGGCATCTTTGCCGTGCTGGCTGCAGCGCTTGCCACGCTCAACTGGACGTTCTTCTTTGCCATTGCGCTGGGCACGCTGCGCGCTGTCGGGCTGACCGGCCTGGCGCTGTTCCCGCAGCGCAAGCTGGACCTGCCCTGGCTCAATCGCACCAAGGACGGCGGAGAAGATCCCACGCCCTATCAGCCGCGCGTGACCGTGATCATCCCGGCCTATAACGAAGAGCGCGTGATCGAAGCCTCGGTGCACCGCATCCTGGCAAGCACTTATCCCGCGATCAACGTGATCGTGGCCGATGACGGATCCAAGGACGCGACCAGCGCGATCGTGGCCAAGGCATTCGGCGACGATCCGCGCGTGCGGCTGATGACGCTGGTCAATGGTGGCAAGGCCAGCGCGCTCAACCGCGCGCTCGCCGCCGCCGATGGCGAAATCATCGTCGCGCTCGATGCCGATACCCAGTTCGAACCTGCCACCATCGGCAAGCTGGTGCGCTGGTTCGAAAAGCCGGAAATCGGCGCGGTGGCCGGCAATGCCAAGGTCGGCAACCGGGTGAACCTCGTCACCCGCTGGCAGGCGGTGGAATATGTCACCGCGCAGAACATCGAACGCCGCGCGCTGACCCGGTTCGACGCGATCATGGTCGTGCCCGGTGCTGTCGGCGCCTGGCGCCGCGAAGCGCTCAACGATGTAGGCGGCTATCCCGAAGATACCCTGGCCGAAGACCAGGATCTGACCATCGCCATTCAGCGCCACGGCTGGAAGGTGGCCTATGACGAAGACGCCGTGGCCTGGACCGAAGCGCCTGAAACCCTGCGCGCCCTGGGCAAGCAGCGCTTCCGCTGGGCGTTCGGCACGCTGCAATGCCTGTGGAAGCACCGCGCCGTGGTGGCGCAGCAGCGCCCCTCGGGCCTGGCCTTCGTGGGGATTCCGCAGGCCTGGCTGTTCCAGATCGCCTTTGCCATCGCCTCTCCGCTGATCGACCTGGCGCTCGGCATCTCGATCGTCGGTACGATCGTGCGGGTGATCCAGCACGGCTGGGCCCAGACGCAGACCGACGTGCTGCGCATGGGTGCCTATTGGCTGGGCTTTACCATGATCGACCTCGCCTGCGGCCTGGTGGCGTTCCGGCTCGACGTGCGGGAAAAGCGCCTGCCGCCGTTCCTGCTGCTCAGCCAGCGCTTCGTCTATCGCCAGCTGATGTACGGCGTGGTGATCCGCGCGGTCAGCGCCGCCCTGGCGGGCCTGGGCATCGGCTGGGGCAAGCTGGAGCGTACCGGCCGGGTAAGCGCGCCGGAAGGCAAGAAGACCTCCTGACCCGGCAACCGGCCTCCCGCCCTTCCCGTCGCGGCGCGACGAATGGAAGGGCGGGACGGCTGCGGGCAGGGCCAACTGCCCCGCTTGGCTCGCTGCTGGCGCGCGGCTTTATCGCGGCAGATGCAGCGTCAGCGACAGGCCCCCGCCGGCCGCCTCACCCAGTTCCAGCCGCCCGCGATGCAGCCGCGCGACGGCATTGACCATCGACAGGCCCAGGCCGCCGCCGGGTAGAGTGCGGGCGTTGTCGAGCCGCACGAACCGCTCGATCACGCGGGGGCGATCCTCCGGGGCAATGCCCGGCCCATTGTCGGCCACTTCCAGCACGGCCTCCCCCTCTGCCACGCAGGTGCGCAGGGTGATGGCCGTGCCTCCATATTTCAGGGCATTGTCGATCGCATTGGCCAGGGCGCGCGAAATCAGCTCGCGGTCGGCCATGATCCAGGCCGGCGCCAGGTCCAGCGTCATGGTCACGCCCGATTGCTCGGCCAGCGGCTCGTAAAGCTCGGCCATGTCGGCCACCACCGCCGCCAGGTCGAGCGAGACGCGCCGATCCTGCGCCGTGCCGCCTTCCAGACGGCTGATTTCCAGCGCGGTTTCCAGCATTGCGCGCAGCCCATCGGCATCGGCGCGCGCGGCCTGCAACGCCTCGATCGCGCCGGGTTCGTCAACGCGGGCCAGCGCCGTGTCGATCGCGGCCGAAAGCCGCGTGACGGGAGAGCGCAGATCGTGCGCCAGCGCGCCCGACACCGCGCCGAGTTCCGCCACCAGGCTGGCGATCCGTTCGGCCATCTGGTTCATCTGCAAGCGCAGGTGGTCAAAGCCATCGCCGCTTTGTCCCTCGGCCAGGCGCATGCCGAAATTGCCGGCGGCCAGTTCCTCGGCTGCCTGGGCGATTTCATGCGTGCGGCTGCTGATCGCCACGCCCAGCACCACCGCGCTCAACAGCGCCAGCGCCACGGCCACGGCAATGGTCAGCCCGATCGCGGCGGCAAAGGCCAGGTTGAAGCGCCGCTCACTGGCGCCCATCAATCCCACGGTCAGCTTGGCCCCATCGGGCAGGGTCGTGGCCAGAACCAGAGCTTCCTGATCCGTGGCGCTATCGCCGCGCCGCACCAGCACCGATTGCGGGCGCGGGCCCGGCGCAATAGCCGGGACGAAATCGATATTGCTGGTCAACGCCGGCGCGCTGCCGCCGGCCAGCGCCACGAAAACACCGGGATCGGCCACGCTGCCGCGTTGATCGCGGATGAAATCATCCAGCGATTCCCGGCCGCCGCTGTAGAACGCAGCGAGCAGATCGTCGCGCACGTCGATCACTTGGTCTTCGCGATCGGCGCGTACGACGTCGAGCATCTGGGTGCGCAGGAAGAAGATCGCCGCCGCGCTCGACAGCAGCTGCAACACGAAGACCGCCGCCACCAGCCGCAGCATGGTGGGCGACAGGCGCCGCTGGTGCATGGCCCGGCCGAACATCGTCACAGCCCGCCTATGATCGATCTGGCCATCATCGGCCCGGCCACGTTCAATCCGCCGCCATGCGATAGCCCGCGCCGCGCACGGTGTGGAACAGCGCCTGTTCCTCGCCATCGTCGATCTTGCGACGCAGGCGGCTGATGTGCACGTCGATCACGTTGGTGCCGGGATCGAAATGATAATCCCACACCGCTTCGAGCAGCATGGTGCGGGTAACCACCTCGCCCTGGTGCAGCAGCATGTATTCGAGCAGGCGGAACTCGCGCGGTTGCAGCGTGATCTTGCGCGTGCCGCGCTTTACCTGGCGGGTCAGCCGGTCGAGTTCCAGATCGGCGCAGCGCAGCACGGTGTCCTGCGCCTTTTGCCGGCCAGTGCCACGCCGGGTCAGCGCCTGGACCCGCGCCAGCAATTCGGCAAAGGAGAACGGCTTGCCCAGGTAATCGTCTGCCCCGGCGGTCAGGCCTGACACGCGATCATCGGTGCTGCCCAGCGCCGACAGCACGATCACCGGCGTCTCCACCTCGGCCGCGCGCAGGGCCTTGAGCACGGCAAGGCCATCCATGCCCGGCAGCATGCGATCAAGCACGACCACGTCGAACTGGCTGTCGGTGGCCAGAAACAGCCCGTCCCGGCCGTTTTCGGCGCGGTCCACGGTATAGCCTTCTTCGGCAAAACCGCGCGCGATATAGTCCCCGATCTGGGGATCGTCTTCAACCAGGAGGATGCGTCCGGCCACAAGCCACTTCCATGACAACGAGTTAATCTTGCCCCCACTGCCCGGACAGGGCGTGGGGGCCATGCCATGACCATCATGGCTATTGGCTTTCCCGGTCGCAAGCTGTTTGCCCTTGCCGCCGCCCTGCCCTTGCTGGGAGGCGCGACCATGGCCGCGACCGGGTATTTCGCCGGCTATTTCGATCGCCAGGCCATGCACTACCGCCCCGCGCTTGGCCAGCCACGCCAGGATCTGGTGGCGATCTACTTTTCCGGCGACATGGGCCTGCGGCTTGGCGCCGGCTGCCGCACCGTGGCGGCGCTGCGCCGCCAGGGCCTGGCGGTGATGGCAGTGGATTCGCCGGCGCTGTTCCGCCTGACGCGCGATCGCGCCTTTGTCGATGCGCTGGTGGCCGATACCATTCGCGCCGCGCTGGCCCGCAGCCATGCCGCCAAGGTCGCGCTGATCGGCGCGGCGTTTGGCGCGGGCATTCTCGATACCGGGCTGGGCGCCGTGCCGGCCGATCTGCGCAGCCGCATTGCCTCGGTCGTGCTGGTTCAGCCAGGAACGGCGGTCTATTTCCAAGCCAATCCGGGCGGCCTGATCCACCCCGGCGCGCCTGACAGCGACCCGTACCGCACGGTGCGCCTGCTCAACGGGTTGCCGGTGACCTGCATTGCCAAAAGCAGCCAGGACCAGGGCCTGTGCGCGGCCGGCCAGCTTGCCGGGGCCAGCCATGTCGAGCTCGATGCGCTGCGCCCGCGCGGCCCGGCGTACAAGGTCGATATCGCCAGTATCGCCGCCAATGCCGCGCTGTTTCCGCCCGGGCCGATGCACTAAATCAGATCAGGCCCTCAATGAGATCAGGGCAGGGACGGACCGACCGGAAGATGGCCTGGCATGGGCTGCATCGTGCCGGGCATCGCGCTGCCCGGGCCCATCGTTGACGGCGCGCCGCCGATGGCGCCGCTATAGCCATAGCCCTGCTGCATGAACGGCCCCATCGCGCCGCGGGTGGCACCCAGCGTCGGCCCGACCTGGCCGGGTTGGTCCGGGCCGGGATCGGGCGATTGCGCGGCCAGCCGCTCGCGATCGGTGGTCGCGGCCGGCGGCAGCACCGGATCGGGATCGCTGGTATCGTGGCCAGCGCTGCCGGTGGCCGGCGGCATGATAATCACCGGCGGCGTGTCCGCGGCCAGCGCCTCGCCCTGGCCCTGCCCCGGCACTGCCGTGGCGCTGGCCTTGTTCGCCGATCCGGCTGACGCGCGGCTGGCAGATCCTGCCGCGGCCGCCGGCGCCGACGATGCCGCTGCCACCAGGGCGGGCACACCCGCCGCCTGGCCGGCAACGGCGGCCTGGTCTGAGGCCTGATTCTGAAACGGAGAGCCGAAGATCGCCATCGCGGCAACGCTCGCTGCCACGGCACCGATGCCGGTGCCGCCCAGCATCAACAGCGCGCCGCGCCAGGCCGTGAGACTCGCTGCGATCGGGCGCTTTCCGCCCTGGTCGGTGCCGCCAACCACGCGCAGCGGAACCACCTGCGCGCCGGCGCGCATGGGGGCAATCGCCACGCTGGCTGCGCTGTCATACCCCGGCATCGCCAGTTGCGGGCGCAAGGGCACGTCGTGCAGGATGCGCGCGGTCAGCCCAGGGGGAAGCGCCGGCGCCTCGTGCAGGCCGAGAATTTGGTCGAGCGCCGCGTCGGCAAGCGACGCATCGGCATGGCGCAAGGGGGCCGCTGGCAAGCCTGCCGCCTGATCCCGGCCCGGATCGGCGATGCGAGGCTGCTGGTCGGTCACGCGCGGGGGCCTGCGCCCGTAGCAAAAGCGTGAGCGGCCGGTGAATTGGCAAAGTCGGCCGCGCCGGCAAAGGCCACATCGCGGCAGGTAATGTCACGCGCTTCAAGCAGTTCACGCATCTGCCGCCTCGCCCTGAACAACAGCGACTCCATCGCCTTGATATTAAGATCAAGCACCTGTGCCGCAAGTGCATTGGAGAAGTTCTCGTAATAGCACAAGACCAAGGCAGCCCGATAGCGTTCAGGCAGATCGGCAAGCGCCGCCGCCACCTGGGCACAGGCCTGGCGCTGTTCGATCAGGCGATCGGCCAGCGGCGCCTGGTCGGCGCAATCGGGCACCTCGTCGGTCACCACCACGCGAAAGCGCCGCTTGCGATCGAAACACAGGTTCATCGCCACGCGATGCAGCCATCCGACCAGGCCAGCGCCGGTCGGCTGCCAGCGCGGCGCGTTCTGCCACATGCGGGCAAAGCAGTCCTGCACCACGTCCTCGGCATCGTGGCCATCGCCCAGCATGCGGGCGGCCACGCGATAGAGCGCAGCGGCATGGCGTTCGACCAACACGGCAAAGGATGCCTGGCAACCCTCGCCCACGCGTCGCATCAGCGCCACGTCGTCGCGCAGGGCCAGGCCCCGCCCATCGCGGGGCGGCTCCGGCTCGGCAACAGGCAGCGCTCGGGGCGAAAGCGCCCCGGCAGTGCCATGTCGATGATCGATGACTGGTCCAGCCGGATGAAGACCGCCAGGATCTTCGACCGGGGAAAGGGGCTCGCCCTGCAAGTCACCGCAAAAGGTCATGCGGTCCACCCGTCGCGCACGATGGTTGCTCCGTCCATTCCCTTGTCCCACAGCCCTGCTGGCGGGTTTTGTCTGAACGGCAAATTTACAGTCACGGAAATTGTCTGAACATTTCTTCATCTTCGCTTGCGACGGATAGTGGTTACGGCGCATTTCAGGCACTGGTAAAGCCGGCCTGCCCCGGATATGAAGCCCGCCATGTTGCCACCGGCCCGCCCCTGCTGGCCCTTTTGCCCAACGAGACGAGAGCCCATGCAGCGCCTCCCCAAGATTCGTTTTCTTTCGACCGTCGCCACCATGGCGATTCCGGCCGCCCTGGTGGCCGTTGCCACCCCGGCGCTCGCCGATACCACGGTGGGCACCAGCACGCTGACTGCCCTCAACACCTCGTCGGCCGGCAATATCACCGTCAACGGCAGCGGCGCGATCAAGCTGCCCAGCGGCGTTCCGATCACGATCGATTCGTCGAACACGGTCAATGTCAATTCCGGTGGCTCGCTGACCGTCGCCGGGGTCAGCAACAGCGCCGGCATCGTCGCCAACGCCGGGGTGACCACCACGATCACCAACGATGGCACGATCACCGTCAGCGAAGACTATACGCCGCCGGTCCTGGGCAACAGCTCGGTCGTCAATGGCTCGGTCTCGCAGCTGACCAACCGCTATGGCATCCACATCCTGTCGGGCAACGCCACCACGGCGACGATCTCGAACACCGGCACGATCGGCGTGGAAGGCAACAATTCGGGCGGCATCGTCGTCAGCTCCCCGCTCACCGGTTCGATCACCAACACCGGCACGATCTCGGTCAAGGGTGACAACTCGGTTGGCGTGAGCACCGGCAATGTCACCGGCAACCTCGCCATCGGCGGCACCGTGGCGGTGATCGGCACGGGCGCGCAGGCGGTTGTCGTCAATGGCGACATCAACGGCGCGTTCAAGATCGACGGCGCAATGACCCAGGCGGTCAGCTATACCGCCGACGATGGCACCACGCAGACGCTCTCGCCCACCGCGCTGAGCAGCGGCAAGGCCGCCGTGCAGGTTTCGGGCAACGTCACCGGCGGCGTGATCGTCACTGTGGCGTCGAGCACCAACAACGTCACCGAAACCACCGGTTCGATCCAGTCCTACGGCACCAGCCCCGCGCTGCTGATCGGTGGCGCCGGCAACACCACGATCGGCTCGGTCGTGGCGACTTCGGGCACCTATTCGGTTGCGGTTGACGGCAGCGTCAGCGCCACGGCCTATTACAGCGGCCTCAACGCCTATGGCGTCGTCGTTGGCGGCCAAGGCGGCACCGTCAGCCTGCCCAACGGCATCGGCGTGCACGGCACCGTCACGGCCACCACGGTCAACGGTGATGCCACCGCGATCCTGCTCAACCAGGGTGTTACGGCCACGTCGCTGTACAACGAAGGCACGATCAAGGCGACGGCGAGCGGGGTTGCCTCGGGCAATCTCTATGGCATCCGCGATCTGTCGGGCACGCTCAACACCGTCAACAACACCGGCTTCATCACCATCAGCGGTGCATCGACCGGCAAGACCGCAGCGATCGATCTGTCGGCCAACACCAGCGGCGTGACGATCAAGCAATACCTCAATGCCACCGGCGTCACCAGCCAGGCATCGGACAAGGCCGCGTCGGGCTACAACGTGGCGACCGCGCCGGTCTACACCGCGATCACCGGTGACATCTACACCGGCAGCGGCAACGATACGGTGGACATCGAATCCGGCAAGGTGACCGGCAACGCCTATCTCGGCACCGGCAACAACACCGTGATCATGGCCGACGATTCCAAGTGGATCGGCAACATCGATTTCGGCACCTCTGGCACCGCCTCGATGACGATGAGCGCCAACGCGCGCTTCACCGGGCAGATGGCGCTCAACGACCAGGTCGGCACGCTCACCATCGGCGGTTCGGCGATCTGGGCCGGCACCATCACCGGCGGTTCGCAGCTCAACGTGACGGTCAATGGCGGCTCGTTCGGCGCCAACGCCGTCGGCACCACCACGATCAACAACCTGACGGTCAATTCCGGCGGTGCGCTCGGCGTCTATGTGGACTCCACCGGCACGGCTTCCAAGCTGGTGGCCAACACCGCAACCTTCGCCTCGGGTGCCAAGATCAACGTCTCGGTGTCCTCGTTCCTGAGCGCGACCACGCCGCAGACCATCGTCTCGGCCGGCACGCTGACCGGCGGCAGCAATGTCACCACCAGCTCGCTGTCGCTGCCCGTGCTCTATACCGGTTCGATCTCGCAGAACGGCAACGACCTCGTCCTGTCGCTGTCGCGCAAGACCGCCGCGCAGCTTGGCCTGACCACGCCCCAGGCAGCCGCCTATGACGCGATCATCGGCAATGCGGCCAACTACACCAACCTGCAGTCCAGCCTGCTCCAGGTCACCGATACGCCGACGCTGCAGAGCCAGTTCAACCAGCTGCTGCCCGATTATGCCGGCGGGGCGTTCGATTTCGTCACGCGTGGCTCGCGCCAGGCGGCGCTGCACGTGGCCGACGATTCGTCGCTGTTCACGATCAGCAACACCGGCATGTGGCTCGAACCGCTCTATTTCCGCGCCAGCAAGCACGACGATGATTCGGTCGGCTACAGCCTGAGCGGCGGCGGCGTGTCCTTCGGGCTCGAACGCGCCACCGCGCTGGGCAACATCGGTGCCTACTTCGACTGGACCAGCGGCACGGTGAACAACCACAACCAGCAGTCGCTGGGCGTGAACAACATCGAAATCAACGCCTTCTGGCGCAAGGCCTTCGGCAAGCTCTACACCTTTGCCCGCGTCGGCTACGGCCGCTCGTCGTTCAAGCTTGACCGCACCTTCACCGGCGCGGTCGACTCTGCAACGATCACCTATGCGGCGCACGGCGGCTGGAAGGGCCACTCGCTGTCGGCCACGGGCGGGTTCAGCTATGACATCGATCTGAGCGACACGTTCAAGATCAAGCCCAAGGCGAACATCGAATACTTCCGCCTCAAGGAAAACGGCTACCAGGAAACTGGCACCGACGCGATGATCCTGCTGGTGCGTGACCGCAGCAGCACGGCCGTCAACGCCACCACCACGCTGGGCTTTGCGTGGAGCAGCGGCCCGAGCAGCTACGAAGGCCGCCCGTTCACCGTGGAAGCCGACGTGGGCCGCCGCAGCCACCTGTCGGGCGACCTGGGCGCCACCACCGCGATCTTCGGTTCGGGCCAGCAGTTCACGCTCACCCCGGAAAACGTGCAGTCGGCCTGGATCGGCTCGATCGGCATTCTCCAGGGCGGTCTCGACTATACCTGGAAGATTTCGGCCGGCGCGGAAAAGCCGCAGAACGGCGGCATCGCCGCCAACGTGCGCGCTTCGCTCAGCATCGCGCTCTGATCGCGGCGCCTTGGGCGCCACATCCATGGAGCCACATCCATGGAACGGGGGCGGCAACCACGCGGTTGCCGCCCCTTTCTTGTTTGCACAGGTTGGCCCCGCCATCGCGCGCGCGCCGCGGCGCGTTGGCCAGGGGTCACCTGCCCGCAAAAGGAAACATCATGGAAGATCCCAGCAACCTGTGGCACGCCCGCGTGCTGCACCAGGAACAGCGCACCGGCGTCGCCAACGACGCCTGATGGTGCGCTGGCTCAGTCTGGCGTTGAAGGTGTCGCCACAGCGCCGTGATCGCGGCCGAAATCGGGGCGGGCATCGTCCTGGCCCATCGCGATGATCGAGCGGCGGATCGCCCGGGTGCGGGTGAAATGGTCGAACAGCGCAGCGCCATCGCCCTTGCGGATTGCCTTCTGCAGCTCGGTCAGGTCTTCGGTAAAGACCTGCAGCATGGTCAGCACGGCATCGCGGTTGTGCAGGAACACGTCGCGCCACATCGTCGGGTCAGATGCGGCGATGCGGGTAAAATCGCGAAAGCCGCCGGCCGAATACTTGATCACCTCGCTCTGCGTCACCTCTTCCAGGTCAGACGCGGTGCCCACGATCGTGTAGGCGATGAGGTGGGGCAGGTGGCTGGTCACCGCCAGCACCAGATCGTGGTGGGCCGCGTCCATCATTTCGACGCGCGCGCCCAGGCCTTCCCAGAACGCGGCGACGCGCGCCACGGCCGTGGCATCGGCGCCATCGGGCGGGGTGAGGATGCACCAGCGCCCAGCGAACAGCGTGGCAAAGCCGGCGTCGGGCCCGCTCTGCTCGGTGCCGGCAACGGGGTGGGCGGGCACGATCGTGGCATGAGGCAGCGCATCGCCCAAGGCCTTGAGCACGCTGGCCTTGCTCGACCCCACATCGCTGACCACGCAGCCGGCGGGCAGATAGGGCGCCACGGCGGCAGCAGCAGCGGCCATGGCACCCACCGGCACGCAGAAGACCACAAGGTCTGCATCGGCCACCGCCTGCGCCGGCGTGGCGGCGATGTTCTCGGCCAGGCCAATCTGCGCCGCGCGCGCCCGCACCGCCGCATCGGCGTCATAGCCGGTGACGATCACCCCGGCCATGCGCGCGCGCGCCGCCAGCGCCACCGATCCGCCCAGCAGGCCCAGACCGATGACCGCGATGCGCGTGAAGGGGGCAGCGCTCACCGGGCCGTGCCTGGCGCAGCGTCTGCCATGGTGCGCAGCGCGCCGGCGATGGCATCCATCTGCGCGGGCGTGCCGATGGTGATGCGCAGGCACTGCGGCAGCCCCTGCCCGGGTAGCCAGCGGGTGATATACCCCGCATCCATCAGGCCCAGATACGCCGCCTCTGCCGTGAGCGCGCCGGTAAACTCGATCAGCACGAAGTTGGCCTGGCTCGGCAGCGCGCGCAGCCCGTGGTTGCCCAGCGCCTCTAACGCGGCGACAAAGCGCGCGCGTTCGGCCCGGTTGTGCGCGGCCGATGCCTGGACGAACGCCTGGTCATGCACCGCCGCCAGCCCCATCGCCTGCCCGGTGAGCGAGACGTTGAACGGCCCGCGAATGCGGTTGAGCATGTCGATCACGTCGGCCGGCCCGGTGGCCCAGCCGATCCGCTCTCCGGCCAGGCCATAGATCTTGGAGAACGTGCGCGTGACCAGCACGTTGGCGGCCGTACGCGCCAGATCGAGCGCGCCATCGTCATCGTCTGCCGCGACATATTCGGCATAGGCCTGGTCCACCACCAGCAAGACATCGGGGCGCAGGCCGGCATGCAGCCGCGCCAGTTCGGCACGGCCGATATAGCTGCCGGTGGGATTGTTGGGATTGGCCAGGAACACCACACGGGTCCGCTCGGTCACCGCCGCGAGCAGCGCATCGACATCGGTGCCGAAATCGGTGTCGGGCGCTTCCACGGGCGTTGCGCCACAACGCCGTGCCGCGATCGGATAGACCGAAAAGCCATAGCGCACGAACAGCACTTCATCGCCCACCCCGGCATAGGCCTGGGCCGCGATATGCAGCAGTTCATCCGAACCCGTGCCCATCACGATGAGCGCGGGATCGAGCCCGTGCAGCGCGGCCAGCGCGCCGCGCAGATCCTTGCTGTCAGGATCGGGATAGAGCGCGGCATTGGCCACCTGCGCACGCGCCGCCATGGCCGCCGCGCTGGTGCCCAGCGGGTTTTCGTTGGCCGACAGCTTGATCAACGGCTGCCCATCCAGCCCGGCCGATTTGCCCGGCACATAGGCATGGATCGCCTTGATCCAGTCCTTGGGCTGCGGCCGCGAACGGTCGAGGCTGGCGGTCTGGGCGGATGCGGGCGTGGTCTGGTCGGTCATGATGGCATGGGCTTTACGCCATGAACCGCGCAATTCAAGCGTTACGCAGCATCCGTCCAAGCGAGCCCGGCGCCGTTCCAGTCGGTCGCCATGGCAAAGGCGGGCATAGTCACCTTGGCATTGGGGCCACGGTTGATCTGCAACGGCCCGTTGGGGCCGGCGCCCAGGGTCAGCCCGGCAGCGGAAAGCTGATAGGGCGAGACGCGATAGCGCGTGCACAGGCCGCCATTGCCATCGCTGACCAGTTCCTGTTCGAACTCAAGCCCCTGCTGATGGCCCTGGCTGCGCCGCACGCGCGACACCACCAGCTGCCCATCGCCCAGGTCGAGCACGAAGGGCGTGTCGAGCGGCACTTCGAGCAGCCCCTCGATCAGCGCGCCCGATTTCGAGAGGTTGCGCAGCACCACGGGGTAATAGTGATCCTCGTGCACCACGCCCACGCGGCGGAACATCGCCTGCCGCTGATGCCGCTGGCGCGCCGGGCCGGATGGCTCGATGGTCCAATCGCCACCGGAAAGGCCGGCAACGAACGTGTCGTTGTCGAGCGGCTGGCTATAGATGAAGCCCTGGACATGGCTGACGCACAGCGCTTTCATCAGGTCGAACTGGTCAAAGCTTTCCACGCCTTCAGCCGTGGTTTCCATATCCAGCGCCTGGGCCAGCGCGACGATGGCGGTGATGATCGCACGGTTGCGGTTGCCCGGCTGGGTCGCGCCGCGCACGAACGACTGGTCGATCTTGATCTTGTCGAACGGCGCGCTTTTGAGATAGCCGAGACTGGAATAGCCGGTACCGAAATCATCGAGCGCCAGGCGCACGCCCAGGCCCTTGAGCGCGTTGAACCGCGCATCGGTCTGGCCGCCTTCTTCCAGAAACACGCCTTCGGTGATTTCCAGTTCCAGCCGCGCGGGATCGAGCCCGGATTGCGCAAGGGCCGAGGTGACCAGCGCAGGAAATGCCTCGTCGGCAAACTGCACGGGCGAGACATTGACCGCCACGCGCAGTGGGACTTCCCAGCCAGCCGCATCGGCGCAGGCCTTGCGCAACACCCATTCGCCGATCGTGCGGATGAGATTGGATTCCTCGGCAATGGGGATGAACCGCGCCGGCGATACCTGGCCATGTTCGGGATGGTTCCAGCGCAGCAGCGCCTCCACCCCGATCACCTGGTTGCTCTGCGCCTTGACGATGGGTTGGTAGTGCAGGGCAAACTGGCCCTGCGCCAGGGCATCGTGCAGGTCCTCCTCCAAGGCCTTGCGATCTTCTGCTGCCTTGAGCAGGTCGCTGGAAAAGAAGCGGAAGCGCCCGCGCCCGCTGCCCTTGGCGGCATAGAGCGCAAGATCGGCGCTGCGCACCAGGTCGTCGGCCGCCGCGCCATCGAACGGGGCAATCGCCACGCCGATCGACGCGCCGATCAGGCAGCGGCTGCCATCGATCAGATAGGGCTGGGAAATATCCTCGATCAGGGCTTCGGCCAGTTCGCCCAGATGGCCGCGATCCTCCACCTCGGGCAAGATGATCTGGAATTCATCGCCGCCCAGCCGGCACACGCGGCTGGCATCGCCCACCAGGCGCACCAGGCGATCGGCCACCTGCTTGAGCAGGGCATCGCCGGCAGCGTGGCCCAGGGTATCGTTGACCTGCTTGAAACGATCGAGATCGATCAGCATCGTGGCGCAACCGCGCCGGGTGGAGGCCAGCGCGGCAAGCTTGCGCGCCAGCGTCTGGTTCATGTGGCGGCGATTGGCGAGGCCGGTCAGCGGATCGTGCAGCGCCATGTGCGAGCTTTCCTCGGCATGGCGGCGCTGGTCGCTGATATCGGCGCAATGGCCGTGGAAGCCGGCAAACTGGCCACAATGGTGCACGGCTTCGCCCGACAACGACCACCAGCGCGGCTGGCTGGCCGGCCCGGTGCGCACGGTCAGCCGTTCAAAGCGGGTGCGCCGCGCCAGCACGAAGCGCAGCGAGCGCTCGCTGCCATTATCGCCCTGGGTTTCATCGTGGTGGAACAGATCGAGCAGGGTACGGCCCAGCGGGTCGCCTTCGCCCGCAAGCAGCGCGCGCGCGGCAGGGGATAGATAGGTCAGCCGGCCATCGGCATCGCTCGACCAGAATGCCCCCAGCCCAAGCGCTTCATAGGCGCGGCACAGCGCGGTGGCATGATCGGGCGCGAGGCCAGTGGCCTTGGCGGCATCCCTGGCCGTGGGCGCAGCGGCAGGCGCGCCCGCAACACCATCGGACCGTTCATTGCCACTGTTGCCTGGCCTGCCCCAGGCCATGCGCCGGATCACCATCAGAATCTCCGCCCAAGGGACGCTTTCGCTCAGGTGTTCTACGATGGGACGATTGCGTGATCGTTAACTTTGCAAAGCCGCCCGGGGGCTGCCGAGCGAACAAAAAAGAAGGCCGGAAGCGCGTGCGCTTCCGGCCCAGGTCGTTCGCAGGAGGAACATGGTTTGGCGGAGGAGGGGGAGAGAGGGAGAGGATCAGGCCCCCCACCCCGCCAAGCTGGTGAAAACTTACATGTTGTAGGCGCGTTCGCCGTGTTCGGAGATGTCGAGGCCTTCGCGCTCGGCTTCTTCGGTCGGACGCAGGCCGATCGTCTTGTCGAGAGCGATGAACAGGACCGCCGAGACGCCGCCCGAGAGCACCAGGGTGACGCACACGGCCTTCACCTGGGTGATGATCTGGGCAACCATGTCATAGGTGCCGGCCTTGGCGGGGAACACGGTGTAGTCGATCCAGCCCTGGCCACCCAGCGAGGGGTCGGCCACGATGGCGGTGCCGATGGCGCCGACGATCCCGCCAACACAGTGCACGCCGAACACGTCGAGCGTGTCGTCATACTTGAGGGCGTTCTTGACGGTGGTGACGAAGAAGAAGCAGATCGGCGAGACGACGAGGCCGAGGACGATGGCGCCCATCGGCGCGGCATAGCCGGCCGCCGGGGTGATCGCGACGAGGCCGGCGACGGCACCCGAGGCAGCGCCCAGCATCGAGGGCTTGCCATGCTTGATCTGTTCGACAACCGACCAGGAAACGGCGGCGGCGGCAGTGGCGACGAAGGTGTTGATGAAGGCGAGCGCGGTGGCCGCGTTCGATTCCAGGCCCGAACCGGCGTTGAAGCCGAACCAGCCCACCCACAGCAGCGAGGCACCGATCATGGTCATGGTCAGCGAGTGCGGCGGGGTGGCTTCCTTGCCAAAGCCCAGGCGCTTGCCGATCACGAGGCAGCCGACGAGGCCAGCGATACCGGCGTTGATGTGCACCACGGTGCCGCCGGCAAAGTCCAGGCCGCCCCAGCCATAGATCAGGCCGGCGTCGGAGGTGTTGGACGACAGGAAGTCAGGACCGGCGAAGTACCACACCATGTGGGCCATCGGGAAATAGACCAGGGTGAGCCACAGCACGGTGAAGATCATCAGCGGGGTGAACTTCACGCGCTCGGCAAAGGCGCCCACGATCAGCGCCGGCGTGATGCAGGCGAAGGTCATCTGGAAGATGACATAGACATATTCGGGCAGGTAGACGTTGTTGGAGAACGTCGCTGCATAAGTCGAGGTGGAAACCCCCGCCAGGAACATCTTGGAGAAGCCGCCGACATAGGGCGAGCCGCCGGTGAAGGCCATCGAATAGCCCCAGCAGACCCAGCACAGCGCCGCGACCGACACGATCATCAGCACCTGCATCAGCACCGAAAGCATGTTCTTGGTGCGCACCAGGCCGCCGTAGAACAGCGCCAGGGCGGGGATGCTCATCATCAGCACCAGAGCGGCCGAGACCAGCATCCAGGCGACGTCACCCTTGTTGACCATGGTGGCCATCTGGTCGGCCGTGGGGGCCTTGATCGGCCCGGTTTGCGCAAAGGCGGCAGAGGCCATGCCGAGGCTGAGCCCGGCTGCCGTCATGCCACTGATCATCTTGCGGATCATATGGTTTCCCCTCTGTTCGGAAGTCACAGCGCCATATCGCCGCTTTCGCCGGTGCGAATGCGCACCGCCGAAGCGAGATCGAGCACGAAGATCTTGCCGTCGCCGATCGCCTCGGTGCTGGCGGTTTGCTGGATGGTCTCGACAATCTGCGCCGCGAGGTCGTCGCTGGCAGCGATTTCGAGCTTCACCTTGGGCAGCATGTTCGTGGAGTATTCGGCGCCGCGGTAGATCTCGGTCTGGCCCTTCTGTCGGCCAAAACCCTTCACTTCCGACACCGTCATCCCAGCAACGCCCAGACCCGACAGCGCTTCACGCACTTCGTCGAGCTTGAACGGCTTGATGATGGCGATGATGAATTTCATTCATGCCCCCTTTCACGGCCTCAACCAGCCGGTGCGGAACCGGCATAAATTGTTAAAGCAAAGGGCGTGCCAAATCCGTTTTCTTACGAAATCAGCGATTCACGGAAACCATATCCATTGTCGAGCGCTTCGCCGCCGCTCGATTCTTGTGCAGCGCACAGAATCTGCCTAAATTTTAGGCAGGAGCTTTCCCACTCAGCCGCAGCCGTGCCCACACCGGCAGGTGATCCGACGCCTGCTGCGCCAGCGGGCTATGGTGCACGCCGATGCCGTCGACCACCCAGTCGTGACTGGCGACGATACGGTCGAGCTGGCCCAGCGGGCGCCGCGCGGGAAAGCTGCGGCCGGGCGCGAGAACTGAAAGATCGCCGGGAAAGGCCTGGAGCGCGCCGCCGCGCGGCGCCCATTCGTTGAAATCGCCCATCAGCACGCGCGGTCCGCGCCCGGCCGCCGCGCAGGCCACGCGCACCTGCTGGCGGCGGCGCAGGCCCGACAGGTCAAGATGCATGCCGATTACGCGCACGCCCTGCCCGGCCCATTCGAGATCCACCGCCACCGCCCCGCGCGGCTCCAGCGTGGGCAGGGGCACGGCATGGCACCCGGTCACCACCAGGTCACGCCGCACCAGGATGACATTGCCATGCCAGCCCAGGCTGCCCGCCCGGCGCGCGCGATCGATCACGCCCGGTGCTACCGCGCGCCACGGGCTGCCGTGCGCGAGCAGTGTGGGCGGGATCACCGCCTCGCGCGTGCCAAAGCGATTGTCCGCTTCCTGCAGCGCGATCACGTCGGCGCCCACCTCGTGCAGCACCATCAGGATACGCTCGGGATCGCAGCGCCGGTCGGCGCCGACGCCCTTGTGGATATTGTAGCTGGCAAACACCAGCGAATCGGCCGCCTGCATGGCCGGCGCCCGCGCGGTCAGAGGAAATCGCGCAGGGTGGCGACGAAGCGATCGAACTGGTCGTGGTGCAACCAGTGCCCGGCGTTCTCGAATTCGACCACCTCGGCCGAGCGGAAGTGCTCGATCCGCCCGTCACGAATCGGATTGCCGGCCCAGGAATCCGCGCCGTTGAGCAGCAGGGTAGGGCTGGTAATCGCCTCCCACAGCTCGTGCTTGCGGTTCTGGGAAATGTCGTAGGGGTGTTCGATGTGCACGTAGGGATCGAACTTCCAGGTAAACGTGCCGTCTTCGTTGCGGTTGATGCCGTGGATCGTCAGATGGCGGGCCTGGGCGTCGTTGATATAGGGGTTCTGCGCCTTCATACGGGCAATCGCCGCCTCGATCGTGGGATAGCGGCGCGGCAGGCGCCCGGCGGCCTTGCGCTTTTCTGCGATGTAATCGCGGATGCGGCGGGCAAAGGGCACGGCGCGCATGCGCGCTTCCCAGTCGGGGGTGGGGAAAATGCCCTCGATCGCCACCAGCTTGGCCACGTCTTCGGGAAACAGCCCGGCATAGCGCAGCGCCACGGCCGCGCCCATCGAATGCGCCACGATGGTCACCGGCGCCAGGCCCAGCTGGTGGATCAACTGCGCCACGTCATAGACCATGTCCATCACGCGATAGTTGCCGTCAGAGGCCCATTCGCTGTCGCCATGGCCGCGATGATCGAGCGCGATGACATGCCAATCCTCGCACAGCGCCTCGGCCGTCCAGTCCCAGCTGCGACAATGGTCGCGCCCGCCATGGATCAGCAGCAGCGGTGGTTTCTCGGCGTTGCCCCAATCCACATAGTGGAGGCGCAGGCGTTGCGAGATGAAGGTGTTCGAGGTGGGACCGAGCAGATTCATGACTCCACCCTGCCCATGCTGCACTGCGCTGGCAAGAGCGGGAACCATGCTGTCACCGACTTGGGGGAAATACCCCAAGGGCATTTGCGCGGACGGCACCCGAGGGATGATGCCGCCAAATCCGCGTTACCCGATCACAAACAGGGTCTTAACGTTCCTTGGTTGCGCTGAACGCCAGGCCGGGGTTGCGTTCCTGCTGATAGCTCACGTCCCAGGCCGAGCGCGCCATGAAGACGGGATCGCCATCGCGGTCCTTGGCCAGGTTCGACAGGTTGAAATCGGCAAAGGCCCGCAAGGCTTCGGGCGTGCCCTTGAGCCAGCGCGCAGTATCGAACGGCGAGGGTTCGAGCACGGCCTCGACCTTGTATTCCGCTTCCAGCCGGCTGATCAGCACGTCGAGCTGCAGCTGCCCGACCACGCCAACGATCCACTGTGAGCCGATTTCCGGGTAGAACACCTGGATCACGCCCTCTTCGGAAAGATCGTCGAGTGCCTTGCGCAATTGCTTGGTCTTGGTCGGGTCTTTCAGCACCACGCGGCGCAGGATTTCGGGCGCGAAGTTGGGCAGCCCGGTAAAGCGCACGTCGTTCTTTTCCGACAGCGTATCGCCCACGCGCAGCGTGCCGTGGTTGGGAATGCCGATGATATCGCCCGCTTCGGCGCTGTCGGCAATCTCGCGGTCCTGGGCAAAGAACAGGATCGGCGAATGCACCGCGATCGGCTTGCCCAGCCCCGAAGGCGTCAGCTTCATGCCGCGCTTGAACGTGCCCGATACCATGCGCATGAACGCGATACGGTCACGGTGCTGCGGGTCCATGTTGGCCTGCACCTTGAAGATGAAGCCGGTCACGTCCTCGCGCGTCGGGTCGATCGTGCCCTGGTCGCTGGCCTGCGGGCGCGGCGGCGGGGCAAAGCGGTCGATCGCGGCGATCAGTTCGGCCACGCCAAAGTTCTTGAGCGCCGATCCGAAATAGACCGGCGTCAGGTCGCCATGGCGATAGGCGGCCAGGTCGAACTGCGGATAGCCTTCACGGCCAAGCTCGATCTCTTCGGCAAATTCATCGGGAATGGCGCCGGCGGCCGGATCGCGCTTGCCCAGGAACTCGCGGCTGTCACCTTCGGGGCGGGCAATGGTTTCGCTGGCAAAGTCATAGACGCCTTCAAAGATGCCGCCCATGCCCACCGGCCAGCTCATCGGCGCAACGTCGAGCGCCAGGGCATCGGCCACCTCGTCAAGCGTTTCGAACACCGGGCGGCCTTCGCGGTCCACCTTGTTGACGAACGTGATGATCGGCACCGAACGCATGCGGCACACTTCGAAAAGCTTGCGCGTCTGCGGCTCGATCCCCTTGGCCGCGTCGATCACCATGATCGCCGAATCGACCGCGGTGAGCGTGCGATAGGTGTCTTCGGAAAAGTCTTCGTGGCCCGGGGTATCGAGCAGGTTGAAGACGGTGCCGTCCTTCTGGAACGTCATCACCGAAGAGGTCACCGAAATGCCGCGCTGCTGCTCGATCTTCATCCAGTCAGACCGGGCACGCCGCGCCTGGCCGCGCGCCTTCACTTCGCCAGCCAGGTGGATGGCGCCGCCTTGCAGCAGCAGCTTTTCCGTCAGCGTGGTCTTGCCCGCGTCGGGGTGGGAAATGATGGCAAAGGTGCGGCGATTGGACATAGTCCGCGCCGCTTAGCCGCCCCTGACGGTCACGTCCATGCGGAAGCTGCGGCTCTCGCCCGGGGCAAGCAGGACGATGCCCGGCTTTTGCGTGATATCGCCGGCAAAGCCTTCGGGATCGGCATGGCCGGCCCAGGGCTCGATGCAGATGTAATGCGCCCCGGGCACCTGCCACAGGCCCAGCATCGCCATGTCGGGGAACGCCACGTCGAGTGCCGGGCCGCCTTCCACGCCATAGGTCAGCGCGCGGCTGGCGAGGTCGGTCCAGATCACCGCGTCGTTGGTGAACAGTTGCTCACGCAGCGGCAGCATGCGGCCGCGCACCGGCGTGGCATAGCGGCGTTCCAGCACCAGCCCGCTCTGCTTGTTGACCCGCGCGATCGGCTCTGGCTCGTCCTTGGTGAAGACCAGGCGGTGGGCGTGCTTGTCAGTGCTGCCTGGAAGCGGCCAGGCAAAGGCGGGGTGATAGCCAAAACTGAACGGCAGCGTTTCATTGCCCGGATTGCTGACCGTAGCAGTCACCGCCAGGGTGGCGCCTTCCACGGCAAAGGCCAGGTCGAGCACGAAAGCAAACGGATAGACCGCGCGCGTTTCTTCCGAATCCTGCAAGCGGAAATGCGCCGTGGCGCCATCATGGGCGACGAGCGCAAAATCAGACCGGCGGGCAAAGCCATGGCGCGGCAGCGTATAGGCCTTGCCAGCGTGATGCAGCGTATCGCCGGCCAGCGAGCCGACGATCGGGAACAGCACCGGGGCATGGCCCGTCCAGAACGCCGGATCGGCATCGGTCATCCACTGTTGCCCGGCGCGGTCGGTGATCGACCACAGCTCTGCCCCCAGCGGATTGATCGCGGCGGTCAGCGTCTCGGACGCGATCGTGACAAGAGCAGGCTGGGTCATGGCCACAGGGTATGGCCAGAGCGCGCGCTCTTCGCAAGTGCGGTATGATCAGGCGTTGCGCGAGTGCCCTTCGACAAGCTCAGGGCGAACGGACACAGGCAAAACCTGAAAACCCCGTTCGGGCTGAGCCTGTCGAAGCCCCAAAGGCTGCCCTAGCCGCGCAGAACCCCGCCCTGCTTGGCCGCAGCGGCCACGATCTTGTCAGAAATCGCCTTGAGGGCGGCTTCGTCAAAGCTCTTGTCACCGGGTTGCAGCGTCACCTCTAGGCCCAAGCTGCGCTGGCCTTCGGGAACGCCCTGGCCGCGGAAATCGTCGAACACCCGGGCAGCGACGATGCTGGCCTTGTCCGCGCCCTTGACCGCGCGCAGCACGTCGCCCGCCGGCACCTTGGCATCGACCAGGAACGCAAAGTCGCGCGTCACGGCCTGGAGCGCGGGCGGGGCAAAGTGCGGACGGGCAAAGCCCGGCGCAGCCTTCTTCGCCGGCACGCGATCGAGGAACAATTCGACCACCGCAACCGGCACATCCAGGCCAAAGGCCTTGGCCGTGGCGGGATGGATCATGCCGAACCGCGCCAGAACCTGCTTGGGGCCAAGGCGCAGCGTGGCCGACTGGCCGGGATGGAACTGGCTGCCCGCCTCGCCCATCACCTGCAGGTTCTCCACCGGAGCGCCGGCCTGGGCCAGCAGGGCCATGGCTTCGGCCTTGGCATCGAACGCGTCGAAAGGCTGCGCCTTGCCGCTGGCCCAGCCACGCGCCGTGCGCTCACCGGCCAGGACCACGGCCAGGCTGAGGCGTTCATCGCTGCTGCCATCGTCGGCGCGCAGATAGCGGCGGCCGATTTCGAACAGGCGCACGCTGGCCGCGCCGCGATCGCAATTGCGCCGTGCCGCCGCCAGCAGGCCGGGCAGCAGCGAGGGGCGCATCGCCTTCAAGTCTTCCGAGATCGGATTGGCCAGCGTCCACACGAATTGCCCATCGGCAAAGTGTTCGGCCTGGGCCGGGGGCAGGAACGACCAGGTCACCGCCTCATGCAGCCCACGCGCGGCCGCGGCGCGGCGCAGGCGGCGTTCAAGCATCTGCACCGGGGTAGCAGTGGGCCGTGCCACGCCATCGGTGCGCGGCAGCGGGGTAGACGGCACGGCATCGAGGCCGTGCACGCGGATCACTTCCTCCACTAGGTCTGGCGCGCCGGCGATGTCAGGGCGCCAGGTCGGCACGGTGACGGTCCAATCCGCGTCCACGCCAAAGCCTAGCGCGGCCAGGATGCGCTTCTGTTCGCCCTGGGCCACGGCAACGCCGCCCAACTGGCCAGCCAGCGCCGGATCATAGGCCAGGCTGCGCTGCACCACCGGGGCCACGCCCACGCGCACCACTTCACTGGCCTGGCCGCCGCAGATCTCGAGGATCAGCGCGGTCAAAAGGTCCATGCCGGTATCGAGGAACGCAGGATCGACCCCGCGCTCGAACCGGCCGCGTGCGTCGCTGGCCAGCGCCAGCGCCTGCCCGGTGCGGGCGATATGCGCCGGGTCGAAATAGGCCACTTCGAGCAGCACATCGGTGGTCGCTTCCGAACAGCCGGAATGCTCGCCGCCCATGATGCCGCCGATATCGTGCACGCCAGCGTCGTCGGCAATCACGGTCATGAACGGCTGGAGCACATATTCCTTGCCGTTGAGCGCGACGACGGTTTCGCCTTCGCGCGCCAGCCGGGCGGTGACGGCGCCGGTCAGCTTGGCCAGGTCATAGGCATGGGCCGGGCGGCCATAGCCGAGCATGACGTAATTTGTGATGTCCACCAGTGCCGAGATCGGGCGCTGGCCGGCAGCCTTGAGCCGGTCCTGCAGCCACTGCGGCGAGGCGCCGTTGGTCACACCCTTGATCACGCGGCCATAGAATGCCGGGCAGCCGGCCGCATCCTCGATGCGGATGTCGATCGGGCACGGTCCGGTGCCGGCCACCGGGGCCACGTCGATGGCGCGGAGCGTGCCGATGCCGGCCGCCGCCAGATCGCGGGCAATGCCATAGACGCCCATGCAATCGGGGCGGTTGGGCGTGATCGCCACGTCGAACACCGGGTCAGACCCGATATAGTCGGCAAACGATTGCCCCAGCGCGGTGTCTTCGGGCAGTTCGATGATGCCGTCGTGTTCCTCGCCCAGGCCCAGTTCGCGGGTGGAGCACATCATGCCGTTGGATTCGACACCGCGAATCGCGCTCTTGCGCAGTTCCATGCCATTGGCCGGAACGACTGCGCCTGGCAGGCCGAGCACGCCAACCAGGCCCGCGCGCGCATTGGGTGCGCCGCAAACCACCTGGAGCGGCGAGCCGTCACCCAGATCGACGCTGAGCACCTGAAGCTTGTCGGCCTGCGGATGCTTTTCCGCCGTCAGCACGCGGGCGACGCGGAACTGCTTGAGCGCGGCCGACGCGTCGGTCACGCTTTCGATTTCCAGGCCCAGGCTGGTGAGCTTTTCGGCAATCTCGGTGGCGCTCGCCTGCGTATCGAGCAGGGCCTTGAGCCATGACAGGGAAAACTTCACGGCTTCACTCCCACGCCGCCCGAAAGGGTGGGCACGTCGAGCGCCCCGAATCCATAGTGGCCGAGCCAGCGGGCATCGCCATCGAAGAAGGCGCGCAGGTCATCGAGGCCGTACTTGAGCATGGCCAGGCGATCGACGCCGGTGCCAAAGGCAAAGCCCTGCCATTCATCGGGATCGAGCCCGCCAAATTCGATCACCTTGCGGTTGACCATGCCCGAGCCCAAGACTTCCATCCAGCCGCCGCCCGGCGCATCGCCGCTGCCGCCGACCACGCGCTTGCCACCCACCAGCGTATAGCCCACGTCCACTTCCACCGAGGGTTCGGTGAACGGGAAATAGCTGGGGCGCAGGCGCAGGACGATATCGTCGCGCTCGAAGAAGGCCTTGAGGAAGGTTTCCAGCGTCCACTTGAGGTGGCCCAGGTGAATGCCCTTGTCGATCACCAGGCCTTCGATCTGGTGGAACATCGGCGTGTGCGTGGCGTCGCTGTCAGAACGATAGACGCGGCCCGGCGCGATGATGCGCAAGGGCGCACCGTCTTTCAGCATGGCACGGATCTGCACCGGCGAGGTGTGCGTGCGCAACAGCATGTCGCGCCCCTGCCCGTCCTTGTCCGGGAAATAGAACGTGTCGTGCATCGCCCGCGCCGGATGCGTTTCGGGCATGTTGAGCGCAGTGAAGTTGTGCCAATCGTCTTCGATTTCCGGGCCGCTGGCCACGGCAAAGCCCATGTCGGCAAAGATTTCGGCCAGTTCGTCCATCACCTGGCTGACTGGATGGACGCTGCCGCGCGGGCTTTCCGGCGCGGGCAGCGACAGGTCTACCGCCTCGGCCGCCAGGCGCGCATCGAGCACGGCGCTTTCCAGCGCAGCCTTGCGGGCGGCAAGCGCAGTGGTCACCGCCTCGCGCGCGCCGTGAATCTGCGGGCCCTTGGCCTGGCGCTCTTCCGGGCTCAACTGGCCCATGATCTTGAGCAGGGCGGAAACCCAGCCCTGCTTGCCAAGCGCGGACACGCGGATCGCCTCCAGCGCATCGAGCGTGGTGGCATCGGCAATGGCGCCAAGCGTTTCGGCCTGCTGTTGGTCTAGCTGTTCCATCGCGCCTGCCGCTAGCGCTTTGCGGGGCAGAAGGGAAGATGGGTTGCGTGTGTTGGGGAGTGGCAACATGCCCTCCCCCAACCCCTCCCGCAAGCGGGAGGGGAGTCTGGTTGTTCTCCCCCTCCCGCCTGAGGGAGAGGGTCTGGGGGAGGGCATGTTCGCGGAAACCCCCAAAAGCAAAAGGCGCCCGCTCCTTTCGGAACGAGCGCCTTGCAAAGCTGTATCGCTATGGCGATCAGGCGGCCGGAAGGGCAGCCTTGGCCTGGGCGATCACGGCCGCGAACACGCCGCCTTCGTTCATGGCGAGATCCGCCATGGCCTTGCGATCGAGTTCGATGCCAGCAAGCTTGGTGCCGTGGATGAACTGCGAATAGGTCAGGCCTTCAGCGCGGACGGCCGCGTTGATGCGCTGGATCCACAGAGCACGGAACGTGCGCTTCTTGACCTTGCGGTCGCGGTACGCGTACTGACCAGCCTTTTCAACGGCTTGGCGGGCAACGCGGATCGTGTTCTTGCGACGGCCGCGGTAACCCTTGGCCTGGTCGAGAATACGCTTATGCTTGGCACGCGTGGTGGTGCCGCGCTTGATACGGGACATGGATCAGCCTCCTCAGTTCAGCCCGTAGGGCGCCCACTTCTTGATCACCTTCGCGTCAGCGTCGGAGATCACGTCGGTGCCGCGGTTCTGGCGGATGTACTTGGCGTTGTGGCTGATCAGGCGGTGGCGCTTGCCGGCCACGCCGTGCTTCACCTTGCCCGTAGCGGTAAGCTTGAAGCGCTTCTTCACACCGCTCTTGGTCTTGAGCTTGGGCATTTTCGTCTCCTTGTTCGACGCGGTGTACCTGCCGTGGCAGCCCTATGTGGCCAGGCAGGAACGCAGATCCGCGTGGATTGAAGGGGCGGCCCTTAACGAGGGTGGGCCGGTTTGGCAACTTGATTCGGGCGGGTGGGGAACTGCCCCTCCACCACCCGCTGCGCGGGCGGTCCCTCTCCCCACGCTGTGGGGAGGATAAGGAAGGTCCTCCCCGCTTGGCGGGGAGGTGGCAGCCCGCAGGCCTGACGGAGGGGCAACAGGTCAGCCGATATCGTCCAGATTGAACGGCGTGGTCTGATAGACTTCGTTGATCCAGTTGCCGAACAATTGGTGGCCATAGGTGCGCCAGGTGTTGCGCGGCAGTTGGGCCGGATCGTTGTGCGGATAATAGTGACGCGGCACGATCCGTTCGCCGTCGCGGCGATATTCGGTATCGAGCGTGAGCGTATCGTATTCCAGATGGTTGAACATGTGGATGGCACGATGGGCCGGATCATCGACCAGGCACGGCCCGACCTCTTCACTGTCGAGCAATACGGCAAGGCCGGCGGGCAGGTCTGCGGCGCGAATCTCGCTCCAGCGCGAAACCGGCACGGGCACCACGTCAGACATGCCGCGCAGCCAGGGGCTGGCCGGGGCGCGGTTGACGTGATCGAACACGCCATGCGCCTTGGCCCCCAGGGCATGCTTGGGCACCCCGTGGAAATGCGCCAGCGCCGCCATGGCGCCCCAACAGATCGTCAGCAGGCGGTGGCAGTGGGTCTGGCTCCAGTCAAAGATCTGGCGCAACTCGTCCCAATAGGTCACCTCGCCATAGTCCATCGTTTCGACCGGCGCGCCGGTGACGATCAGGCCATCGAAGCGCTCTGCGCGCACGGCGGAAAACGGCGAATAGAATTCCGCCAGATGCCCGGCCGAGGTGGTCTTGCTGACATGGCCCGACAGGCGCACCAGCTTCAGCTCGATCTGCAGTGGCGTGGCGCCAAGCAGGCGCGCCACCTGGGTTTCGGTGGTGATCTTGTCGGGCATCAAGTTAAGCAGGGCGATGCGCAAGGGGCGGATATCCTGCCGCGCGGCCTCGGTTTCGCCCATCACGATCACGCCTTCGGCTTCCAGCGTGCGGCGGGCGGGGAGGTTATCGGCGATCCTGATCGGCACGGGCGTAGCTTTCCTTCAAATCCTGCACAGCCAAATCCTGTACAGCGCGAGAGGAGGGAAAGACGCCTGGGGCTTGCTCCGCTTGGTTGCCGGATCGGCCACATCCTCCCGTCAGGGAGCGCCACCTTGCCCGGAAACCGGCAGGTTGGCGTTGGGGCGTCGCCCCCAACTCTCGATGCTGGCGCCCATGTAGCGGGCGCCCATGCGCATTGCAAGGCGTGCCCGGAACGCTACGGAACCGGCGGCAAGGATCGCTTTACCCCTTGCTCATGAGAATGAATCGCATTACCTTGCGAATCGTTCTCATGAGCGAAAGCACTCAGCGCCATGTACATCTGCATCTGCAATGCCATCCGCGAGAAAGATCTGCGCCAGGCCGCCCGTTGCCACGCCCGCGGCGATGCCGAAGCGCTCTATGGAACGCTGGGCTGCCAGGCACAGTGCCGACAGTGCCTGGACGATGCCGACGACGTGGTGGCCGACGAGCGCGCCTGCGCGATGGCGTGATAAGGCGGACCGTGGTGCGCGGCGCAACTGCGCATTGCCCCGGCTCCCTCGCTCGCTTACCCTGCCTTCCAGTTCAACGGCATAGGAAGGTTCGGCCATGAAGGGCGATGCCAAGGTCATCGAGTTTCTGAACAAGGCCCTGTTCAACGAACTGACCGCGATCAACCAATACTGGCTGCACTATCGCCTGCTCTCGCACTGGGGCGTGAAGAAGCTCGCTGATTTCGAACGGCACGAATCGATTGACGAGATGAAGCACGCCGATCTCCTGGCCGATCGCATCCTGTTCCTGGATGGGTTGCCCAATTTCCAGGCGCTGGGCCGTCTGAAAGTGGGCGAGTCGGTGGAGGAAGTGCTCAAGGCCGACCTCGCCCTGGAATACGAGGCGGTGCCGCTGCTGAAAGACGGCATCGCCCATTGTGAGACGGTGCGCGACTATGTCAGCCGCGATCTGCTGCAAAAGATCCTCGAAAGCGAGGAAGAGCATATCGATACCCTGGAAACCCAGCTTGATCTGATCAAGCAGATGGGCATCCACAACTATATCCAGTTGAACAGCCAGGCGGCGGAGGATTAAGTTTTCGGGGCTTGGTCGGGGAACATGCCCTCCCCCAGCCCCTCCCGCAGGCGGGAGGGGAGTTTTGAAGGATAGCCCCGAAGCGCAGCTTCAAATCCCCCTCCCGCACGCGGGAGGGGTTAGGGGAGGGCTTGTTGCTTACTGCGCCGGCTTCACCACCTCGCCACCCTTCATCACGAAAGCGACGTGTTCCAGCGTGCGCACGTCAGCCAGCGGATCGCCGTCGACGGCGATGAGATCGCCATAACGGCCCGTGGCAATGGCGCCCACGTCAGCCGTGCGGTCGAGCGCTTCGGCGGCGCTCTTGGTGGCGGCCTGGATCGCCTCGATCGGGGTCATGCCCCATTCCACCATCTTGGCGAACTGGCGCGCGTTGTAGCCGTTGGGATAGACGCCGCCATCGGTGCCGAACAGCAGCTTGACCCCGGCAGCATGGGCTGCGCGGAAGGTTTCGCGCTGCTTGCGGCCGATCATCTTTTCCTTGGCCAGACTTTCCGGGAAGACGCCGTTCTTCTCGCCTTCGGCCAGGATATAGTCGTCGTTGTAGATATCCATGTCGAGCCAGGCGCCCTTGGCCTTGGCCAGCTTGAAGCTTTCCTCGTCAGCGAGGCTGGCGTGCTCGATCGTGTCGATCCCGGCGCGCAGCGCGTCGTTGATGCCAGCCTTGCCATGGGCATGGGCCGCCACGCGCATGCCGAGCATGTGCGCCTCGTCGGCCACGGCCTTCAATTCGTCAAAGCTCATCTGCTGGGCGCCGACCGAATCGGTCTTGGAAAAGACGCCGCCGGTGGCGCAGATCTTGATCACTTCGGCGCCATACTTGCGCACCTTGCGCACCAGCGCGCGGAACTCTTCGGGCGTGTTGGCGATCTGCGGCGAAGGCACGGTGATCGAGGGCGGGAATTCGGTAGAATCGCAATGGCCGCCCGTGGCGCCCAGGGCATAGGTCGCCGGCACGATGCGGGGCCCGGGCACATAGCCCAGTTCGATCCCCTGCTTGAGCGCGACATCGTCATAGTTGGCCGAGCCGACGTTGCGCACCGTGGTAAAGCCGGCTTCCACCGTCTTGCGGGCATTGGCCACCCCGATCACGGTGGACAGGTTGTCGGTGAACTCCAGTCCGCGATAGCCGCTGAGCGTGGGATCGCCGGTCAGGTGCACGTGCATATCGATCAGGCCGGGCAGCAGCGTGCGCTGTCCCAGATCGACCACTTCGGCCCCGGCGGGCACAGCATCGCCACTCTTGCCAACAGCCGTGATACGGCCATCGGTGATCACCACTTGCGCGCCATCGACCCGCTTGCCCGCCAGCACGTCGATCATGTGCGCGGCGCGCACCACCACGGTCTTGGCCTGCGCGCTGCCGGTTGCCAGCGCCACCAGCGCGGCCGCTCCCAGCGCCACGCTCTTTATCGTTGTCATGCACCATCCTCTTGTTGGGGGATGGTGGGCAAGGTTGCATGGGTAACGATATTGAACAAGTGTCTAATCGGCCGCCATCATTCGGCGTAGATCATCTTGCGGGTCATGCCGCCGTCCACCGCGATCTGCTGCCCAGTGACGAAGCCGGCATCCGGGCTGGCGAGCCAGGCAATGGTGGTGGCAATGTCCTGCACCGTGCCAACACGCCCGGCAGGATGCTGCTCCCGATCGACCGCGCGATGATCGGGTTCATGGGCGCGGTCGGCGCGCTGCCAAGGGCCGGTTTCGATCCAGCCCGGCAGCACGGCGTTGACCCGCACCTTCGGCCCCAGCCCCACCGCCATGGCATGGGTGAGCGCGCAGAGGCCGCCCTTGGCCGCAGCATAGGCATATGTATCGGGTTCGGACTGCAAGGCCCGCGTTGACGCGATGTTGACCACGCTGGCGCCGCTGCGCCGTTGCAGCAAGGGCAGGGCCGCACGGCTGCACAGGAACGCGGCGGTGAGCGAAGCATCGATCCAGCGCTGCCAGTCCGCCAGGGCCAGGTCTTCCAGCGGGCCGCAATAGGGATCGGCGATGCCGGCGTTGTTGACCAGGCAATCGATACCATCGCCTGCCCAGGCGGCAATGCGGGCAAAGGCGCGGGCCACGGGCTTTTCCCGGCCCACTTCGCAAGCGATCGTCAAGCCCTGCCCGCGCGGCAGCATGGCCCCCAGTTCCTTGAGCGCCTTGGCATCGCGATCAAGCGCGACCACGCGCCAGCCGAGTGCGGCAAAGTGCAAGGCGGTACCCCGGCCGATACCGGCGCCCGCGCCCGTGATCACGATGGTGGATGCAGCGGTCGTCATGCCAGGCACAACGCGGCCAAAGCCGTTCAGTGCCGGTGGCTATGCCCTGCGGCCAGCGCTTCGATCGCATCTTCCAGCCGTGCCGGATCGCCCAAGGCAAGGACGTGGCCTTCCGAACCGATATGCAGCGGATCGCCATTCCAATCGGACATCGTGCCGCCGGCCCCTTCGACCACTGGCACCAGCGCGGCCCAATCGTGCAGCTTGAGGCCCGCCTCGCACACGATGTCGAGCTGGCCAGTGGCGAGCATGGCATAGTTGTAGGAATCGCCACCCATCACCATGCGGCGGTAATCGGTCTGGCCGGCCAGCGCCATGAAGTGATCGCCTTCATGCTGGCTGAAATAGTGCGGCCCGGTGGTGGCGATCGTCGCCTCGGCCAGTTCGCGGCAGGGGCGGGTCTTTACCGGCTGGCCGTTGAGCGTAGTTTCGCGGCCCGAGGCGCCCAGCCAGCGTTCGTTGGCAATCGGCTGGTCGATCACGCCCATCACCGGAAAGCCATCGACCAAGAGCGCGATCAGCGTGCCGAACAGCGCGCGCCCGGCGAGGAAGCCGGCCGTGCCATCGATCGGATCGAGCACCCAGCTGCGGCCCGAAGTGCCCTCGCGCGTGCCGAATTCCTCGCCGATGACGGTGTCATCAGGGCGCTCTGCGGCCAGAATGGTACGCATCGCCTCTTCTGCCGCGCGGTCTGCCAGGGTCACCGGCGTGGCATCCCCCTTGCGTTCGGCGGTCACGCTGCGAAAATAGGGCCGGATCGCGGCGCCGGCAGCGTCGGCCAGGCGGTGGGCCAGGGCAATGTCGTCATCGAGCTTCATGGCCCAGTGCTTTGCCGATCGGGCCGAAGCGGTCAAGAACGTTGCTCCGGCCCGGTGCGGCACGGCGGCAGTACAGGGGCAGGATGCAACATTTGAGGTTTGCGAAAGGCGGACAAGAGAGCAAGCAGGGCATTCAGGGGGCAAAGCAAGCATGAGTCGCCAGATCAGGCCGGCTGTGGACCGGGCGATTGCGCCGGCCGCGGGATTCACCCGCCAGGGGCAGCCACTGTCTTACAACCGCGCGCCAGCGCCCGACCTGGCGCCGTGGATCGGCCGTTTCTATGTCACCGTGGTCGATGCCCCGGCGGGCCATGCCCTGCAATGCGGGTTGCTGGCCGATACCGCCTGCATCCGCGTGCAACTGCGCGGGGAATGGACGGCGCAGACCCGCGATGGCTTGCGCGCGCTGGGCCGGGCGGCGCTGGTGTTTGGCCCCAATACCCAGCGCATGGCCGTGGGCGTAACCGGCAGCTTTACCAGCGTGGGCGCCGTGTTGCGTCCGGGCGCGGCCCACGTTCTGGCCCGCCTGCCCGAGGCCGAACTGACCGACCGCTTTGCCACGATCGACCAGCTGGGCCTGAACCCGGATCACTGGCTGGAGATGTTCGATCCGGCCGCCTCGCCCGAAGACTGGTGCCAGGCGATGGAAGAGGCCCTGCGCGCGGTGATCGCCTGGCGCGGCACAGCAGAACCCGATGCGGTTTCCGCCCGTTTCGAAGCGGCAGCGCTGGCCAACCCCGCCATCGGCGTGGGCGAATTTGCCCAGCAATGCGGGATCGAGCAGCGCCGGCTGGAGCGGATCGTGCGGCGCGATTTCGGCATGACGCCCAAGCAGGTGCTGCGCCGCGCCCGCGCGCTCGACATGGCGAGCCACCTGCGCGGCGTGGCCGACGATGCGGAAGGGGAAACCCTGGCGCTGCGCTATTACGACCAGAGCCATCTGATCCGGGAATTCACCGCAATGTTCAGCATGTCGCCGCGCCAGTTCGTCGATCTGGCGCAGCCGCTGATGACGCTGTCGCTGGAAACCCGCCAGGCGCGCCGCCTGGAAATGACCGAGCGGATTGCACCGGGCGGCATCCGGCCCTGGCAGTAATACCCAGGACCGGATCGCGCGGGATCAGTCGAACAGGCTGGAGACCGAGCTTTCGTCGGCAATGCGGCGGATCGCCTCGCCGATCAGCGGAGCGATGGTCAGGATGCGGATGCTGTCGCAGTCCTTGGTCGCTTCGGTCGGCAGGATGGTGTCGGTGATCACCAGTTCCTTGAGCGCCGAATTGCCGACGCGGGCCACAGCCGCGCCCGACAGCACGCCGTGGGTGATATAGGCCGCGACCCCGGCCGCACCGGCATCCATGAGGGCCTGCGCCGCGTTGCACAGCGTGCCGCCCGAATCGATGATATCGTCGATCAGGATGCACATGCGGCCCTTCACGTCGCCGATGATGTTCATCACTTCGGACTGGCCGGGACGATCGCGACGCTTGTCGACGATGGCCAGCGGCGCGTTGTCGAGCCGCTTGGCCAGGGCGCGGGCGCGCACCACGCCGCCAACGTCGGGCGAGACAACCATCAGTTCCTGCCCGCCGTAACGGGTCTGGATATCGGCGGCCATGACCGGGGCGGCAAACAGGTTGTCCGTCGGGATATCGAAGAAGCCCTGGATCTGCCCGGCATGGAGATCGACCGCGAGCACGCGATCGGCCCCGGCCGTGGTGATCAGGTTGGCCACCAGCTTGGCCGAGATCGGCGTGCGCGGCCCCGGCTTGCGGTCCTGGCGGGCATAGCCGAAGTAAGGCACCACGGCGGTGATCCGCTTGGCCGAGGCGCGGCGCAGCGCATCGATGCAGATCAGCAGCTCGAGCAGGTTGTCGTTGGCGGGATAGCTGGTGGACTGCACCAGGAAGACATCTTCGCCGCGCACGTTCTCGTGGATTTCCACGAAGACTTCCTCGTCGGCAAAGCGGCGCACCGAGGCGTCGGTCAGCGGCAGTTCCAGATAGGCCGCAATGGCGCGGGCCAGCGGCAGGTTGCCGTTGCCGGACATGATCTTCATGGCGTTTCCCTCGAGTCCTTTGGTGATCCTGATCCTCGCGCCGCCCTTAGCCCAAGATGACAGTTTTGCAACGCCCCAGCGTCCCAAACGCGCCGCAAACAGGCCGTTTTGCGCTCCACCACGGCACAGCACCCCTTGCCCGCCATGGCTGATGCCGCCTAGGGTCTGGCCATGGCCGACACACTGATCATCACGCTTGCACAACTCAACCAAAGGGTTGGCGATCTTGCCGCCAACGCCGCCGCGATGCTGGAGGTGCGGGCAAAGGCGCCGCGCAGCGACCTGATCGTCTTTCCCGAAATGCAGCTGATCGGCTATCCGCCCGAAGACCTGATCCTGAAACCCGCGCTGATCGAACGCGCGGCGGTGGAACTGGAACAGCTGGCGCGCGCCACCGCCGATGGCGGCCCGGCGATGCTGGTGGGATCGGTGTTCGTGCGCGACGGCGCGCTGCACAACGGCGTGGCGCTGCTCGATGGCGGCAAGATCGTGGCCACGCGCTTCAAGTACGAGCTGCCCAACTATGGCACGTTCGATGAAAAGCGCCTGTTCCTGCCCGGCCCGCTGCCCGAACCGGTGCCGTTTCGCGGCGCCGTGCTGGGCCTGCCGATCTGCGAGGATATCTGGCATCCCGACGTGTGCCGCCACCTGGCGCAGCTGGGCGCGGAAATCTTCCTGTGCGTCAACGGCAGCCCTTACGAGATCGACAAGGACGTGCTGCGCATCGATGGCGTGGCCAAGCGCCGCGCGATCGATACCGGCATTCCGCTCGCCTATGTCAACCGCGTCGGCGGCCAGGACGAGGTGGTTTTCGATGGTGCCAGCTTCGTCGTCGGCCCCGAAGGCGCGCTGTGGGCGCAGCTTCCCGAATGGGAAGAGGCCGTGGTCGAAACGGTGTGGAACAAGGTGCCGTTCGGCAACGGCCACCGCTGGCGCTGCCAGGCAGCCGAGGTTGCCGAGCCAACCGAGCATCCCGAAGATATTTATTGCGCCATGGTCATGGCGCTGCGCGACTATGTGAACAAGAACCGCTTTCCCGGCGTGCTGCTCGGGCTTTCCGGCGGGATCGATTCGGCGCTCTGCGCGGCGATCGCGGTCGATGCGCTGGGCGCTGATCGGGTGTGGTGCGTGATGCTGCCCAGCCGCTATACCAGCCAGGAAAGCCTGGACGATGCCGCAGGCTGTGCCCAGATGCTGGGCGTGCGGCTCGATACCGTGCCGATCGCGCCGGCGGTGGACGGCTTTACCGAAATGTTGGCGCCGCTGTTTGCCGGGCGAGAGCCCGACCTGACCGAGGAAAACCTGCAATCGCGCATCCGCGGCACCACGCTGATGGCGCTGTCCAACAAGTTCGGGCCAATGCTGGTCACCACCGGCAACAAGAGCGAGATGAGCGTGGGCTATGCCACCATCTATGGTGACATGAACGGCGGCTACAACCCGCTCAAAGATGCCTACAAGACCACGGTCTTTGCCCTCTCGCGCTGGCGCAATGAACACCGCCCACGCATCGGCATGGGACCGGACGGGCCGGTGATGCCCGAGCGGATCATCACCAAGCCGCCCAGCGCCGAACTGCGCCCCGACCAGAAGGATGAGGATTCGCTGCCGCCCTATGACGTGCTCGATGCCATCCTGCTGGGCCTGGTGGAGCACGAAAAGAGCGTATCGCAGATCACCGCTGAAGGGTTCGAGCGGGCCACGGTGGAACGCATCGAACGGCTGCTGCACCTAGCCGAGTACAAGCGGCGCCAGGCCCCGCCGGGGGTGAAACTGGGCATGCGGAATTTCGGCCGGGACCGGCGCTATCCGATCACGCAGGGCTTCCGCACGGCCTGACATCCTTTCACGCTACGTTTCCAGACGCCGGCTGCCCCTGGGGTGGCCGGCGTTTGTTGTTGCGCTCAAGCGTGCCATTTTTGCGAATGATTCGCATTGACGATGCGGGGCCGCCGCCGTACGCTGCGAATCGTTCTCAAAAAGGAGTGCCGCTCTTGTCCACTTCGACCACTGCATCGGCTGCGGCCACGATTGCCGCGTTGGCCCGCCCCCAGGATGTGCGGGCACTGTCCCTGACAGCCCTGCACGTGGTCATGGCCATGCGCCTGTCGGCCCTGTTCGAGCGCGCGGGGCGCGACCCTATCCCCGACTTGGCGCAACGCTATCGCAGCATCGAAACCGCCGCCGCAGTCCATGCGCTGGTGCGCCGCGTGATCCGCACCTGGCCCGAACGCTTCCTCGTCAACCGTCCGTGCCAGCTTACCATGACGCCCGACGAGGCAACGCTGGCGGCCATGGTGCGCCATGCCCTGCTGGCCGATAACGAGGGTTTTGCCGGCATGCTGCAGGGGTTCGTTCGGGCCGACCGGCAGGACGGCCTCTACCACGCCACCCAACACGCGGCCGCGTTGCTGTCAGGACGCAGCGCGTAACCGCGTGCCCGTTCCGGGCCGGCACTCCCCCGGCGCTGCAGTGCCCCGCTCCTGCCCTGGCAGCGCCGGAAGCCGGCCCGGAACGGGCCTTTCTTTTGTGAACATGGAACGCGATGCGGCCATGGTTCTCGTCCGCACTTCTGCTTCTCGGCCAGCTTTCCCTGTCTTGAGCATCGAATGTGGCGACGTAACCTTTTTCACACGAAGACACGAAGACACGAAGACACGAAGGGTGACGTTCTGGCTGCGCCAGTCTTTCCTTTCTTCGTGTCTTCGTGGCTTCGTGTGAAAAAATCCAAGCAGCTTCGCTGCACACACACACACACTCACACACCAGGGCCAAACAAAAACCCCGCCGGTTGCCCGACGGGGTTTCTGCTGTTTGCGTTGACCGCAGCGCGGCGAGGATCAGTCCTCGTCGCCCTTGATCAGGTAATCGGCCGCATCGGCGTCGGTGCCGTGGGTTTCCCCTTCGACCGAAGCGAGCGGATCGTCACCAATCGCGGCTTCGGGGCCCTGGGCCAGTTCGGCGGCATGCTCTTCAGCGGCGGTGCGCGGCGCGATCAGGGCTTCCTGAAGGCGACGGTTGGCGGCGCGAAGGGCGGCGTCGCGGCTGTTGGCCGCCACGCGCATGCGGTTCATGCCCGCGCCGGTGCCGGCGGGGATGAGACGGCCGACGATGACGTTTTCCTTGAGGCCGATCAGGCTGTCGCGCTTTCCTTCGACCGCCGCCTGCGTGAGCACGCGGGTGGTTTCCTGGAACGACGCGGCAGAGATGAACGAACGCGTCTGCAGCGAAGCCTTGGTGATGCCGAGCAGCACCGGCTTGCCTTCCGCGAGGCGCGAGCCCCCCGGCATCTTGGCGTTGGTTTCGTTCATTTCCTCAAGGTCAACCTGCTCGCCCGGCAGCAGGGTGGTGTCACCGCCATCGGTGATTTCCACCTTCTGCAGCATCTGGCGAACGATCACCTCGATGTGCTTGTCGTTGATCTTCACGCCCTGCAAGCGATAGACTTCCTGGATTTCCGCCACGAGGTATTCCGCCAGGGCCTCGACGCCGAGAACCTCGAGAATGTCGTGCGGATCGGGCGAGCCCGAGATCAGGTTGTCGCCCTTCTTGACGTAGTCGCCTTCCTGGACGTCGATCACCTTCGACTTGGGGATCAGGTATTCGACCGGTTCGCCTTCTTCCGGGATGATCGCGATCTTCCGCTTCGCCTTGTAGTCGCGGATGAACTCGATGCGGCCCGAGATCTTGGCGATGATCGCGTTGTCCTTGGGCTTGCGCGCTTCGAACAGCTCGGCCACGCGCGGCAGACCGCCCGTGATGTCGCGGGTCTTGGCGGCTTCGCGGCTGGCACGGGCCAGCACGTCACCGGCCTGGACTTCCTGGCCGTCTTCCACCGACAGGGTGGTGCCCGGCGCCATCATGTAGCGCGCGGTTTCACCCGAGGCGTCGTCGAGCAGGGTCAGGCGCGGACGCAGGTCTTCCTTCTTGGCGCGGCCACCGGCACGGTTTTCGGTGACGACGCGCTGGGCAATACCCGTCGCTTCGTCGACCTGTTCCGTCAGGGTGCGGCCGTCGATCAGGTCCTGATAGCGCACGATACCGGGCTTTTCCGTGATCACCGGCAGGGTGAACGGGTCCCACTCGGCCAGGCGCTGGCCCTGGGCCACCGTCGCACCGTTTTCGTGCAGCAGGTGGGTACCATAGGGCACGCGGTGCATGGCGCGTTCGCGACCATCGGTGTCCATGATCACGATTTCGCCGTTGCGGGCGAGCGACAGGCGGCGGTTGCGGCTGTCGGTGATCGTCGGGATGTCGCGATAGTGCACGGTACCGTCGCAGATCGATTCGAGGTGCGACTGTTCGTTGACCTGCGCGGCGCCACCGATGTGGAACGTACGCATGGTCAGCTGCGTGCCGGGCTCACCGATCGACTGGGCGGCGATGACGCCAACCGCTTCACCGATGTTCACCGGCGTACCGCGGGCAAGGTCACGGCCATAGCAGGTGCCGCACACGCCCTGGGGCGCTTCGCAGATCAGCGGCGAGCGGATGCGCGCCGACTGGACACCAGCCGCTTCGATCCGGGCGATCGCGGCTTCGTCAAGCAGCGTGCCCTTTTCGCAGATCACGTTGCCGGTCTTCGCCTCGATCATGTCTTCGGCCAGGGTACGGCCGAGGATACGTTCGCCCAGCGAGGCGATGGTGGCGCCGCCCTGAACGATCGCGCGCATTTCCAGCGCCCGCTCGGTCCCGCAGTCGTTCACCGTCACCACGCAGTCCTGCGACACGTCGACCAGACGGCGGGTCAGGTAACCCGAGTTCGCCGTCTTGAGCGCGGTATCGGCCAGGCCCTTACGAGCGCCGTGGGTCGAGTTGAAGTATTCAAGGACGGTCAGGCCTTCCTTGAAGTTCGAGATGATCGGCGTTTCGATGATTTCGCCCGAAGGCTTGGCCATCAGACCGCGCATCCCGGCCAGCTGCTTCATCTGGGTTGGCGAACCACGCGCGCCCGAGTGGCTCATCATGTAGATCGAGTTGATCGGCTTTTCACGGCCGTGCTCGTCGCTCGGCGTGGCGCGGATCTCGTCCATCATGGCGTTGGCCACCTGGTCGCCGCAACGGCTCCAGGCGTCGATCACCTTGTTGTACTTTTCCTGCTGGGTGATCAGGCCGTCCTGGTACTGCTGTTCGTAGTCGGCGACGAGTTCCTTCGTCTCGGCCACGAAAGCGTCCTTGGTCGCCGGGATGATCATGTCGTCCTTGCCGAACGAGATGCCCGCCTTGAACGCGTTGCGGAAGCCCAGGCTCATGATCGCGTCGGCGAAAAGGACAGTCTCCTTCTGGCCGGTGTGGCGATAGACCTGGTCGATGACGTCGGCGATTTCCTTCTTCGTCAGCAGGCGGTTGACCAGCTCGAAGGGCACCGTGTGGCTCTTGGGCAGGCACTCGCCGATCAGCATGCGACCGGGCGTGGTTTCATACCGCTTGAGATAGGACTTCCCGTTCTCGTCGGTCTGCGGCACGCGCGCCACGATCTTGGTGTGCATGGTGACCGCGCCGGCAAACAGCGCCTGGTGCACTTCGGCCATGTCGGCCAGCAGCATGCCTTCGCCCGGCTCGCCCTTGCGGTCCATCGACAGGTAATAGAGGCCCAGCACCATGTCCTGCGAAGGCACGATGATCGGCTTGCCGTTGGCGGGCGAGAGGATGTTGTTGGTCGACATCATCAGCACGCGCGCTTCGAGCTGGGCTTCCAGCGAAAGCGGCACGTGGACGGCCATCTGGTCACCGTCGAAGTCGGCGTTGAAGGCCGAGCAGACGAGCGGGTGCAGCTGGATCGCCTTGCCTTCGATCAGCACGGGTTCGAACGCCTGGATGCCCAGACGGTGCAGCGTGGGCGCACGGTTGAGCATGACCGGGTGTTCGCGGATCACTTCGTCCAGGATGTCCCAGACTTCCTTGCGTTCCTTTTCCACCCACTTCTTGGCCTGCTTCAGGGTCATCGACAGACCCTTGGCGTCAAGCCGCGCATAGATGAACGGCTTGAACAGCTCGAGCGCCATCTTCTTGGGCAGGCCGCACTGGTGCAGCTTGAGTTCAGGGCCGGTCACGATGACCGAACGGCCCGAATAGTCGACGCGCTTGCCGAGCAGGTTCTGACGGAAGCGGCCCTGCTTGCCCTTGAGCATGTCGGACAGCGACTTGAGCGGACGCTTGTTGGCGCCGGTGATCACGCGGCCACGGCGGCCGTTGTCGAACAGCGCGTCGACCGCTTCCTGCAGCATGCGCTTTTCGTTGCGCACAATGATGTCGGGCGCGCGGAGCTCGATCAGACGCTTCAGGCGGTTGTTGCGGTTGATGACGCGACGATAGAGGTCGTTCAAGTCCGAGGTGGCGAAGCGGCCGCCGTCGAGCGGTACCAGCGGGCGCAGTTCGGGCGGAATGACCGGCACCACGTCGAGGATCATCCATTCCGGGCGGTTGCCGGAATCGATGAACGATTCCACCACCTTGAGGCGCTTGATGATCTTCTTGGGCTTGAGTTCCGACTTGGTCTCGGACAGCTCCTTGAGCAGGTCTTCGCGCTCCTGGACCATGTCGAGGTCCATGAGCATGTGCTTGACCGCCTCGGCGCCGATGCCGGCCGAAAAGGCGTCTTCGCCATATTCGTCCTGCGCGTCGAGCAGTTCGTCTTCGGTCAGCAGCTGGTAGCGTTCAAGCGGGGTGATGCCCGGCTCGATGACCACATAGCTTTCGAAGTAGAGGATGCGTTCAAGCTGCTTGAGCTGCATGTCGAGCAGCAGGCCGATGCGCGAGGGCAGCGACTTCAAGAACCAGATGTGCGCAACCGGCGCGGCCAGTTCGATGTGGCCCATGCGCTCGCGGCGCACCTTGGTCACGGTCACTTCGACGCCGCACTTTTCGCAGACGACGCCCTTGTACTTCATGCGCTTGTACTTGCCGCACAGGCACTCGTAGTCCTTCACGGGACCGAAGATGCGGGCGCAGAACAGGCCGTCACGTTCGGGCTTGAACGTGCGGTAGTTGATGGTTTCCGGCTTCTTGATTTCGCCGAAGGACCAGCTGCGGATGCGCTCGGGCGACGCCAGACCGATCTGGATCTGGTCGAAGGTTTCGGGCTTGGGCAGCTGGTTGGTGAATTTCGTCAGGTCGTTCATTGCGTGATCCTCACTGGGAGGGAAACTCTGTGCATGCGGCAGGCCAGGGCGGCGGCGGAGCATGTCCGCCGCCGCACCACGACCGGCTTATTCGGCTGCCTCGGCCAGGCCATCGTCGTCTTCGGTCTCGTCGATCGACGAGAGTTCGACGTTGAGACCCAGGCTGCGCATTTCCTTGACCAGCACGTTGAAGCTTTCGGGAATGCCGGCCTCGAAGGTGTCGTCACCCTTGACGATCGCTTCATAGACCTTGGTACGGCCGACAACGTCGTCGGACTTGACCGTGAGCATTTCCTGCAGCGTGTAGGCCGCGCCATAGGCCTGGAGCGCCCAGACCTCCATTTCCCCGAAGCGCTGACCACCGAACTGGGCCTTACCGCCCAGCGGCTGCTGGGTGACGAGGCTGTAGGGGCCGATCGAACGGGCGTGGATCTTGTCGTCCACCAGGTGGTGCAGCTTGAGCACGTACTTGCAGCCAACGGTGACCTTGCGGTCGAACGCCTCGCCGGTGCGACCGTCGAACAGCGTGACCTGGCCCGATTCATCGAGCCCGGCCTTGCGCAGCATGGCGGTCACATCGGCTTCCACCGCGCCGTCGAACACCGGCGAACCCATCGGCACGCCTTGGCGCACGTTCTGGGCCAGCTCGACGATTTCGGCATCGCTGCGGGCCTTGATCTCTTCGGCGTAGTTGTCGCCATAGATATCGACCAGCAGTTCGCGCACCGCTTCGGGCGGCTCGCCCGCCTGCGGATCGGGATTGGCTTCGCGCCAGGCGTCGAGCGCCGCCCCGATCTTGTGGCCCAGGCCGCGTGCGGCCCAGCCCAGGTGGGTTTCGAAGATCTGCCCGACGTTCATGCGCGAGGGCACGCCCAGCGGGTTGAGCACGAAATCGACCGGGGTGCCGTCTTCCAGGAAGGGCATGTCTTCCTGCGGCAGGATGCGGCTGATGATGCCCTTGTTGCCGTGACGGCCGGCCATCTTGTCGCCCGGCTGCAGCTTGCGCTTCACCGCGACGAAGACCTTGACCATCTTGAGCACGCCCGGCGCCAGTTCGTCACCGCGCTCCAGCTTTTCCTTGCGGTCCTCGAACTTCTCCTGGATCGCCTTGATCGCCGTGTCGTACTGGCCCTTGGTCGCTTCCAGCTGCTGCTGGCGCGCATCGTCGGCCACGGCGAACTTCCACCATTCGTGACGTTCCACATCGGCCAGCAGCTGCTCGTCGATGTCGACACCCTTCTTGATGCCCTTGGGCGCGGCCGTGGCCACCTGGCCCAGCAGCATGTCCTTCAGGCGGTTGAAGGTGGCACGGTTGAGAATGGCGCGTTCGTCTTCGCGGTCCTTGGCGAGGCGTTCGATTTCCTCGTTCTGGATGGCGCGGGTACGGTCGTCGATCTCGATGCCGTGGCGGTTGAACGTGCGCACGTCCACGATCGTGCCCGAAACGCCCGGCGGCAGGCGCAGCGAGGTATCGCGCACGTCAGACGCCTTTTCACCGAAGATCGCGCGCAGCAGCTTTTCTTCCGGCGTCATCGGGGATTCGCCCTTGGGCGTGATCTTGCCGACGAGGATGTCACCGGGGTGCACTTCGGCGCCCACATAGACGATGCCCGCTTCGTCGAGGTTGCGCAGCGCTTCCTCGCCCACGTTGGGGATGTCGCGGGTGATGTCTTCGGGCCCGAGCTTGGTGTCGCGGGCCATGACTTCGAATTCCTCGATGTGGATCGAGGTGAAGACGTCTTCCTTGACGATGCGCTCGCTGATCAGGATCGAGTCTTCGTAGTTATAGCCGTTCCAGGGCATGAACGCGACGAGCACGTTGCGGCCCAGCGCCAGCTCGCCGAACTCGGTCGAGGGACCGTCAGCCAGGATATCGCCCTTTTCGACGATATCGCCCACGCTCACCAGCGGGCGCTGGTTGATGCAGGTGGACTGGTTGGAGCGTTCGAACTTCTGCAGGGTGTAGATGTCCACGCCCGACTTGCCCGGTTCAACGTCGCCGGTCACGCGGATCACGATACGGGTCGCGTCCACCTGGTCGACAATGCCGCCGCGCAGCGCGGCAATCGCGGCGCCCGAATCGCGCGCCACGGTGCCTTCCATGCCGGTGCCCACGAACGGCGCATCGGCCTTGACCAGCGGCACCGCCTGGCGCTGCATGTTCGAGCCCATCAGCGCGCGGTTGGCGTCGTCGTTTTCCAGGAACGGAATGAGCGAGGCGGCCACCGAGACGAGCTGCTTGGGGCTGACGTCCATCAGCGTCACGGTTTCGCGCGGCGCCATGACGAATTCGCCGTTCTGCCGGGCCGAGACCAGTTCTTCCACGAACGAGCCATCGGCGGTGGTTTCGGCCGAAGCCTGGGCCACCGTGTGCTTCTGCTCTTCCATGGCCGAGAGATAGACCACTTCGGACGAGACCTTGCCGTCGAGCACCTTGCGGTACGGCGTCTCGATGAAGCCATACTTGTTGACGCGGGCGAAGGTCGACAGCGAGTTGATCAGACCGATGTTGGGCCCTTCGGGCGTTTCAATCGGGCAGATACGGCCATAGTGCGTGGGGTGAACGTCGCGCACTTCGAAGCCGGCGCGTTCACGCGTCAAGCCGCCCGGCCCAAGGGCCGAAACGCGACGCTTGTGCGTCACTTCGGACAGCGGGTTGGTCTGGTCCATGAACTGCGACAGCTGCGAGGAGCCGAAGAATTCACGCACCGCGGCCACCGCCGGCTTGGCGTTGATCAGGTCGTTGGGCATCACGGTCGACACGTCGACCGAGCTCATGCGTTCCTTGACCGCACGTTCCATGCGCAGCAGGCCGACGCGGTACTGGTTTTCCAGCAGCTCGCCCACCGAACGCACGCGACGGTTGCCAAGGTTGTCGATGTCGTCGACTTCGCCCTTGCCGTCCTTGAGGTTCACCAGTTCCTTGACCACGGCGAGGATATCGTCGGTGCGCAGGGTGGTGATGGTGTCCGGGCAATCCAGGCCCAGGCGCATGTTGAGCTTCACGCGGCCCACGGCCGAGAGGTCGTAGCGGTCAGCATCGAAGAACAGGCCGTCGAACAGCGCTTCGGCGGTTTCGCGCGTCGGCGGTTCGCCGGGGCGCATGACGCGATAGATATCGGCCAGCGCGTGGTCGCGATCTTCGGCCTTGTCGGCCTTCATCGTGTTGCGGATCCACGGGCCGGTGCTGACGTGGTCGATGTCGAGCAGGTCGAGCTGGTCCACCCCGGCGCGGTCGAGCACGTCGAGGTTTTCGGGGCCGACTTCATCGCCCGCTTCGATCCAGATGCGGCCGGTCGATTCGTCGATCAGGTCCTTGGCGGCATAGCGGCCAAAGATTTCCTCGGTCGGAATCAGCAGCGACTGCAGGCCGTCCTTGGCCGCCTTGTTGGCAGCGCGCGGGCTGATCTTCTGGCCAGCGGCAAACACCACTTCGCCCGAAGCGGCATCGACGATGTCGAACGTCGGCTTGGCACCGCGCCACTGGTCGAGCACGAAGGGCACCTTCCAGCCGCCCTCGGCGCGCACCCAGGTAACCTTGTTGTAGAAGTGGTCGAGGATCTGCTCGCCATTGAGGCCCAGGGCATAGAGCAGCGCGGTGACCGGCAGCTTGCGCTTGCGGTCGATACGCACGTTGACGATGTCCTTGGCGTCGAATTCGAAATCGAGCCACGAGCCGCGATAGGGGATGACGCGCGCGGCAAACAGGTACTTGCCCGAAGAGTGCGTCTTGCCACGGTCATGGTCGAACAGCACGCCCGGCGAACGGTGCATCTGCGACACGATCACGCGCTCGGTGCCGTTGATGATGAAGGTGCCGTTGTCGGTCATGAGCGGGATATCGCCCATGTAGACGTCCTGCTCCTTGATATCGATGAGGCTCTTGGTCTCGGTCTCGGCGTCCACTTCAAACGTGGCGAGCTTGAGCGTGACCTTCATCGGCGCGGCGTAAGTGATGCCGCGCTGGCGGCATTCGTTCACGTCGTACTTGGGCGCTTCGAGCACATAGCCGTCACGCTCCTTGATATCGAGCGAGGCGGTGCCGGCAAAGTCCTGGATCGGGAACACCGAGCGCAGGGTCTTTTCCAGGCCCGAGACATAGCCGGTCGACGGATCGGAGCGGAGGAACTGCTCGTACGATTCGCGCTGAACCTCGATCAGGTTCGGCATCTGCACGACTTCGTGAATGTCACCGAAGATCTTGCGGATGCGCTTCTTCAGACCGGCGCGGACTGGAGCCTTGGTTGCCATAGGAGGTGAATGCCTCTTTGCTTGTCACGAGCCGGCCAAAACCGGCGGAAATCTGCCATGCGCGGCGGGTGGCACGGCACAAACGCAAACAAGGCCACGGGGCACCGCACACCCTTCCCGGATGCCCGTGGCCCGCAGCCTTCGCGTTGTACCGATGCCCGCTGCTTCCTTCCTTGAGCCTTCCCCCGCGCATGGGAAAGCCTTGCTCGAAACAGCAGGTGTTGGTTGGCCATATAGGAGCATGCCCCGCCAAAGTCAAAGGCCTGCGGGCGGCAGGCCGCCGCTGCGATGAAGCGATGCGCAGCCACATTGGCGGGCATGTCGCGGGTTTCCGACCGCAATTGTAATTAATTCTAAAATGGCCCCGGATTCCTGTACAAACCACTACCAGGATGGAGCAAAAGTTTGCGTTCTGTTTACCGTCACCGCATACGCATGGCGCCCCATGAGGCACAGCGCGCTTGACCGCGCCGCCTGCCTGCACGCCCGTTACCCCCACCGCGAGTTGTATGGACGATAGATTCGCCTTTATCTTGCCGGTCATGCAGGTTGCCTTTGGCATCGCCGCCGTTCTGGCGGGGCGCTGGCGGGTTGCCAGCGCGGGCTGGTGGGCGGGCGGATTTCTTGCCAGCGCCGCTGGTTATGCCATGCCCGCCCTCACCTTCCTGATGCCCGAGGGCGGACGCGCCATGCTGGCAGCCGTGCTGTTTGCCACGGCCTTTTTCTGTTTCGGCCAGGCGATGGGCGAACACTTTGGCCTGCGCCGCAACCATGTCTGGCTGCGCCTGGCGATCGCTGTGGTTTCGGTACTGGCAAGCATAGGGGGCGTGCTGATCGACAGCCTGCGCCTGCACCTGGCCGGATCGGACGTGGGCTGCGCCCTGCTGCTGGCGGTGCCGCTGCTGGCGGCACGCGGGCGCACGCGGCGCAGCGGAGATCGGGCGTTGATCATGGTCAGCTGGGTGGTGGTGGCCGATGCCAGCCTGCGCGCGATTGCCATTCGCTGGCTGGCGAGCGGCGGCCTTGGCGACTTTGCCGCCAGCCCTTATGCCTTCGTCTATCAGGTCACCGGTTCGCTGATCGGCGTGGCCTTTGCCATGGCGGCGCTCGCCTCGGTGATGATCGGCGTGCTGATGCGCTATCGCGACTGGGCGATCTGCGATCCGCTTACCGGCCTGCTCAACCGCCGCGGGTTCGACGAGGCGCTGGCCGGGCGCAGCGCGCATGAAAAGAGCCACGCTGCCGTGATCGCCTGCGACATCGACCACTTCAAAGCGGTAAACGACCAGTTTGGCCACCATCGCGGCGATGAAGTGATTGCCTTGCTGGCCAATGCGATCGACGCCCATCTGCCCGCGCGCGCCTTTGCCGCGCGCTTTGGCGGCGAGGAATTCGTGGTCTATCTGCCGCAGGGCGCGCTGGGGTTGGCGGGGGGCTTGGCGGGGGGCCTGGCCGGCACCGGCGCGGTTGGCACGGCGGCAGACCTGGCCGAGACGGTGCGCCGTGATTTTGCCCAGCGCGTGCAGCGCCTGCTCGGCCGCGATTTTGCCGTCACCGCCAGCTTTGGCATCTCGGGCATGACGCCGGGCGAAGGCTTGCTCGACGCGGCGCTGCGCCGCGCCGACCAGGCCCTCTATCAGGCCAAGAGTGCCGGGCGTAACTGCTGCGTGGTCAAGCCGGCGATGGCCGGCCAGCCGCCTTCACCCCTGCCGCCTACACCCCTGCCGCACCACACCGGCAGCACCACGCTGCACGCCTGAGGCGACAGTCCTGCTTGACTGCGCGGCCGCGTCTGCTATGGGCCGCAACCGAGTGGCGGACCTCGTCCTCCGCTCATCCGTCCGAGACCGTCGGCGCCGGGGTTTGCCCAGGCTTAATTTCCGACCTAGGCGGGGAAAAGAGATTTCACGGCCGCACGCTCCGTTTTCGGATCGTGGCGCCCACCGCACTGGCCACGGCCGGCGCGCAACCTCCTTCCCTTGTCGAACGGACTCGCCCCAGGTCGCTTGCGGCCCGGGACAAACGTAGCCGGCTGCAGGGGGCTTTGCCCCAGGCAGCCATTGTGAAGGAGTAAGGCATGGATCGTTCGCAAAAAGCCGAATCGGTCGCTTTCCTTAACGAACTCGTGAGCGGTTCGGGGGCGGTCATCGTCACTCGCAACCTCGGCATGACGGTGGCCCAGTCCACTGCCCTGCGGACGAAGATTCGTGAGGCCGGTGCGACCTACAAGGTTGCGAAGAACCGTCTTGCCAAGCTTGCCATCCAGGGCACCGATTACGAAGGCATTGGTGAATTTTTCACCGGGCCGACCGCCATCGCTGCCTCGGCTGATCCCGTCGCCGCCGCCAAGGTGATCGTCGAGTTCGCCAAGACCACCGACAAGATCGAAATCGTCGGTGGCGGGATGGGTTCGCAGGTTCTCAGCCCCGATGGTGTCAAGGCCCTGGCCACGATGCCCTCGCTCGATGAACTGCGTGCCAAGCTTATCGGTCTCATCCAGGCTCCGGCCACGAAGATCGCCCAGCTCACCACCGCTCCGGCGGCGAAGCTGGCTCGCGTCTTCAACGCCTATGCCGAGAAGGATGCGGCCTGAGCCGGTTCAAACGACTTTTGCCCGTGCGCACCGCATGCCGCGGACGCCGGGCGCCACATATTAACGGAGTGAAACATCATGGCCGATATCGCCAAGCTCGTTGAAGAACTGTCGCAGCTCACCGTTCTCGAAGCTGCTGACCTCGCCAAGGCTCTTGAAGAAGCATGGGGCGTGAGCGCCGCTGCTGCCGTGGCCGTGGCTGCTGCCCCCGCCGGTGAAGCTGCTCCGGCTGCTGAAGAAAAGACCGAATTCGACGTCATCCTGACCGGCGACGGCGGCAAGAAGATCCAGGTCATCAAGGAAGTCCGCGCGATCACCTCGCTCGGCCTGACCGAAGCCAAGGCCCTGGTCGAAGGCGCGCCGAAGGCTGTCAAGGAAGGCGTGTCGAAGGCTGAAGCCGAAGACATCAAGAAGAAGATCGAAGAAGCCGGCGGCACCGTCGAAATCAAGTAATCGTCTTCGGGTTCTTCCCGACGAAATGGAGAAAGGGCGGGCCGCAAGGCTCGCCCTTTTTTCGTTGCCGGTCATGCCCCTCCACCACCGCTTCGCGGCGGTTCCCCTCCCCGCCTTTGGCAGGGAGGATCTTCAGATCCTCCCCATATCGTGGGGAGGTGGCAGGCCCAGAGGGCCTGACGGAGGGGCTTTTTCCCGAACCGCAACCTTTTCAGGCGCAATTCAGGTTCAGGCGCGCTAGGCCCTGCCCCATGCCCACCCGCCAATTCCGCAAGCCGCTGGCCGCCGCCAGAAACCTGCAACCGCGTATTGCCGCCCTGGGCGGCGCGCTGGCCCTGGGGATTGCGGCCATCCTGTTTGCCCGCGCCGGCGAGGCGGTGCAGGGACTGTTCACCCGGATCGTCACGGCCCATCCGCTCGTGCCGATCGTGCTGACCCCGGCGATCTTCGTGGTCGTCACCTGGGCCACGCGCACGCGTTGGCCGGCGGCCCGCGGATCGGGCATTCCCCAGGTCATGGCCGCAGCCGAAGCGCCCGATCATCCCGTGATGGCGCCGCTGCTGTCGATGCGGACCGCGCTGGCCAAGGTGGCCGGCACGCTCGCCATGCTGCTGGGCGGGGCATCGGTGGGGCGCGAAGGGCCGACGGTGCAGTTGAGCGCGGCGATCATGGTGGCGGTGCACAAATTCCTGCGCGTACCGGTGGGCGCGGGCGTGATCATCGCTGGTGGCGCGGCGGGTGTTGCCGCTGCCTTCAACACCCCCCTGGCCGGGGTGGCCTTCGCCATCGAGGAATTGGCCTCGGCCTTCGAACAGCGCCTGGCGCTGCTGGTCATGCTGGCAGTGATGACTGCCGGCCTGGTCAGCCTGGGATTGTCTGGCGATTACATCTATTTCGGCGCGATGAGCCAGCATGTGCCGATCGTGCCGGCGATGGTCGCCGCGCTCGGCTGCGGGGTGGCCGGCGGCTTGGCGGGTGGCGTGTTTGCCCGCGTGCTGAGTGGTTTTGGCAATATCGACCATGGCTGGATCGGCGCCCTGCGCGCACGGCCGGTAGCGCTGGCGGCCGGGCTGGGCCTGATCGTCGCGGTGGTTGGCGTTGCCACCCAAGGCCTTGGCCCCGGTGGCCTCGCTTGGGGCACCGGCTATGGCACCACGCGCGGGCTGCTGTCAGGCGCGGAAACCTCGCTGTGGTTCGGCCCGGCCAAGTTCGTCACCTCGCTGGCCACGGCCTTGAGCGGCGCGCCGGGCGGCATCTTTGCCCCGTCGCTGTCGGTTGGCGCTGGGCTGGGCCAGCTGGTCAGCACGCTGTTTCCGCCAGACTATTCGGGCGCTGTGGCGATGCTGGGCATGATCGCCTATTTCGCCGGGGTGACGCGCGCGCCGCTGACCGCCGTGATCATCGTCATGGAAATGACCGCCGACCGCGCGATGATCCTGCCGCTGTTCGCCGCGGCGCTGGTGGCCGACCAGGTGAGCGCGCAGGTCTGCCCGGAAAAGCTCTATCATGCGCTGAGCCATCCTTTCCGCGCGCCCGAAAAGGCGCACTGAGTTTTCCTTTCCCCGGCGCCGCCCAATCCCTATGGGCGGTGGCATGACCGTCGCCACCTCCCTGCCCACTTCACCCGATCTGGCCGGGCCGCACGCCATGTCTGAATGGCGCGAGATGCTGCGCCTGGCTGCGCCGCTGGTCGGGGCAAACCTATTGCAGATGGCAGTGTTCGCCGTCGACGTGCTGTTCGTGGCGCGCCTGGGGGCAGAGGCGCTGGCCGCGTCATCGCTGGCGGTATCGATCTTTGGCCTGCTGATCTGGAGCCTGACCGGGCTGGTCGGCGCGACGTCTCCATTGATCGCGGCGGAACTGGGCCGCCGCCGCCATGCAGTGCGCGAGGTGCGCCGCACCGTGCGCATGGGTGCGTGGGTGGGCGTGCTCGCGGCCGTGGTGGCCATGGCGCTGTGCCAGCTGGGTGGGCCGCTGCTGCGCGCCACCGGGCAGAGCGAAGCGGTGGTGGTGCGCGCCGTGCCGTTCCTGGCCGTGCTGTCGCTGGCCTGCGTGCCGGCGGTGCTTTCCTCCCTACTGCGCACGGTCGTTTCCACGCTGGGCCGCCCCGGCATCGGCACGGCGATCACCGCGCTGGCCGTGGTGGTCAATGGCACTGGCAACTGGATCTTTGTCTATGGTCATGCCGGGATGCCGGCGCTGGGCCTGATGGGGTCGGCCTGGTCCAGCGTGGTGACCAGCAGCGCGATGCTGCTCGCCTATGCCATGGTGCTGCGGTTTGACCGGCGGCTGCACCGCTATCACCTGCTCGGCCGCTGGTGGCGCGCGGAATGGCGCCGCTTTGCCGATGTGTGGAAGATCGGCCTGCCGATCTGCGCCACGATCGTGGCCGAAGCCGGGTTGTTCAACGGCGCGGCCCTGTTGATCGGGCGCATCGGCGAAGTGCAGCTGGCGGCCCATACCGTGGCGATGCAGCTGGCGGGCATGACGTTTCAGGTGCCGTTCGGCCTGGGCCAGGCCGCCACGATCCGGGTCGGCCTGGCCTATGGCGCGCGCGACCATGCCGGCATCGCCCGTGCCGGATGGACCGCCCTGGCGATGAGCGTGGGCTTCATGGGCACGATGGCCGCCGTGATGCTTGCCATTCCCCGGCTGATCCTGGGTCTGTACATCGATGTGGGCGATCCGGCCAATGCCGCGCTGGTGGGCTATGCCCTGCAATTCCTGATCGTGGCGGCCGCATTCCAGCTGTTCGATGGCGCGCAGGCCACCTGCGGCGCGGTGCTGCGCGGGCTGCAGGATACCCGCGTGCCGATGACCATTGCCATGTTCGGCTATTGGGTGCCGGGCCTGCTCACGGCCATCGGCCTTGGGCTTTATACTCCGCTGGGTGGGATGGGCGTGTGGCTGGGCCTGATGGCCGGGCTGGTCTGCGTGGCGGCGCTACTGATCTGGCGCTGGCATCGCCGCGATCGGCTGGGCCTGCTGCCCTGATCAGCCGGCCGCATTCGCCCCGTGGCGATTCTGGCGCGTAGCAACGCACGACACGCCAAAACGAAACAAAGAATCTGTAGCTGCCCCCTTGACGCTGGCGGGCGGCGCCACCCATATGCGCCCCGCTGGCACTCTCTAGGTGAGAGTGCCAGCGCAGATTTCGTAAGCCAATTCTGATTGGAAGAGGGAGCAACCCATGACTTTCCGTCCGCTGCACGACCGCGTGCTGGTGCGCCGCGTCGAAGCCGAGGAAAAGACCGCCGGCGGGATCATCATCCCCGACAGCGCCAAGGAAAAGCCCGCTGAAGGCGAAATCGTTGCCGTTGGCACCGGTTCGCGCGCCGAAAACGGCACGATCACCCCGCTCGACGTCAAGGTCGGCGATCGCGTGCTGTTCGGCAAGTGGTCGGGCACCGAAGTGAAGGTGTCGGGCGAAGACCTGCTGATCATGAAGGAATCGGACATCCTGGGCGTGATCGACTGATCACCCGATTTTTCCGAATTTCCATTTCCCGTATTCAAAGGAACTGAGCAATGGCTGCCAAGGACGTACGCTTTTCGCGCGACGCGCGCGAACGCATTCTCAAGGGCGTCGACATTCTCGCCGATGCCGTGAAGGTTACGCTCGGCCCCAAGGGCCGCAACGTCGTGATCGACAAGAGCTTCGGCGCGCCGCGCATCACCAAGGACGGTGTCTCGGTCGCCAAGGAAATCGAACTCAAGGACAAGTTCGAGAACATGGGCGCCCAGATGCTGCGCGAAGTGGCATCGAAGGCCAACGACAAGGCCGGTGACGGCACCACCACCGCCACCGTGCTGGCCCAGGCCATCGTGCGCGAAGGCATGAAGTCGGTTGCCGCCGGCATCAACCCGATGGACCTCAAGCGCGGCATCGATCTGGCCGTGATCAAGGTTGTCGAAAACCTCAAGTCGCGTTCGACCCCGGTTGCCGGTTCGTCGGAAATCGCCCAGGTCGGCATCATCTCGGCCAACGGTGACGTGGAAGTCGGCGAAAAGATCGCCGAAGCCATGGAAAAGGTCGGCAAGGAAGGCGTGATCACCGTGGAAGAGGCCAAGGGCCTCGAATTCGAACTCGATGTCGTCGAAGGCATGCAGTTCGACCGCGGCTACCTCTCGCCCTACTTCATCACCAATCCCGAAAAGATGGTGGTGGAACTCGAAAACCCCTACATCCTGATCCACGAGAAGAAGCTCTCGTCGCTGCAGTCGCTGCTGCCGATCCTGGAAGCCGTGGTGCAGTCGGGCCGTCCGCTGCTGATCATCGCCGAAGACATCGAAGGCGAAGCGCTGGCCACCCTGGTGGTCAACAAGCTGCGCGGTGGCCTCAAGATCGCCGCCGTCAAGGCGCCGGGCTTCGGTGACCGTCGCAAGGCCATGCTGGGCGACATCGCCACGCTGACCGCTGGCGAAATGATCTCGGAAGACCTCGGCATCAAGCTCGAAACCGTGACGCTGGGCATGCTGGGCCAGGCCAAGAAGGTCACGATCGACAAGGACAACACCACGATCGTCGACGGCGCCGGTGCGGCCGAAGACATCAAGGGCCGTGTCGAGCAGATCCGCGCGCAGATCGAAGTCACCACTTCGGACTATGACCGCGAAAAGCTGCAGGAACGCCTGGCCAAGCTGGCTGGCGGCGTTGCCGTGATCAAGGTTGGCGGTGCCACCGAAGTTGAAGTCAAGGAACGCAAGGACCGCGTTGACGACGCCCTCCACGCCACCCGCGCTGCGGTGGAAGAAGGCATCGTGACCGGCGGTGGCACGGCTCTGCTCTATGCCACGCGCGCTCTCGAAGGCCTCACCGGTGCCAACGAAGACCAGACCCGCGGCATCGACATCGTCCGCAAGGCGATCACCGCCCCGGTCAAGCAGATCGCTGAAAACGCCGGCAGCGATGGCGCCGTCGTGGCGGGCAAGCTGCTCGACCAGGCTGACGAAGGCATTGGCTTCAACGCCGCGACCGACGTCTATGAAAACCTCAAGGCTGCTGGCGTGATCGACCCGACCAAGGTCGTGCGCACGGCGCTGCAGGATGCGGCCTCGGTCGCCGGCCTGCTGATCACCACCGAAGCGGCGATCAGCGAACGTCCGGACGACAAGCCGGCCCCGGCCGGCATGCCTGGCGGCATGGGCGGCATGGGCGGCATGGACTTCTAAGTCCACGCCAACCGCTTGGAAAAATGGGAAGGGCCGCTTGGGAAACCAGGCGGCCCTTTTCCTGTTGTCGGCCCGCCCGGGCAGTGCCATCGGACGGGAACCGCCATCGGCGTGGGGGAGTTTGCACAAACGATGAAATTCTCTCGATGGTTCGTTGGCTCAGGCTTGCTGGGCTGGGCAACGATTGGCCTGGTCGGCCACGCCCTTTATCGCCGCGCCCTGGCCCGCAACCCGGTGGCCCTGCTTGATGCAGCAGACCTGGCGCTGCGCGGCGGCCGGAGTGGCATCGCCTGCCAGGCGGAGGCCCGCTTTGGCCCCGATCCACAGCAGCGCCTGGAAGTCTATGCCCCGCCCGGCACCGCGCCCGATGCGCGGCTGCCGGTGGTGGTCTTCATCCACGGCGGTGCCTGGGACAGCGGCCGGCCGCAGGACTATCGCTTCATGGCGCGCAGCCTGATCGGCGCGATGGCGCCACAGGGCTGCGTCGTGGTGCTGGCCGGCTATCGCCTGCTGCCACAGGGCCGCTGGCCGATCATGCTGGCCGATGGTGCCCGCGCGCTGCGCTGGGTGGCTGATCACATCGGCGCGCTGGGTGGTGATCCGGCCCGCGTGGTGCTGATGGGCCATTCGGCGGGCGCCTACAACGCGCTGGCCCTGGCGCTGGACAAGCGCTGGATGGCCAACGAAGGACTTGATGCCGATGCCCTGGCGGGGGTGATCGGCCTTTCCACCCCGGCGGATTTCCTGCCGCTGGACGATCCCGCCTCGATCGCCACGTTCGGCCATTGTGCCGACCTGGCGCAAACCCAGCCGATCACCCATGCCCGCGCCGGCGCGCCGCCGCTGCTGCTGCTGCACGGCGCGCAGGACACCCGCGTGCGCCCGCGCAACAGCCTGGCCCTGGCCGCCGCGATGACCAGCGCCGGCCAGCCGACGCAGGCCCAGGTGCTGGACGGGATCGACCACGAGCGGATGATCATGGCCTTTGCCCGCCCCTTTGCGCGCGAGGCACGGCCGCTTGCAGCGGTAACCGCATTCATCACCACGGTTTGCGCTTCACCATCGGTTCATTCCGCGCCACAATAACCGGTATCGTGAAGCCTGCCCTCATTTCCTCCCGTCTGCGCCGACCCCTGGCCGCGCTGTGTTCGGCCGTCGTGGCCCTGGCGCTGACCGTGCAACCGGTCGTGGCGCAAGAGGTGCTGCGCGACGCGGAGACCGAAGCGCTGTTCCGCGATATGTCGGCCCCGCTGATCAAGGCGGCCGGGCTCGATCCGCGCAATGTAGATATCATCCTGCTCAACGATGGTTCGATCAACGCCTTCGTGGCCGGCGGGCAGGCGGTCTATATCCATTCCGGGTTGCTGGGCGCGGCCGACAACATCAACGAAGTGCAAGGCGTGGTGGCGCACGAATTGGGCCACATCACCGGGGGCCACGTGATCAGCACGGCAGGGTCGAAGCCGGCCACCGGCATCACCCTGCTGTCGCTGCTGCTCGGTGGCCTGGCCGCTGCCGCCGGTTCGGCCGACGCGGGCCTGGGCGTGTTCATGGCGGGGCAGCAGGCGGCGCTGGGCAGCTACCTCTCCTTCAGCCGCGCGCAGGAATCGCAAGCCGATGCTGCCGGTGCGCAGTTCCTGTCCAAGGCGGGGATTTCCGGGCGCGGGTCGCTGGATTTCTTCAAGAAGCTGCAGAATCAGGAATTCCGCTATGGCTTTACCCGCAATGCCGATGCGGAGTTCTATTCCACCCACCCGATGACGGCCGACCGCCTGACCTACCTTCAGGATGTCTACGAACACGATCCGGCGTGGAATACGCCGATGGACCCGCAGCTGCAGGCCCGCTTCCTGCGCGTGAAGGCCAAGCTCTATGGCTATCTGGCAGAGCCGCAGGACACGCTGCGCGCCTTTCCCGATTACCTGCAGGATGCCCCGGCCCACTACGCGCGCGCCTATGCCTATCACAAGGAAGCGCTGATGGACAAAGCGCTGGCCGAAGTGGACGCCATGCTCAAGCAACTGCCCGATGATCCCTATGCGCTGGAACTCAAGGGCCAGGTGCTGCTCGAATCCGGCCAGCCGGCCGATGCCATCCCGCCCCTGCGCCGCGCCACGCAGTTGACTGGCAACAACCCGCTGATCGCCACCACCTTTGGCCACGCCCTGCTCGCCACCGAGGACAAGGCCAACTTTGCCGAAGCGGAGCGCGTGCTCAAGGCGGCGGTAGCCAAGGACCGCGAAAATCCGTTTGCATGGTATCAGCTTGGCGTGGTCTACGAGGCCGAAGGGGATACCCCCCGCGCCCGCCTGGCCAGTGCCGAGCAGCAGTTGATGCAGATGCAGTTGCCCGAGGCAGCACGCAGCGCCCAGGCGGCCGAGGACGGCCTGCCCAAGGGCACGCCCGACTGGCTGCGCGCGCAGGATATTGCCATGTCGGCCCAGGCGATGATGGAACGGCAAAGGAAGAAGAAGTAAGCCGATGACAGCGCCTGCCCAACGCCGTTCGTTCGTGGTTCTGCTGGTCCTGGTGGCAGCCGTGGCTGCCGCCCTCGCCTGGTGGGTGGCCTCGAGCCGCCACCGTGATGCCGTGGCCCAGACGGAAACGGCCCAGCTTGACGAAGCGCAGCTGACCAAGGCCCTGGCCGATGCCGGCATCGACGGCAAGGAACGCAAGGCGCTCGAAGGGCTGGTGCGCCAGACCTTGCTCGATCATCCCGAAATCCTCAGCGATGCCGCCGCCAGGCTGGAAGCGCGCGAGGCATCGAGCCGCGTGGCGCCCTTGCGCGGCGCGCTGGAAACGCCATTTCCCGGCGCCGTGCTCGGCAACCCGCAGGGCCGCGTGACGCTGGTGGAATTCACCGACTTTGCCTGCACTTATTGCCGCGGCAGCGTGGCTGACGTGGAAGCGCTGGTGGCCGCCAATCCCGATCTCAAGGTGGTGGTGCGCGAGTTGCCGATCATCTCGGCGCAGAGCGTGCCGGCCGCGCGCATGGGCCTGGCTGCCGCCGCGCAGGGCAAATATCCGCAGTTCCACAAGGCGATGTTCAGCGGCGAGCGGCCCAGCCCGGAAAGCATCACCGCAGCCGCCGGCAAGGCCGGGCTCGATACCACGGCAGCGACTGCCTTTGCCGCGCAGCCCGGCACGATGAAGGAACTGCAGCGCAATCTCGATCTCGCGCGCCAGCTGGGCGTGAGCGGCACGCCCGCCTGGGTGGCCGGTGACCAGTTGCTGAGCGGCGCGGTGGGCAAAGAACGGCTGCAACAGGCGATCGACGCCGCGCGCAGCGGCGACAAGGCGCAAGGCGCATGATCGGGTGGCGCCAGGCAGCCGGCCTGGTGCCGCTGCTGCTTGCCATCGCCACGGCACAGCCCGCGCTGGCCCAACCCACTATGGCCAAGCCTGCTCCCCTGCAGCCGGTTGACGAGATCCAGCGCAATGACGTGACGGTGCAGAGCATCGGCTGGAAGCTCGCTCGCGCCAATGCGCTCTATTGCGCGCGCGTGGCGCCGGGCATCGGCGTGATGCTGCAGGATGTGCGCACGTTCGATGATCCGGCGCTGGCGCGGCAGGTCTATGGCCTCGCCGGCGATATTGGCGTGGGCGCGATGGCAAGCGATGGCCCGGCAGCGCGCGCGGGCCTGCCACTCAATGCCACGGTGGAGAGTGTCGATGCGCTGGCGGTATCGAGCCTGCCGGTGCCACGCCAAGGCAAGTGGGACCGGCTGTTTGCAGTGCAGGATGCGCTTGAACGCGATGCCGCGCGCGATGGCCGGGTCACGCTCGGCCTCGCCGGCGGGCAACGCCTGACGATTGCCGGCGAGCCAGTGTGCCAGGTGCGCTTCCTGATGGATGACAGCAAGGGCAATGCCGGCGCCAACCGCGACACGGTGCGCATCGGCCGGCCGATGGCCGAAGTGGCCAAGTGGGACGAGGCAGAGATCGCCGCACTCACCGCGCACGAGCTGGCCCATGCCGTGCTCGACCACCAGACCTGGCTGGAACATGGCGGCAGCGCCCGCAAGACCGAGCGCGAGGCCGATCGCCTGTCGGTGTGGCTGCTGCAAAACGCCGGCTATGATCCGGCCGCCGCCATGGCATGGATGCGGCGCATCGGCCCGCGCTATGAAATCCTGTTCTTCGCCTCGCCCGATCATGGCAGCTGGCGCACCCGCGTGCGCACCATGGCGGCAGAGATCGCGACGATGCAGGCCGCCACCCACCATGGCGTCAAGGCCGATTGGCCACGCCTGTTCCGCCGCGAGGATGGCGCCCCGCCAATGCCGCAACCGGCCGGTGTTGTGGACAAGGCACCCATGGCGCCCGGCGCGCCAAGGCGCTAGAACGCGATGGTCATGGCCATGCTGCCGCTTCGCCCCACGCCGTTCTTCGGCAACAAGAACCGCGCCTTCTGGCGGCTCCAGTTCGTTGGCTGGGGCGGCGCCATGTTGCTGCGCGCCATGTCCAGCCTGGCCAATGCCCAGCCCTGGTCGTTCCTGCTGATCGTGCTGATCGCCTCGATCACTGGCTTTTCGATCTCGTCGATCCTCTCGGTGATCTATCGCGCGTTGATCAACCGGCGCCCGATCATCACCTGGGGTGCGACGGCGCTGGTCCTGGCCGTGGCCGTGGGGCTCTATGCCTTCATCGATGCCTGGGTAATCAGCCTCTATCGCCCCGGCAGCGACGCCGGCTTTGCCCAGCTGTTCCTGGGCGTGTTCTATATCGACCTCACCCTGCTGGGGGCATGGTCCGCGCTCTATTACGCGATCAACTTCTATATCCAGGTGGAAGAGCAGAACGACCAGTTGCTCTATCTGGAAGCGCAGGCGACGTCGGCCCAGCTGGCCATGCTGCGCTACCAGCTCAACCCGCATTTCCTGTTCAACACGCTCAATTCGATTTCCACGCTGGTACTGCTCAAGCAGACCGAGCCGGCCAATGCCATGCTGACCCGGCTTTCCGCCTTCCTGCGCTATACCCTGATCAACGAGCCAACCGGCCGGGTGACGGTGGCGCAGGAGGTGGAGACGCTCAAGCTCTACCTCGATATCGAGTTGATGCGCTTTGAAGAGCGGCTGCGGACCGAGTTTCGCATCGATGACGCTGCGCGGTCGGCGCTGATGCCCTCGCTGCTGCTGCAGCCACTGGTGGAAAACGCCATCAAGTATGCGGTCAGCGCGCTGGAAGACGGCGCCCAGATCACCATCGCGGCGCAACTCGTCGGCCCCATGCTGCGGGTCACCGTGTCGGACACCGGGCCGGGCTTGCCAGCAGGCACCGATCCATCAACGCTGTTCGGTGTGCAAACCGACTCTGCCGATAGCCCATCCGCGCCAGGATACCCGGTTTCCACGGGCGTAGGCCTGCCCAACATTCGTGATCGCCTGGCGCAGGCCTATGGCAGCCAGCAGCGCTTCGAGGTGGGCAACCGCCCCGAAGGTGGCTTTGCCGTAACCATCGAACTGCCGTTCGAAGCGAAGGAGGAGCCCGCCACGCTCGCCCAACCGAGCAACCGGCTGGCACGGGCATGACGACGCAGGTGGGCATGCCTCGGGAACTTTTCGGGCTTGTCGCATTTGTCACGCGGGGGCAAAAAAACCACAACAGGGCAGACGCTCCAGGCAAAGGTAGCAAATGACCATCCGCACGATCCTCGTCGACGACGAGAAACTCGCCATCCAGGGCCTCCAGCTGCGTCTCCAGGCCTTCCCCGATGTCGAGGTGATCGACACCTGTTCCAACGGACGCGAGGCGATCCGCAAGATCAAGACCGAAAAGCCCGACCTGGTCTTTCTCGATATCCAGATGCCCGGCTTTGACGGGTTCAGCGTGGTCAAGGGTGTGATGGAAATCGATCCGCCGCTCTTCGTCTTCGTCACCGCCTATTCCGAACACGCGCTCAAGGCGTTCGAGGCCAATGCCGTGGACTACCTGCTCAAGCCGGTGGAGGAAGACCGCCTGGCCGATGCGCTTGACCGGGCGCGCACGCGCATGGCCGAAAAGCGCGGGCTGGAGGAAGTGGAAAAGCTCAAGAACGTGCTGGCCGAAGTGGCGCCCGACGCCATGCCCGAACTGGAAGACGATGGCGAAGTGGCTGCGGGCCGCTTTGAAAAGCTGATCAACATCAAGGATCGCGGCCAGATCTTCCGCGTCGATGTCGACACGATCGAGCGCATCGAGGCTGCCGGCGACTATATGTGCATCTATACCGGCGACAATTCGCTGATCCTGCGCGAAACGATGAAAGATCTCGAACGCCGGCTCGACCCGCGGGTGTTCCAGCGTGTCCACCGCTCCAAGATCGTCAACCTCGATCAGGTGCGCCAGGTGCGCCCGCATACCAATGGCGAATGCTTCCTGGTGCTGGAGTCGGGCGCCGAGGTGAAGGTGAGCCGCTCCTATCGCGACGTGGTGGCCCGCTTCGTCCACTGACGGCCATGCCGGGCTGTGCCAAGCGCCAGCCCGGCACGTCCCGCGTGCCCTCATTGGCCAATTCCGATTGGCACCTCCGCGCCCAGTCGGTAAAGCCGCGCCATGACCGATTTTGCCATTCCGGGTTTCGACCTCACCGCCTTTGTCAGCGCCACGCTTGAGGAAGATCTGGGCCTGGGGCTGCCGGGCGGCGGTCATGATGTAACCAGCGAAAGCGTGATCCCGGCCGAGGCGCGCTTTGCCGGGGTGATGGACAGCCGCGATGCCATCACGGTGTGCGGACTGCCGATTGCGGCGGCGTTCTTTCGCGCGCTCGATCCATCGGTCGATATTACCATCCTGGTGGACGAAGGCGCCCGCGTGGAACCGGGCACGGCGCTGATGTGCCTCGCCGGCAATGCCCGCGCCATGCTGACGGCGGAACGCTCTGCGCTCAATACCGTGCAGCACCTTTCTGGGGTGGCCACGCTGACGCGGCAGTATGTCGATGCCATGGGGCAGACGCGGGCGCGCCTGCTCGATACGCGCAAGACCATCCCCGGCTTTCGCCACCTGGAAAAATATGCCGTGCGCACCGGCGGCGGGCACAACCACCGCATGGGCCTGTGGGATGCGGCGATGATCAAGGACAACCACGTGCTGGTGGCCGGCGGCGTGGCCGAAGCGGTGCGCCGTGCCTTGGCCGCCGGCGTGGCCGACGTGATTTGCGAGGTGGACCACCTCGACCAGATCGAACCGGCCTTGGCGGCGGGGGCGACGCGCCTGCTGCTCGACAACATGGGGCCAGACATGCTGCGCCAGGCGGTGGCGCTGGTCGCCGGTCGCGTGCCGACCGAAGCCTCTGGCGGGGTGCGGCTCGACACGATCGCCGCGATCGCCGCATCGGGGGTGGACTATGTTTCGGTCGGCCGGTTGACGCAAAGCGCGCCCGCCGCCGATATCGGCCTCGATTTCTCGCCGCTGTAACGCCAAGGTGCCGCCGATGAAGCCCCTGCTTGCTGCTCTTGCCCTGCCGCTTGCCGCCCTGGCGCTGCCCGTTGCTGCCCTGGCGGCAGAGGCGCCGTCCTGCCGGCTGCCACCGCGCATCGATCCCGAACCGCTGCCCGCCCCGGATGGGCCGCGCCGCACCGGGCCGATGACCGGCACGACGCTGGCGCTGTCATGGTCTCCGCAGTTCTGTCGCAACCACACGGGTGACGCCATCGGCGGCACGCAGTGCGATGGCAGCCTGGGTCATTTCGGCTTCGTGCTGCACGGGCTGTGGGCCGATGGCCTGCCCGGACAATGGCCACAGTGGTGCCCCGCCACGGTGCCCAGCGCCGAAACCCTGCGCCGCGCCATGTGCATGACGCCCTCGGCCCGCCTGCTCGCCCACGAATGGGCCAAGCATGGCGCCTGCATGGCCCCCACGCCAGAGGCTTATTTTGCGCAAGGGGCGCGGCGCATGGCCGCGCTGCACCTGCCCGACATGGACAGCCTGGCCCGCCGCCGCGTGCTGACTGCGGGTGACCTGCGCCGCGCGTTCATCAGCCGCAACCCCCGCCTCACCCCGCAGTCGATCCGCATCAGCGCCAGCCCCGGCGGATGGCTGCAGGAAGTGCAGCTCTGTGCCGACCAGGCCGATCGGCCCAAGACCTGCGATGGCCTGGGCCTGGATGATGGCAGCCTGTTGCGGATCTGGCAGCGCAAGCGCTGAATGCGGGGCGGCGGCGGCCTATCCGTTGCCCCCACCCCGCTCCAGCAGCACCAGCGGCACGTCGCGGGCGCCATCGGCGTGTTCGGCATAGCGGGTAAAGCCCAGGCGTGCCGCCAGCGCGAGCGAGGCCGCGTTGTCCCCATCGATCATGCAGGCCACGCGGCGCGGGCCCTGTGGCGTGGCATGCGCGGCATCGAACCAGTCGAGCACGGCCGTCATCGCCTCGCGCGCCAGGCCCTGGCCCCAGCAGGATGGGGCAAATATCCAGCCGGCTTCGGGCACATCGTCCAGCCCCTGGCCAAAGCCGCGCCAGGAATGGAACACGCCGGCAATGCCGATCACGGCATCATCATCGCGGCGGCGGCAGGTGAAGATGCCATAGCCGTAGAGCGCCCATGAGCCGGCGTTGCGCAGCAGGCGCTGGAATTCCTCGGTCACGCTGGTGGGGCGGTTGCCAAGGTGCCGACGCACGTCCTCAGGGGCAAGCAGATCGACCAGCCCGGCATGATCGCGCGGGTGAGGATGCCACAGCGCGAGACGCTCGGTCACAAGGGCGGGCTGCAAGGCAGGCTGCTGGGCGGGCGCGGAGACGGTCACAGGTTCCATTCCCGAAACCTGCCCGATTTCCGCGGCGATGCAAGCCGATCAGCTTTCGAAAAAGCGCCAGGGCCCAGCGGGAATGCCAGCCAGCAGCCAGTGCAACGCCGTGATCAGCCCCCACAGGATCAACGCCCCGCCCCAGGCCCAGCCGAGCTGGCCCAGGTTGCGCAGGTCGGGCCAGAACGGCGAGCGGCGCGACCAGATGCGCCATTCCTTGTCATAGAGCGCCTGGAACTTGGCATCCTGGGTGCGTGCACCGCCCACCGCCATCAATGCCAGGCCGCCGTTGAGCAGCAGCGAACGCAAGCTGGGCGCCACGATCAGATGCGAAATGCCCCACAGCGCGATGGCAAACATCATCGGGTGGCGGGTGACGCGGAACACGCCCTGGGGCAGCGCGGTGGAGAGCCCGTTCATGTTGCGCGGGGCCAGCGCGGGATTGCGCGAGAATGAAGCCAGCAACAGCGCCGTGGCGGTAAAGCTGAGCAGCGAGCCAGCCAGCCAGGGCAGGACGGCATAGCCGTTCCACAGCATCGGCCCATCGGGCGCGCGATCATGCATGATCAAGACAAGGATCAGCGCGACCAGGGCGATGATCGAATAGACCGCAAGAAAGCCATTCAGCCCCAGCGCCTTGACGGCGGGTTTGCGCAAGGGATGCGAGAGTACCCAGTGGGAACCGGCAAAGAACAGCATCGCCAGGGCCAGGGGTAGATGTGATTCGATCAAGACATGCTCCGTACCCGCTGCATTGCAGCGCTCCCACGCCACTGCAAGCTAGCCTAACAATTGTTTACCATGCTCACTTAGGCGAGCATAGACGCGTGGCATCCCCCAAGCATGTCTCATTGCCGAACAAATTGATCCGAAGTGGCGCCAGACCGGCGCCACGCCGAACTACCGCACCCCATGCATCAATTTGCGCAAAACCCCCGAAAGCAGCAGAAGAACGACCCCAATCCCCACCGCAAACCAGCCGATCACATTGAAAACGCTGGTATAGGTGTCAAGACTCAGCTTGAGGTTGGTAACCTCTCCCCCCACGGTTTCCACACTTGCAACCTGCGCAACGATTCCGCCGACATATTGTGCCATGGCAATCGACAAATACCACACGCCCATCATCAGGCCGACGATGCGGGCCAGCGACAGCTTGGTGATCATGCTCATGCCGACAGGCGAGATGCACAGTTCCGCGACCGAGTGGATCAGGTAGAGGCCAGCCAGCCACCACACCGAAACCTTGAAGTCGGGGCCGGCAAAGCGGGTGCCCCAGACCAGGAACAGGAAGCCGGCGCCCACGCCCGCCAGGGCCACGCCGAACTTGACCGGGATCGAGGGTTCCAGCCCGCGCGCGGCCAGCTTGCCCCACAGGATGGTCAGCAACGGCGCCAGGGTGACGATGAACAGCGCGTTGAAGAACTGCGTCTGCCCGGCCGAAATGCTGAACAGGCCAAACACCGAAAGATCCGTGTTGCGATCGGCGAACAGCGTGAGCGAGGAACCGGCCTGCTCAAACAGCGTCCAGAACACGGTGTTGAACGTGGTCAGCACCATGGCCGCCACCATCATCTCGAATTCGACCCGGTTGCCGGTGCGCCAGGCATAGACCAGGATCGCGGGTACGCCGATCAGGAAACTGGCGAAGAGGATCTTGCCCAGCAGCGGCAGCGCCAGCACATAGGCCAGCAGGCTGGATCCGGCGGCAACCGGCTTGGCATCGAGCAGGTTCTGGAACAGCAGAATGACCGCACCCACAGCGACAAGGCCGCCGACATAGACGAACGGCGTCAGGTCGCGGCCAGACTGCACCGGCGGCTCGCCATAACCGGCCAGGCGCCCGCCATCGAACTGGATCAGCATCCAGGCAACCGCCATGCCGATCGCGGCCAACAGGAAGCCGGCCCACCACCCCACGGAATCGGCCAGCCAGGGGCAGAGGATCTGCGAGAACAGCGATCCCAGGTTGATGCCCATGTAGAAGATGGTGAAGCCGGCATCGCGGCGGCGGTCACCCGGCGCATAGAGTTCGCCCACCACGGTGGCGAGGTTGGGCTTGAAGAACCCGTTGCCCACCGCCACCAGCGACAGGCCGAGCAGCATCAGCATCACGTAGAACGACGAGCGCGTGCCGCCGGTGGCGAACTGGTCACCCGGCACGGTGCGGGCGATGTGGCCATCGGGCGCAAGCAGCGCCACGCTGCCATCGGCATTGCCCTTGATCAGCAGCTTGCTGCCATCCATGACCACATAGCGCTTTTCCAGGCCCGTGGCGGTAGGACGATCGACGGTGTTTTCGGCCACCACGTCATAGCGCTGGCCAGCGATTTCGGCATGAGGCTTGGCGGTTTCCCCGCCGAAGCACAGCACGAAATAGCCCAGCGACATCATGATCGCGCCGTATTTGACCGAGCGCTTGGAGCCGAGCACGCGATCGGCGATCAGCCCGCCCACCAGCGGGGTGAGATAGACCAGCGCGGCAAAGCCGCCGTAGAGCCCGTTGGTGGTGCTGTCGCTGAACAGGAAGTGCTTGGTGAGATAGAGCGTCAACAGCGCCCGCATGCCGTAGAAGCCGAAGCGCTCCCACATTTCGGTGGTGAACAGCCGCGCCAACTGGCGGGGATGGCCGAACCACCCGGTGTCACCATGGGCACTGGTGGACGACGGGGATAAAGGGGGCGTGTTCGCCTCGGTCATGGATGGATGCGCTCCGTGAAAAGCTGCCGGCGGGCGGGGCCGATGAATAGGCAGGGCCGATGGATATGCGACGATCGACGGTTCTGGTGGACGGCTCTTGTTGCGGAAAAGCCAGTCCGGTTGCGGCGGAAACTACCCGGATTGCGCGGTTTGGAAAGGCGCAATTTGCAACCGCGCGCCGCTTTGCAACGAACATGCGCGAGAGCGGCAAGCAACTGAATATTCCTTTCTGGAAGCCAAGCCCCACCGAAACAAACCATCGTGGCATGCGTTTTTCGCCACTGGCCGCGCCGGTCCAGCCCCACACCGGAGAGAATTTCACCTGGTGGCCGCAAATGACGCGGTTTTCGGCAAATTTCCCTGCATTTTTTGAACGTTCGATAAGTTGAACACTCGTCCGACATCTGGCACAGTGCAATTTGCGCCGCGACGGGGGTCAATCGGCGCACAAGGGACTTCATTCGATGCCGGGGGGCATCGCGGAGGGGGAGTGACATGATACGTTCCGAACTGCTGCAAGCTTTGGCCAAGGACAGCCCGGGCCTTCGCGCCGAAGAGATCGAGCGCGTGGTTGACGTGTTCTTTGACGAAATCGCCGGGCGCCTCGCCGATGGTGGCCGGGTGGAACTGCGCGGCTTTGGCGCCTTTTCCACGCGCGAACGCGATGCGCGCAAGGGCCGCAACCCGCGCACCGGCGAATCCGTCGACGTGCCGGGCAAGCGCGTGCCCTATTTCAAGCCGGGCAAGGAAATGCGCATCCGGCTCAACGCCGAGTGATCCTGCGCAGCTGATACGGTTTGGCGCCGGCGCGGCCCGCCAAGGGCCACCACGGCGCCAGGGACGCTGCTGCCAAGGGGCACGGTAGCAGCGTTACAGGGGGGGCAGGCAGCGTTTTTGCACGAGACAATGGCGCTGCCTGCCATTCATATCCCGCCAACGCACCACAGCCGGCGCGACCAGGCGACAAGCCCCAAATCTACCAAGTCTAACAGGCAGTCAGGCTCGCGTCCGGGATAGGGGCAGCGGGCCTTTTTTGCAGGGGTGCCGCGCCGCCCCCTTGGCGCGCGGCGGCCACCTGCCTATAGCCGCACAAGCCGTGCGGGCGTGGCGAAATTGGTTAGACGCAACGGACTTAAAATCCGTCGGGCTTTGCCCATGCCGGTTCAAGTCCGGCCGCCCGCACCACCATCACCTTCATGCGACAGTGGCACGCCGGCCGGCTTGAGGATCAGGCGCGCGCTTCCTGAACCCCGGCGCTGTTGTGGCGCAGTGCCTTGAGCACGGTATCGACGATATGCGGGGCGTTGAGCCCGGCCGCGTCATACTGCTTTTCGGGCGCATCGTGATCCTGGAACACATCGGGCAGGCGCATGGTGCGGATCTTGAGGCCGCCGTCGGTCAGCCCTTCGTCGCTTGCCATGGTCAGCACATGGGCGCCTAGGCCGCCAATCGCGCCTTCCTCGATCGTCACCACCACTTCGTGGGTGGCGATGAGGCGGCGGATCAGCGCATCGTCCAGCGGCTTGACGAAGCGCAGGTCGGCCACCGTGGTGGACAGCCCACGCGCATCGAGCTGGTCTGCGGCCTTGAGCGCCTCGGCCAGACGGGTGCCGAGCGAGAGGATCGCCACCTTGCTGCCTTCGCGCACGACGCGGCCCTTGCCGATTTCCAGCCGCTCGGGAACGGTGGGCAGCGGCACACCCACGCCATTGCCGCGCGGATAGCGGAAGGCGATCGGGCCGTTGTCATGACAGGCGGCGGTGTGCACCATGTGCACCAGTTCCGCCTCGTCGGCGGCGGCCATCACCACCATGTTGGGCAGGCTGGCCAGATAGGTCACGTCAAACGAGCCGGCATGCGTGGCGCCATCGGCGCCGACCAGCCCGGCGCGGTCGATGGCAAAGCGCACCGGCAGGTTCTGGATCGCCACATCGTGCACGACCTGGTCATAGGCGCGCTGCAGGAACGTGGAATAGATCGCGCAGAACGGACGCATGCCCTGCGCGGCAAGGCCGGCGGCAAACGTCACGGCATGCTGCTCAGCAATGCCCACGTCGAACAGGCGATCGGGAAAGGCCTTGGCAAACTTGTCGAGCCCGGTGCCCGACGGCATTGCCGCGGTGATCGCGCAGACCGTGGGATCGGCCTTTGCCTCGGCCATCAGGGCCTGGGCAAAGACATTGGTATAGCTGGGCGGGCCGCCCGCACTTTTCATCTGTTCGCCGGTGATCACGTCGAACTTCTGCACGCCGTGATACTTGTCGGCCGCCGCCTCGGCCGGGGCATAACCCTTGCCCTTTTGCGTGACGACGTGGACCAGGCACGGCCCTTCGGCCGCATCGCGCACGTTTTCCAGAACCGGGATCAGCTGTTCCAGGTTATGCCCATCGATCGGCCCGACATAGTAAAAGCCCAGTTCCTCGAACAGGGTGCCGCCCATGGCCATGCCGCGGGCAAATTCGTCGGTCTTCTTGGCCGCATGGTGCAGCGGGCGGGGCAGCTTGCGCGACAGGCGCTTGGCCAGTTCGCGCAGTTCCAGGAACGGGCGCGACGATACCAGCCGCGCGAGATAGCCCGAGAGGCCACCCACGGGCGGCGCAATAGACATGTCGTTGTCGTTGAGGATCACGATCAGGCGGTTGCCGGCGGCTTCGGCGTTGTTCATCGCCTCGTAGGCCATGCCCGCGCTCATCGCGCCGTCGCCGATCACCGCGATCGCCTTGCCCGGCTTGCCAGCCAGCTTGTTGGCCACGGCAAAGCCCAGCGCTGCCGAGATCGAGGTCGAGCTGTGCGCGGTACCGAACGGATCGTATTCGCTTTCGCTGCGCTTGGTGAAGCCGGAAAGGCCACCACCCTGGCGCAGGGTGCGGATGCGGCTGCGCCGCCCGGTGAGGATCTTGTGCGGATAGGCCTGGTGGCCCACATCCCACACCAACCGGTCATCGGGGGTGTTGAACACGTAATGGATCGCGGTGGTAAGTTCCACCACGCCCAGGCCGGAGCCAAGGTGCCCGCCGGTCTGCCCCACGGCCGAGATCATCTCGGCGCGCAGTTCATCGGCCAGTTGGCGCAATTGACCAGGCGCCAGGCGGCGCAGGTCGGCGGGGGTATCGACGGTGTCGAGCAAAGGCGTGGCCGGGATTTCGGTCATTATCGCGCCTTACACCCCTTGCCGCGCGCTGTCGAGAAAACCCCTATGGTTCGCACCAAGGGGCGTGGAAACAGCAGCTTGGGCCTTGTCGTCGGCCCTCACAGCGCCATGTCGAGCGCGTGGAGGGCAAGGCCCACCAGCCCACCCACCAGCGTGCCGTTGATGCGGATGAACTGCAGATCGCGGCCCACGGCGCCCTCGATCCGCGCGGTCACGGTACGGGCATCCCAGCGGCGGATGGTTTCCGACACCAGCCGCACGATCTGGCTGCCATAGCGGCTGGCCACGCCCACCAGCGTGCGCCGGGCAAAGCGGTTGACCAGCAGCGCCAGTTGCCGATCGGTTTGCAGCGCCCGGCCCAGGTCTGCCAGGGCCACGCCGATCTGGCCCGACAGCGCGCCATTGCTACCGCCGCGCACCGCCGCCAGCAAGCCACCGCGCGCGCGCTCCCACAGCGCGTCGAGCCAGTCGGTGAACGCGGGGTTGGCCAGCACTTCGGCCTTCATGCCTTCGACGCGGGCGCGCATGGCGGGGTCTTCGACGAGGTCGTGGGCAAGCTGTTCCAGCCCTTCCACGATCTTCATGCGCAGCGGGTGATCGGGGTGCACCACGGCTTCGGCCAGCAGCTTGTAGATGCCATCGAGAATGGTGTTGGCTAGCCGCTCGTCCAGCTTGACCAGCCGCACCAGGGCATTGGCGCGATCGTGGATCAGGGTACGCAGCAGCGCCTCGTTGGCTTCCAGGGTCTGCGCCGTCTTGGCCAGCAGCGCCTCGATCAGCGGCAGATGGCGCCCGTCGGCAATCATCGCCTGCAGCATCTGGCCCAGGAGCGGCGCCAGGTCGATGCGGTCGATCTGCTGGCGCAAGGCCTGCTTGGCCATGCCGCCCAGCTTTTCCCGGTCGAGCGATTCCAGGATATCGGCCGCGAGGCTGGCGGCACCAGCTGCCAGGCGCCCCTGCTCCCCGCCCTGGCGTGGCGCCGCCAGGAAGGAACCGGCCGCCCCGGCCACGTCCAGCCCGGCCATGCGCCGCGCCACCACTTGTGGGGTGAGGAAATTGGACTGGAGGAAGCCGGCCAGGGAATCGGCGATGCGATCCTTGTTTTCAGGGATGATCGCGGTGTGCGGGATCGGCAGGCCCAGGGGATGGCGGAACAGCGCGGTGACGGCAAACCAGTCGGCCAGGCCGCCAACCATCGCCGCCTCGGCAAAGGCGCGCAGATAGCCCCAGCCCGGCGCAGCGCCCGGCGCGGCCAGCATGGTGCGCGCCAGAGCAAACAGCCCGGCCATCACCACCAGCAGGCCGGTGGCGACTAGGCGCGTGGTGCGCGCCCGGTCAACGGGCTGGATCAGGGGCCTTGCAGCGCGGGCCAGACGGCGGGGAGTGATGGTCACTCCGCCGGGAATGCCTCATGCACGGTGTGGTTCCCATCGGCATGGCCGCCGGGGCTGCCAGGCGCACCCTTGGCGCCATGCCCGGCGGCACGCGGCTGGCTGGCCAGGAACACGCGGGCAAGCCAAGGTCCCAGCCGCTTTTCAAAGCCGTCAGCCAGGCTGAAACCGGCCGGCACGATCAGCAGCGTGAGCAGGGTGGAGAGCGTGAGGCCGCCGATCACCACCGTGCCCATTGGCGCGCGCCAGCCCGCGTCACCGCCCACCGAAATGGCAGTGGGCACCATGCCGGCGATCATCGCCACGGTGGTCATGATGATTGGTTGCGCGCGCTTGTGCCCGGCCTCGGTAATCGCCTCCAGCTTGCCCTTGCCGGTCGACATTTCCTCGATCGCAAAGTCGATCAGCAGGATCGAGTTCTTGGCGACGATGCCGAACAGCATCAGCACGCCAATGAACACCGGCAGGCTCAGTGCCTGGCCAACCAGGCCCAGCAGCATCAGCCCACCCAGCGGCGCCAGGAACAGCGAGCCCATGTTGACCAGCGGCGAGACGAAGCGGTGATAGAGCAGCACCAGCACCGAGAACACCAGCAGCACGCCGGTGGCGAGCGCGATGAAGAAGTTGGTGAGCATTTCCTGCTGCCAGCGGTCTTCCCCGGCCGGGGCGTTGGACACGCCGGTGGGCAGGTTCTGCATGATCGGCAGCTTGGCAATGGCATCCATCGCCGTGCCCTTGACCACGCCGGGCGGCAGATCGGCGCCCACGAAGATACGGTGGTTCTGGTTGTAGCGCTGGATCGTCGTCGGGCCCGAGCCAAAGCCAATGCTGGCAACGCGCGCCAGCGGCACCGACGTGCCCATCGCGGTCTGCACCGGCAGGTTTTCGATGGTCGACAGATCGCGGCGGGAATCGAGCGGCAGCTTGACCCGGATCGGCACCTGGCGATCGGACAGCGAGAACTTGGCGCTGTTCATGTCGATTTCGCCCTGGGTGGCGATGCGGATCGTCTGGCTGAGCGCCTGGGTCGTCACGCCGAGCGAGGCGGCCAGATCAAGATGCGGGGTGATGACGATTTCCGGGCGGCGCAAGTCGGCGCTGATGCGCGGCGCCACCAGTTGCTTGAGCCCGCTCATCTGCTGCACCAGGGTTTGCGCGGTGCGCTGCAGGAGATCGGGATCAGAGCCCGAGAGCATCACGCTGATCGGCCGGCCCGAGCCGCCACCGCCGCCGCCATTCTGGCTTTGGAACGTGACGCGCGCATCGGCGATCTGCTGCAGGCGCGGGGTCAGTTCGCGCTGGAACTGCAGGCTGGTGCGCGGGCGGTCCTTGCGCAGCGTCATGATGATGCGCCCGCTGCCCTCGGTGATCCGCTCCAGCGCCACTTCGATCTCGGGCTCGTTGCGGATCAGGTTGTACACCTCGTCCACCTTGGCGGCCGTCTGGTCGATCGTGGTGCCGGGCACCATTTCCACGTTGATCTGCGAGAAATCGCTATCGGTATCGGGGAAGAACTGCGTGGGGATGACCACGAACATAGCGCCCGTCAGCAGTAGCGCGCCAAGGCCGATGCCCATCATCCACAGGCGGTGATCGCGCAGCCGCGCCCGCACGCGGCGGCGCGGATGCAGCGCGCGATAGGCCGCCGCGCGCGTGGTATCGAGCGACCAGCGCAGCACCGCCATATAGCGGTCCATCCACGGGCCTTCGCCATGGGGAATGTCGCGCTGGTCACGCTTGAGGAAATAGGCCGCGACCATCGGCGTGATCATGCGCGCCACCAGCAGCGAGAACAGCACCGCCACCACCACGGTCAGGCCGAAGTTCTTGAAGAACTGGCCCGAGATGCCCGGCATCAGGCCCACGGGAAGGAACACCGCCACGATCGAGAAGGTAGTCGCCACCACCGCCAGGCCGATTTCGTCGGCAGCGTCGATCGCGGCCTGAAACGGGGTCTTGCCCATGCGGATATGCCGCACGATGTTCTCGATTTCCACGATCGCATCGTCCACCAGCACGCCCGCCACCAGGCCCAGCGCAAGCAGCGACATGGTGTTGAGCGTAAAGCCCATGAGATGCATCACGGCGAACGTGGGAATGGCCGAGAGCGGAATGGCGATGGCCGACACGAACGTGGCCCGCCAATCGCGCAGGAAGAAGAACACCACGATCACCGCCAGCACCGCGCCTTCGACCATCGAGGACATCGAGGTGTGGTACTGCTGCTTGGTGTAGTTCACGCTGGTGAACAGCTGGGTGAAGCGGATCTTGTGGCCCTGCTCGGCCGAGATCTTGGCCAGTTCCTTGACCGTGTCATCATAGACGCTGACATCGGATTCGCCGCGGGCACGGGCAATGCTGAACGTGACGACCGGCTTGCCGTTGAACTTGGCGATCGAGGTGATTTCGCTGAAGCTGTCGCGCACGTCGGCGACATCGGACAGGCGGATCACCCGCCCGGCAGCGACCGAAATCTGCGTCTGCCCCAGATCGAAGGCGGACCGCGCATTGCCGAGCACGCGCACCGACTGGCGCGCACCGGCCACTTCGGCCTTGCCGCCCGCGGCGTTGAGATTGACCTGGCGCAGCGCATTGTTGACCTGCATCGCGGTCACGCCGAACGACTTCATGCGCATGGGATCGAGCGTCACGGCGATTTCACGGGTCACGCCGCCGGCGCGGTGGACCTCGGCCATGCCAGGCACCGCCAGCAGGCGCTTGGCCACGGTATCGTCGACGAACCACGACAGTTGCTCGATTGTCATGTCGTCGGCCGAAACCGCCCAATAGGCGATGGGATCGGACGAGGTTTCGGCCTTGAATACCTGCGGTTCCAGGATGCCGTCGGGCAGGTCGCCACGCACCTGGTCCACCGCGTTCTTCACTTCGGCCACCGCGCCATAGATGTCGGTGCCGATCTTGAACTGCACCATCGTCTGGCTGGAGCCTTCCGACGCGGTGGAGGTGATCGTGTCGACCCCGGCGATAGTGCGCACGGCGCTTTCCACCCGCTGCGTGATCTGGGTCTCGATTTCGGTCGGCGCGGCGCCGGGCTGGCTGATCTGCACGATCACCAGCGGAAACTCGATATCGGGCTGGTCCTGCACCTTCATCAGCATGAAGGAGACCAGGCCCGCCAGGGTCAGCCCCAGGAACAGGACGATGGGAACGACCGGGTTGCGGATGGACCAGGCCGAGAGATTGCGAAAGTTCATGGCCGTTTCCCTGGTCCGATCACGGGTGGTCGATCAGTGCGCCGCGGCGGCGGAGCCGGCCGTGACCGGCCGGACCGTATCGCCGGGATTGAGGAAGCCACCCGCGCGCAGCACCACGCGCTCGTTGCCCGAGAGACCTTCGCGCACGACGATCCCGTGCGCGGTGACGTCACCGATCTTCACCGCGCGGCGCGTCACCTTGTTGGCGCCATCGAGGATATAGACGAAGCTGCCGTTTTCATCGCTGAGAATGGCGGTTTCGGGCAGGACCGGCGCCGTGGTGACGCCGCTGCGGATCGTGGCGCTGGCAAAGCCGCCCGGACGCAGCGCGGGATCATAGCGCAGCGCGATGCGGGCAATCCCCTCGCGCGTGGTCGGATCGATCGTGGGAGCCACCTGCCACACCGTGCCGGTAAAGCTTTGCGCCGTGCCGACCGGGGTGATCTGGGCGGTCACGCCCACGTGCATGCGCGCCAGGTCCACTTCGGCAAGGCGTGCCTGCATTTCCAGTTCGCCATCCTTGGCCATGCGGAACAGCGTGCCGCTGCCCGCGCTGACGATCTGGCCGGGCTCTACCGCGCGGGTCAGCACCAAGCCATCGGCCGGGGCCACGATGTTGAGCCGCGCCGTGCTGGCGCGCAGCTGGCCCAGCGTGGCGCGGGCCACGCGCACCTGCGCCACGGCGGCATCGCGCGTGGCGGTCAGCTGATCGATATCGGCCTTGGAGATAAAGCCCTTGGCCACCAGCTTGAGCGCGCGATCAAGGTTGCTCTGGGCAATGCGGGCGTTGGCTTCCTGCACCTGCACCCCGGCGGCCTGGCTGGCCACCTGCTGCACCTGGACCGAACGATCGACCACGGCCAATACTTGCCCGGCATGAACCCAGGTTCCGGCATCGACCAGCACGCTGCGCACGATACCGCCTTCGCCGGCAATGCCCACGGGCATTTCGCGCTTGGCGGCAATCACGCCGCTGGCCACCACGGTGGCGTCAACGGTCTGCTGGCCCGGCGCCACCACCGTAACGGTCTGAGCCTGGGTGGCGGCATCGGGCGCCTTGGGCCCGCCGGCATCGCGGTGCATCAGCCACCAGGCGAGAGCCAGCAGCACGACCAGCCCCGCGCCGATGGCAAAGGCACGCCGCCGATTGCCACCGGTTGCCGGCACATCGGCCAGGCTGCTCATGTCTTGCGTCTTGTCCAGCAGAATTGCCTCCCCAGCCCAACCGGCAAGCGCGTACCATACGGCACCACGCAGCCCAGGCCACGATCCCCTTTGCCCGCCCCATCCTTGCGCCATGCGCAGCGACAGGCCGGGCGATGTGTTCCCAACGTCGGTCTAACGTGGCGGCCGGTTGCCCGGCTGCCTGTCATCGCGGCCGGCCACCGGCATGGGCCAGCCGCCGGTAACGCCGGTCGCCGGCATGGCCCCCGCCTTCGCCAAGCGCCGCGCATCAAGCGCCACGTTCCGAAGGTTCCTTACCTTGCCAGCATTTACGCAGCTTTTAGCGGGCGCAACGACCAGTTGCAATCACGGCTCGACAAACAACGTCATAACCGAAGCATTTGCGCTTCGCCTCGGCAACGAACCCACCGCTGCGGGGCCGAGACGCCAAAACGGCCGCCCGGGTTGCCCCGGACGGCCGCACCGTGGATGGCGGTGTGACGCGGGCTGCCAGCCCCGGCGCAATGCACCGGGCCGGCAAGCCAGCGCGTGATCAATACTTGAGCTGGCGCTCGTAAAGGTCGCGATAGTGCTGGATACGCGTGACCCGCAGGCCCTGCATCCCCGAGCGATCCACCGCGCGCTGCCACGAGGCGAATTCTTCGAGGGTGAGGCCATAGCGTTCGCACGCCTCATCAATGGTCAGCAACCCACCGTTGACCGCCGCGACCACTTCGGCCTTGCGGCGCACCACCCAGCGGGTGGTGTTGGCGGGGGGCAGGTTATCCAGCGTCAGCGGTTCACCCAAGGGACCAATAACCTGCGCCGGCCTGATTTTCTGATTTTCGATCATGGCACTTCTCGTCGGTCAGCTGAGCCTTTCGGCGGGGGGGACGGCCTGTTTGGCTTCATCACCGTTGTGCTTCCCTCCATTTTGCCATTCACTGAAGAGTTTGGGTTAACGAGATCTTCATGACCTGCCGTGTGTTCACCTGCCTTGTGCAACATCCAGGCTGCGACCCGATGGAAGCTGCCAAGGCCCGTTCCGCCCGGCATCGCCAGTACGGAATCCTGCGACACCCGCCGCAGGTCCTGTGCGGCTTCCAGCCGGGCACAGAATTCGGCCCAGTGCAGCTGGCGCAGCACCCCTGCCGATTCGGCGCCCACCAGGCCGCGCAGATCTTCAAAACCCAAATCCATGGGGCTGACAGTAGCCCGATAGGGATAAGGGAGTGTAAAACCGCCCTTTACAAAAAATTAACCACATGGCCAGCGCACCCCGCCCGTTCCGTGCCATTTTTGCGCTGAAAACCGTGGGAAAAGCGCCTATGGGCGGGCCATGTCGCATTGCATCCCCCCTTCCGCGATCCCCAAACTGGTGCCTGATTTTACCGGCCTGGCCGATCCATTGCCCCTGTTCGATCTGGCCGCCCCGGCCAGCGCGCGGCGCATCGTGGTGGCCATGTCGGGCGGGGTGGACAGCTCGGTAGTGGCCGGGCTGGCGGCTGCCAGCGGCGCCGAAGTCATTGGTATCACGCTGCAACTTTACGATTACGGCGCCGCCACTGGGCGCAAGGGCGCCTGTTGCGCCGGCGATGATATCCGCGATGCCCGCGCCGTGGCCGATCGCCTGGGTATTGCCCACTATGTGTTCGATCACGAATCGCGTTTCCGCGAAGAGGTGGTCGAACGCTTTGCCGACGATTACCTCGCGGGCCGCACGCCGATCCCGTGCATCCGCTGCAACATGGGCCCCAAGTTCACCGATCTTTTGGCCATGGCGCGCGAACTGGGCGCCGATTGCCTGGCAACCGGGCACTATGTTCGCCGTATTGCCACGCCCCAAGGCGCGCAGTTGCATCGCGCCGCCGATCCCGCCCGCGACCAGAGCTATTTTCTCTATGGCACGACGCAGGAACAGCTCGATTTCCTGCGCTTCCCGCTAGGTGGCCTGCCCAAGCCGCAGGTGCGCGCGCTGGCCCAGGCCATGGGCCTGGCCGTTGCCGCCAAGCCCGACAGCCAGGACATCTGCTTCGTGCCCGATGGCGATTACGCCAAGATCGTGCGCAGCGTTCGCCCCGAAGGCGGGCGCCCCGGCACGATCGTCCATGCCCAGAGCGGCGTCGTGCTGGGCCAGCACCAGGGCGTGATCCACTATACCGTGGGCCAGCGGCGCGGGCTGGAAATCGGCGGCCAGCCTGAGCCGCTCTATGTCGTGGGCCTGGATGCGGCCAATGCCCGCGTGCTGGTGGGCCCGCGCCAGTTGCTGGGCGTGGCCGCAGCCCGCGTGATCGAGACCAACCGCATCGGCGCCCTGCCCACCGATGGCACGCCGCTGACCGCCAAGGTGCGCTCGCTGGCAAAGCCGGTGCCGGTTACACTGGACGGCCCGTTCGGCGATGGTGCCGCCACCACCTTGCGCTTTGCCGCGCCCGAATATGGCGTGGCTCCGGGCCAGGCGGCGGTGCTCTATGCCGGGGAACGGGTGATCGGCGGCGGCTGGATCGACGGCACCGAAGCGGCCGAGCCGCTGGCTGCGCTGTAAAGCCCGGCAGGGCAGGGGTTGAGATCTCCTGCCCGCGCCTCAGTCGCGCCAGGCCTGCAACTGGCAGCCCCAGCCTTCGCGATAGGTGGCGGTCTGCGCCGCGGCGAGCGGAACCGTAGCGGTCACGCTGTGGGCGGCGGCATCCTCCGCCAGCGAGACCGGGAAGCGGCCCTTGGGATTGTCCTTTTCGCAATCACCCAGCGCCCTGCCGCCAATATAGCGGCACGAGCAGGCCAGGCGGGCGGCGCGCGCCGCCTCGATTCGCGCGTTGTCGTGCGCCGGGCGCCAGACAAAGGCGACGAATACCGCGCCCACGACAAGGCCGATGATGACGATTGCTGCCAGCCCGCGCCAGGCCCAGTGCCCCGCGCGGCGGGGCCCTGGAGATGGAGACGAAGGCGGTTGGCCACCAAAACGGAGCGGATCATTCGGGGATGAAGAAGGCTTGGTGGTTGCCATGTGCATTCGATCTGGTGGAAAGACCGGGCAACCATGCAGAGCGCCCCGCGATTCCGTTTACCCTGTGCCCGCCGGTGGCTGGCCCTTATCGTGCCGGCGGCGCTTGCACCAGTCCTGTTCGCCTGCTCGGCCAGCCAGCCGGCGCAGCAGCCGCTCTCGCCCCAGGCGCTGGCGGCGGTGATCGATGATCCCGGGGTGGAGCGCGAAGGCCTGGCCCGCGCGATCGACGCGCTGTTCATGGCCGATAGCGGCGCCTCCGCCCAGGGCGCGGGGGAAACCCGTGCCGTGATCGTGATGCGCGCCGGGCGCATCGTGGCCGAACGCTATGGCCCCGGCTATCACGAGAATACGCGTTTTGCCGGCGGCGGTATCGCCCGTTCAATCACGGCGGTCATGGTCGGCATGCTGGTATCCGACGGGCGGCTGCGCCTCAACGAAACCGCGCCAGTGCCAGCGTGGCAGCGGCCGGGCGATCCACGCGGCGAAATCACCCTGCGCCACCTGTTGCAGATGCGATCGGGCCTGCGCGAGGAACCGGGTGACGAGGCGCGCATGCTGTTTGGCGCCGGGCGCGACGATATGGCCGGCGCGGCCGAAGATCAGCCCCTGGCCGCAGAGCCAGGCGCCCGGTTCCAGGACGATGCCGCCAGCGGGATCATCCTGGCTGACCTGGCGGCGCGGGTGCTGGCCCCTGGTGGAGACGCCGATGCCCGGCGCCGCGCCGTGGCCGATTACCTGCGCACCCGCCTGTTCGAACCGGTCCAGATGCGCGGCATCGTGCCTTCGTATGACGCGCATGGCACGATGAACGGTGGCGCGATGATCGATGCCACGGCGCGCGATTTCGCCCGCTTTGGCGAGTTCCTGCGCAACCGTGGCGCAGTGCATGGGGCGCAACTGGTGCCCCGGCAATGGATCGAATTCATGGCCAGCCCCTCGCCCCGCGAAAAACAGTATGGTGCTGGGGTCTGGCTCAACCGCACGCCCACCGACAGCGAGCCGCGCCTGTTTCCCGCGCGTGGCCCGCGCGACATGATGGCCGCGCTGGGCGATGGCGGCCAGGCGGTGCTGGTGTCACCCGCGCGCAAGCTGGTGGTGGTGCGGCTGGGCGCCACGCCACGCGACGGCGATGCCGCGCTGATGGGCAAGCTGGGCGATATCGTCGCCCTGTTCCGCTAACGCCCGCCGAGGCCCACCAATTGGCGCGCGTCAGACCCTGGTGCTGATCGCGATCAGGCTGTCTGGCACAGCCGCGGCGGCATTGGCGCCGCGCGGAGTGAAGCGCCCTTGCACCTGGGCGCCCTGCTCGATGGTCAGGGTGTCATAGGTCACATCGCCCAGGATGCGCGCGGTCTTGCCCACGACCAGGTCGGCCACGGTGACCGCACCGTTGACCGTGCCAGCAAGGCGCGCGCTGCGGGCGGTGATCGCGCCGGTGATCACGCTGCTTTCACCCTGGACCAGCGCGGCGCAGGCCACATCGCCATCGACGCGGCCTTCCACATGCAGATCGGCCGCTGCGGTGATATCGCCCCGCACCGCCACGTCTGCGCCGAGCACGGAAAACGTGGCTGCACCGAGCGGTGCAGCGCGTTCAGTGCCCACCGTGGCCAGCTTCTTTGAAAACATCGGGCAGGGTCTCCAGGAACGGACGCGGATCGACCGGGCGATCGTTGATCCGCACTTCGAAGTGCAGGTGCGGGCCGGTGGAGCGGCCCGTGCTGCCGATCCGGCCGATTTCCACGCCGGGCGCCACGCGCTCGCCGGGCCGTGCCTCGATCCGCGACATATGGGCATAGCGGGTGACCAGGCCATGGCCATGATCGACTTCCACGCAATTGCCATAGCCCGAGCGCACCCCGGCAAAGCTGACCACGCCTTGGGCAGCAGCAAAGATCGGCGCGCCGGTCGGGCCCTTGAAATCGAGGCCGGGATGGAAGGCGCCACCGCCGGTGAACGGATCGGCGCGATAGCCAAACCCGCTGGAAATGAAATCGGCGCTGGCCGGCAGGGCATGGGGCAGGCGCGCCAGGCCCTGTTCCAGCGCGGTAAGCCGCGCCATGCTCTGCCCCAGGCGCGCCAGCGCGGGATCGTTGCCGCCCAGCGCGATCAGCGGACCACCCATGGCGCGCCGGCTGGCCGCTGTTCCGCGCAGCGGCGCCACTTGCGCGGGGTTGAGGCCGACCCGGCGGATCGCCGTTTCCGCCTGGCTGGCGCGCGCATCGGCATACTGCGTGAGCCTCGCCACGAAGGCCGCCTGGCGCATCGCCAGGCGATCGATGCCGGCCGCCATCGGATTACCCGCCGGCGGCATGTTGAACGACAGCGGCTTGGCACCCGGCGCGGCCGATGCATCGGCGGCGGGCAGATCGCCCAGCTGGCCCTTGACCAGCGTTTCGATCATCTCTTGCCGGCGCTCCAGATCCTGCAGCGTGCCGGCCACGCCATTGCGTGTGCGGGCGATATGGCGTTCGGCCTCGCTCACCGCCATTTCGCGCTGGCGCAAGGCAGCGGAATGACGCGCCGCCAGGATCTGCCCGGTCAGCATCGTGGCCATCGCCGCCAGCCACAGCAGCAACGCCAGCACCACCACGCCGGCCACGCCCATCTGCAGGCGGCCCGATACGCGGATGAAGCGCACTTGTCCCTGCGCCCGCATGAAGAATTCGCGATCGGGAAACCAGCCGCGCACCCGCGCCGGCAGTACGGTCAGCCAGGCGGTGGCACGGCGCCAGGGTGCGCGCGGCGCAGGCGGCGTGGCCGTGGCGCGCACGGTGTGAATCTCAGCAGGCGGCAAGATGTGTGATTATCCCAAGGCAAGACAGGTGATGAACAATCCTTGGGGCCGGGCGCTTATCGGCGGGAACCGCAGGAGTCGAATCCGGGGGCCGCAGCACGGGGCGGGCCGTGGCGCAAGGACGATGAATCGATTGCAACCCACCTCGCGCCCGTGACAGCGCCTGCCACCGATGGTAAGCCCCGCGCCATTATGTCGACCAAACCTCAGGAAATCGCCACCGAGTCCCCCCAGTCGCTGGTAGAGCAGCTGGCCCGGGCCGGCCGTGCCGCGCAAGCCGAACTGGCGCGCATGCCGGCGCCGGCCAAGGAAGCCGCGCTCAAGCTGGCTGCCGCCGCCCTGCGCCGTGCCGCACCGGAAATCCTGGCGGCCAATGCGATCGACATGGCCAATGGCACCACGCGCGGGCTGACCCCGGCGCTGCTCGATCGCCTGCGGCTGGACGAAGCGCGCGTTGCCGGCATCGCCGATGCCGTGGACCAGGTGGCCAGCCTGGCCGATCCGGTCGGGCAGGAGATCGATTCCGCCACGCGCCCCAACGGCATGGTCCTGCGCCGCGTGCGCGTGCCGATCGGCCTGATCGGCATCATCTATGAAAGCCGCCCCAACGTGACGGCCGATGCCGCCGCACTGTGCGTGCGCTCGGGCAATGCCGCCCTGCTGCGCGGCGGGAGCGAGGCGGTGCATTCCAACCGCGCGATCCACGCCGCACTGGTGGCCGGCCTGGTGGAAGGCGGCGTGCCCGCAGCGGCGGTGCAACTGATGCCCACGCAAGACCGCGCCGCCGTGGGCGCGATGCTGACGGCAGCCGGCCTGATCGACATGATCGTGCCCCGCGGCGGCAAGAGCCTGGTCGCCCGCGTCCAGGCCGATGCCCGCGTGCCGGTGCTCGCCCACCTCGATGGCATCTGCCACACCTTCGTCCACGCGGCGGCAGATCCGGCCATGGCCCAGGCCATCGTGCTCAACGCCAAGATGCGCCGCACGGGCATCTGCGGGGCGATGGAAACCCTGCTGATCGACGCGACCTATCCGGCGGCGGCAGCGCTGATCACCCCGCTGATCGAAGCCGGTTGCGAAGTGCGCGGCGATGCCCGCGCCCGCGCCATCGATCCGCGCATCGTGCCGGCGGCCGACAACGATTGGGACACCGAATACCTCGATGCCGTGCTCTCGGTGGCAGTGGTTGACGGGCTCGACGCGGCGCTCGCGCATATCGCGCGGCATTCCTCGGGCCATACCGATGCGATCATCACTGCCGATGCCGCAGCCGCCGCGCAGTTCCTGGCCCAGGTCGACAGCGCGATCGTCATGCACAATGCCTCCAGCCAGTTTGCCGATGGCGGCGAATTTGGCCTGGGCGCGGAAATCGGCATTGCCACCGGCCGCCTGCACGCGCGCGGCCCGGTCGCGCTGGAAGGGCTGACCACCTACAAGTGGCTGGTCCACGGCAGCGGGCAGGTTCGCCCCTGACACGCGGTGCTCCCCGGCTGACCGGCCTTCTGGGCGGCAGCTTCAATCCGGCACACGGCGGACACCGCCGGGTGAGCCTGTTTGCGCAAGCCGCATTGGGCCTGGACGAGGTGTGGTGGCTGGTTTCGCCCGGTAACGTGCTCAAGCCCGCCAAGGGCATGGCGCCGCTGCCGGCGCGGGTGGCCTCGGCGCGGGCAATGGCCCGCCGCGCCCCGATTCGAGTGACCGCGATCGAGCGCGAACTGGGCACCCGTTTTACCATCGACAGCCTGCGCGCGCTGGTGCGGCGATACCCGCGCCGGCGCTTTATCTGGTTGATGGGAAGCGATAATCTGGCCCAGTTCCACCGCTGGAAAAACTGGCGCGGCATTGCCCGCACCATGCCGATTGCGGTTATCGCCCGTCCGGGCTATGATGCAGCTGCGATGGCGAGCCCCGCCATGGTATGGCTGCGCCGATGGCGCCGGCGGTGCAGGCAGGAATGTGATGGCGCTCTTTGGTCCGATACGGGGCCAACCGGGGGTGCCGCCCTGATCGCCAGTTTCCCGCATGATCCGATGCAGGGCGTCCCAGCGCTCTCCATCCTGCGGTTCGATCCCGATCCCCGTTCCGCCACGGCCCAGCGCCTGGCAGAGCCTGATTGGGCGGACCGTATTTCCGTGACCGGCCTGCGCGATGGTGTCACCCACCGCCGCATTGTACCGGACCTGCGCGGAAGGAGCGGACGCTGAGCGTCTTGGCCGCCATCCCTGCTTCCCGGCACGCTTTTCCGGTTTTTCGGCTCTCCCGCCGTGCGCCCTGGCGCAAGGCGGCTTTGCCGTTGGATCGGGATGCGCGACCGGGCGTTGCGACCTTAGCCATCTTTCAATCGGAGTTTACCGCAAGCCAATGACCAGTGCCCAACCCCAGCCGGCAGATGCCGGCGCCGCTACCCCGGCCCCTTCTGCCGGCGCTCCTGCCAGCCTGTTCGAACTCGTCCTGCAATCGCTCGATGATGACCAGGCCCAGGACGTGGTGTCGATCCCCCTGGAAGGCAAAAGCTCGATCGCCGATTACATGGTGATCGGCTCGGGCCGCTCCACCCGCCAGGTCGCTGCCATGGCGCAGAAGCTGGCCGAGCGCGTCAAGCAGGCCGGTTATGGCCATGTGCGCATCGAAGGCCTGCCCGCGGCCGACTGGGTGCTGATCGATGCCGGCGACGTGGTCGTCCATCTGTTCCGCCCGGAAGTGCGCAGCTTCTACAACCTGGAACGCATGTGGGGCTTCGGCGACGCCGGCTCTGCCTGACATCGTCCTTCCCCTCCTCTCCAGAGGAGGGGTGAGGAGGGTGGCGGACGCCACCACCACCAACGCCTGAACCGGACGCTCATGCTCCTCCACATCATCGCCCGGGGAAAGATCGGCCGCTCGCCCGAGGCAGAGCTGGTCGATCGCTATGGCAAGCGGGTGACGTGGGGTTTCAAGGTGACCGAGCTTCCCGATCGGGGCGGCGCCTTGCCGCCGGTCACGGCCAATCCCACCCGCACCGTGGTCATGGACGAACGCGGCAAGCAGCTGACCTCGGCCGAATTTGCCAAGGTGCTGGGCCGCTGGCGCGACGATGGCGTGCGCGAGGCACGCTTCCTGATCGGCGCGGCCGATGGCCACGACGATAGCCTGCGCGACGGGGCCGATCTGCTGATTGCCTTTGGCGCGGCCACCTGGCCACACATGTTGGCCCGCGCGATGCTGGCCGAACAGCTGTGGCGCGCCACCAGCATCATCGCCGGCCACCCCTATCACCGCGAGGGATGATGGACGCGCGCCGCTCCCTGCTGCTGGCCACCGCCTTGCTGCTGCCGCTGGCTGCCTGGCAGATCGCCGGGGCCGGCGCCGCGCCCACCTATCAGACCGCCGGCGAAGCCGCTGCCGCCCTCGCCCAGGCGCAGACCGCCCTGGCCCAGGCCCGTGCCCGCGGTGAAAAGCTCGAAGCCCAGGCCCAGGCCGCCACGGCCGCTGCCGACAAGACCGCGCAGGAAGCCGCCGCGATCGCCGCGCGCATCCAGCAATCCGAGGCCGAGATCCGCATCGGCGAGGCGCGCATCGCCCTCATCGACAAGGAACGCGCCGACTTGCGCCTGCGCATGGCCGCACGGCAGGAGCCGCTGGTGCGGCTGACCGCCGCGCTGCAGCTGTTTGCCCGCCGGCCGCTGGCCTTCAGCCTGCTGCGGGCCGAATCCCTGCGCGATACGGTCTATCTGCGCGCCGTGCTGGAAACCATGGTGCCCGAAGTGCGCCGCCGCACCGCCAGCCTGCGCAGCGCGATCGTGCGTGGCCGGCTGTTGCAGGAACAGGCACGCAGCGAGGCCGCCCGCCTGCGCGCCAGCCAATCGGGCCTGGCCGAGCGGCGCCAGCAACTGGCTGCGCTGGAAAGCCGCCAGCGCATCGCCAGCCGCGCCGCCAACGGCACCGCCGGGCGCGAGGCCGACCATGCCCTGGCCCTGGCCGAACAGACGCGCGACCTGGCCGCGCTGATGCAGCAACTGGGCCGCGACGGGCAGATGCGCGATGTCCTGGCCGGGCTGCCCGGCCCGCTGCAACGCCCCGATCGGCCCGGTGCCGTGCTGATGGTCGAAGATGTCGATCCGCTGCTGCGCACCAGCAGCACGCTGATGTGGATCATGCCCGTTTCCGGGCGGGTGGTCTCGGGCTTTGGCGAGGCGGGACAGACCGGGCCGAACCAGGGGCTGACCATCGCGCCTGTTCCCTCGGCCCAGATCGTGGCGCCGGCCGCCGGGCGCGTGGCGTTTGCCGGGTCTTATCGCGGCTATGGCCAGATCGTGATCGTCGAGCATGCCGGCGGCTGGACCTCGCTGATCACCGGCCTGGGGCGGATCGACGCGGCCGTGGGCGATCGCGTGGTGCAGGGTTCGCCGCTGGGCATTGCCGCCCCGGCCAGCCCGGTGGTGAGCGTGGAACTGCGCAAGGACGGCGTGCCGGTCAACCCCTTGGCGGCCTTGCGCAATTGATCGCTTGGTGCGGCCCACGCGGCCTGTAACGCGCCGCCCACGCACAAACGGGAATCGGGTGCGCTCCATCTGGCATTCAGGCTTGCGGGGCTATACAAGCGGGCGGTCCGGCCCGCGCCGCGGCGCTTGGTTCTTTATCGAAGGTTCGATTGCAAACATGGCAAAACCGCTTGCTTCCCTGCTGCGTGCAACGGCCCTGGTCACGGCCGTCGCGGTTCTGCCCGTGGCCACGGCCGGCCTGGCAGCGGTGGATTCGCGCACCGCGCCGCAGTTCCAGAAGCTCGAGATGATCTATGCCAAGATCAAAGAGAACTATGTCGAGCCGGTGAACGACGATACGCTGATCAAGGGCGCGATCGACGGCATGCTGGCCACGCTCGATCCGCACAGCGCCTATCTGGAAGCGCGCGATTTCGAAAACCTGCGCACCCAGACCGAAGGCGCTTATGGCGGCCTGGGCCTGTCGGTCACGCTCGATGATGGCGCGGTGAAGGTAATCGCCCCGATGAAGGGCACGCCGGGCGACCTCGGCGGGATCAAGGCTGGCGACTATATCACCCACCTCGATGGCAAGCTGATCTATGGCGGCTCGCTTGACGATGCGGTGGACCAGATGCGCGGCGCACCGGGCACCAAGATCAAGCTTACCGTCTATCGCCCCGGCCGTGACGAGCCGCTGGACTTCACGCTGACGCGCGAGGTGATCAAGCTGCGTCCGGTGGAATGGAAGGTGAAGGACAACATTGGCGTCATCGCCGTGTCGAGCTTCAGCGAAAACGTTGGCAGCGAAGTGGCCCAGGCGGTCCAGTCGATTCGTGCCCAGCTGGGCAACAACCTAGCGGGCATCGTGCTTGATCTGCGCGGCAATCCGGGCGGCCTGCTCAATGAAGCAGTCTCGCTCTCCGACGATTTCCTCGACAAGGGCACGATCGTATCGCAGCGCGGGCGCGATCCGCAGGACAACGATATCTATTCCGCTCATCCCGGCGACGTGGCGCGTGGCCTGCCGATGATCGTGCTGATCGACGAAGGCTCGGCCTCGGCATCGGAAATCGTGGCAGGCGCGATGCAGGACCAGCACCGCGCGCTGATCATGGGCCAGCGCAGCTTTGGCAAGGGCAGCGTGCAGACGCTGATCCCGCTGGGCAAGGATTCCGCGCTCAAGCTGACCACCGCGCGCTATTACACGCCATCGGGCCGTTCGGTGCAGGAAGGCGGGATTGAGCCGGATATCACCGTGCCGCAGATTTCCGATCCCGACCTGCGCAAGCGCGCGTTGCGTTCCTATCGCGAAAGCGACCTGCGCCGTCACCTGATCAACGAGATCAAGGAAGACAAGGATCTCGAGAAGGACAAGATCGACGATCCGCGCTTCAAGATGACGCCCGAGGAGCTCAAGGCCAAGGGCATCGACGATTTCCAGCTCTATTATGCCGTCCAGACGCTCAAGCGCACCGCGCCCGGCGCGCTGGCTGCGCTGCGCAAGCGCTGATCCGGCCAGGAACCGCGCCATCATGACGATCGACCGCCGCTTTTCCGATGATCTTGCCCTGGCCCATGGCCTGGCCTTGGGCGTGCCGCTGGTAGCCATGGCCACGGCACTGGTGGCCCAATACGGTTTCGGCCTGCCGCCGTGCGAGATGTGCTGGTGGCAACGCTATGGCCACCTGGCGGCGATCGCGCTGGCGATCCTCGCGCTGTTGCGCCGTGGCCGCCCCGAGGCGCGCTGGCTGGTCCTGCTGGCCGCACTCGGCATCCTGTCGAGCGGCCTGATCGGCGCCTTTCACGCCGGGGTGGAATACCACTGGTGGGAAGGCCTCACCACCTGCTCGTCCAGCCATATCGAGGGCGATCCGCTCGCCGCGATCATGGCCGCACCCCTGGTGCGCTGCGACACCCCGGCCTGGACGCTGATGGGCGTAAGCATGGCCGGTTTCAATTTCCTGTTTTCCACTCCGGCCGCGCTGGCAATCCTGGGATTGCTCGCCAAGGGCCGCGGCAAGGGAGCCTGAAGCGATGTCCCGTCCCGATATTGGCCATCCCGATACTTCCCGCATGATCCGCGTGGACCAGGCCGGCGAATTTGGCGCCACCCGCATTTATGCCGGCCAACTGGCGGTGATGGGCGATCGCGGCCCGGATTCGGCCGAGATCGTCGAAATGGCCCGGCAGGAGGAAGACCACCGCGCCAAGTTCGACGCGATGATCGCCGAGCGCGGCGTGCGCCCCACGGCGCTGCAGCCGGTGTGGTCGGTCGCGGGCTTTGCCCTGGGCGCTGCCACCGCGCTGCTCGGCCCCAAGGCAGCGATGGCCTGCACCGCCGCGATTGAGACCGAGATCGACCGCCACTATACCGAACAGTTGGAAGAACTGGGCGACAGCGATCCCGAACTGGCCGACACCATCCGCCAGTTCCGCGATGATGAACGCGCCCATCGCGATGCCGCGCTGGCCGCTGGCGCCGAACAGACCCCGGCCTATCCGCTGCTGTTCAACGCCATTCGCCTGGGCTGCCGCGCGGCGATCAAGCTATCGGAACGGATCTGACGGAAAGCTGGTGAAAATCCGCGCCTTGCCCGGTGATGGCACAGGCGCCGGAGACCTTTTCACCGGTCTGCGCGTTGCCCCTTCATCTATCATTCACCGCCCCGTCAGCTTATGATGGGGCGACATGGGGGCGGCCCGCCCGCCTTTCCACGCGCTGGAGACGAACCGACAATGCGCCTTGCTGCCCACCCCCTGCGCCTGCTGGCCCCGGCCCTGCTGCTGTTTCCCGCGGTCATGCTGGGCGCCACCCCGGCCCAGGCCGCCCGCGCCCGCACGGCCGTGCCCGATGCCCAGCCGGCTGACGATGGCCCGCAGCAGGGCGACGAAAAGGTCAACCAGCTGATCATTTATGGCGATGACCCCTGCCCGGTTTCAACGGCCGAGCAGATCACCGTCTGCGCCCGCAAGGACGAGGCAGAACGCTTCCGCATTCCCGCCCCGCTGCGCGACAATCCCAACGATCCCAAGAACCAGACCTGGACCGACCGGGTGAAGGCCTATGAAACCGTAGGCGCGGCCGGGATCAATTCCTGTTCGCCGGTCGGCTCTGGCGGGGCGACCGGCTGCACCGCGCGCCTGATCCACGATGCCTATGCCGAAAAGAAGCAGAGCAGCGACGTGCAGTTCGGCAAGCTGATCGAGGAAGAACGCCAGCGCCGCCTGTCGACGATCGACAAGGACGCGGCCGAGGAACAGGCCCGCGTCGAAACGCTGGAAAAGGAATACGAGGCGCGCCTGGCCCGCGAACGCGATGGCACGCCCGCCCCCAGCACGCCGAAGCCGGGCGAGACCGCTCCCACACAGAACTGATCGCGGATCAGCGCGGTTCACGCGCTGACCTGGCCTCGAAACGAAAACACCCCAGGCCTTGGCCCGGGGTGTTTTTGCAGGTGGCAGTGGCCGCCGCGAGCGGCCGATCAGCTCAGCGCGATATCGGGCGCGTCTTCCTGCTTCATGCCGACCAGGTGATAGCCCGCGTCGACATGGTGCACTTCACCGGTAACACCGGCCGACAGGTCCGACAGGAAATAGAGGCCCGAGCCACCCACGTCCTCGATCGTGGAGTTGCGGCGCAGCGGTGCGTTCAACTCGTTCCACTTGAGGATATAGCGGAAATCGCCGATGCCGCTGGCGGCCAGGGTCTTGATCGGGCCGGCCGAGATGGCATTGACGCGGATGCCTTGCGGGCCGCAGTCGTTGGCGAGATAGCGCACGCTGGCTTCCAGCGCGGCCTTCGCCACGCCCATCACGTTGTAATGCGGCACGACCTTTTCCGCGCCGTAATAGGTCAGCGTGAGGATGGAACCGCCGTTGGGCATCATTTCGACCGCGCGCTTGGTCACGGCGACCAGGCTGTAGGCCGAAATGTTCATGGTCATCAGGAAGTTGTCGAGCGTGGTATCGTAATAGCGCCCGCGCAGCTGGCTCTTGTCGGAATAGCCGATCGCGTGGACGACGAAATCGATCGTGTCCCAGCGCGCCTTGAGTTCATCGAACGCCGCATCGAGCGCGGCCATGTCGGACACGTCGCAATCGATCAGGAAATCGCTGTCCAGGCTTGCCGCCAGCGGGCGCACGCGCTTGGCCAGCGCCTCACCCTGGTACGAGAAGGCGAGTTCGGCCCCCTGTTCGTGCAACTGGCGGGCAATGCCCCAGGCCAGAGACTTGTCATTGGCGAGGCCCATGATCAGGCCGCGCTTTCCCTTCATCAATCCGGTCATGCGCCCTCGTACGCTCCTGCACCTTCGGGCCATGATCTGTTCGGGCGTTCCATCAGGAATGGCGCTGAACGGACCTTGGCCAACCGGGTCTTCATTCTGGTTTGGTCGCGCCAGCCTGGCGAATGGCCCGCGCGCGATTATCTACCTGGCCCAGCATGTCTTGCTCCTCCGGTGTTTCGGCGAGCGCGGCATTGAGTTCGGCACCTATTACCATCCCTATGCCGACCAGCCAGAAAAAGAAAAGAGCGATCATCACCCCGGCGAGGCTGCCATAGGTCAGATCATACGAGAAAACCGAAGCGAGGAGTTTGGGCAACAGGATGGAAACGCCCAGCCACCACGAGGAGACGAACAGCGCGCCGGGCCACTTGGGATAGCGATTCGAACGATAGGCGCTGGGCGTAAGCGACAGGAACAGCAGCCACAGCGCGCCGAACAGCACCAGCGTGGGCAGGAAGCGCCCGGCCGCCAGGCCATCGACCCAGGCGCCAAACTGCGGCAGGCGGGCCACGATCACTTCCTGCGCGGCGCCGATCGCCACCTGCGCCAGGATCGAAACGAGAATCAGCACGACCGAGGCGATGATCAACCCGGTGGACATCAGGCGATAGCGCCAGAACGCATGCTCCCACTGCGTGCCATAGGCGCGGCGCAGGATATCGCGGATGGTTTCGACCAGGCTGCTGACGGTCCACAGCCCGACCAGCCCGCCGATCCACAGCAGATGCCCGGTGCGCGCCTCTACGGCGGCACGGGCCACCGGTTCGATCGTGGTTGCCACCACGCGCGGCAGGGCCATCAGCACGGTGTTGATCGCGGCGGTGCGCTGGCTCGTCTCGCCGATCAACGAAAACAGCGCTGCCCCGGTGATGAAGAACGGAAACAGCGCGATCAGCACCATGTAGGCGAAATTGCCGGCATGGATGAAGCCGTCGTTGATCACCCCGGTCCACACCCGCTTGAGCAGTTCATAGGCGCGGGCGCCGGGGCGCAGCTCGTCGCGCACCTCGTTGAATTCTGCGCGGAGACGGTGGTGCAGGGCGGCGCGGCGCCGCGCCTCGGGCGAAAGATCGGGCACGAGCGGCTTGGCGCCCTGCGGCACGCCGGGCACCTGATCGGCATAATCAGGATCGATTTCGTTGTTCATCAAGTGCGTAATGCACAAATGCGCTGCCTGGCTCCCGCCTTTGGGGCCGGCAGCGCCCGCATCGGCGATCAGACGCCCAGGCGGGCGCGGGGATTGCGCGTATCGTGCCAGCCGGCCAGCCGCGCCTTGAGATCAGCATCATCGGCCGGCAGATCGATCTGCAAGGTCACCAGTTGGTCACCCCGCTCACCATCCTTGCGCGAGAATCCCTTGCCCTTGAGCCGCAGGGTGCGACCGCTGCTGCTGCCCGGCGCCACCGTGAGCATGACCGCACCATCGACGGTGGGCACCTTGACCTTGGCCCCGCCAACCGCCTCTTCCAGGGTGATCGGCAGATCGAGGCGGATATTGTCGCCATCGCGCACGAAGAACGGATGGGGCGCGATCTCGATCGTGACCAGTGCATCGCCCGCGCCGCCGGGGCCGGGTTCGCCCTTGCCGGCCAGCCGCATCTGCTGCCCGGATTCGACGCCGGCAGGCAGCTTCAGCTCGATCGTGCTGCCCGAAGACAGCGTGACCCGCTGCGCCGCGCGCGCCGCCGCTTCCACGAAGGGCACCTGCAGGCGATAGCTGACATTGGCGCCCTTTGGCGGGGGAGGCCGCCGGCCCCCGCCAAACCCGCCGAAGCCGCCGCCTGCGCTGCCACCGCCCATGCCGCCGCGCCCACCGAACAGGCCCTCGAACAGGTCCGAGAGGTCTGGCCCGTCGCCGCTTTCAAAGCCGCCATCGTGGCGAAAGCCGCCTTGCCCGCCGCGAAAACCGCCCGCGCCGCCGCCGAACCCGCCGCCAAAGGGCATGGCCGGGTTGCCATCGGCATCGATCTCGCCACGGTCGAACTTGGCCCGCTTGTCCTTGTCGGACAGCAGGTCATAGGCGCGCGTCACTTCGGCAAAGCGCTCGGACGCCTTGGGATTGTCCTTGTTGTGATCGGGGTGCAGCTCCTTGGCGAGCTTGCGATAGGCCGATTTCACGTCCTTTTCGCTCGCACTGCGCGCCACACCGAGAATGGAATAAGGGTCTGCTGCCATGGTGACCTAGCTAGGGATAGGGGCGCTTGCCCGCAAGGCTCGCTTTCAAGATGATAGCTTGGCGGTTACACGGCATTGACCCAAGTCATCGCGGGAATGGATGCATGGCTTCCATACTGCCCGCCTCCGATGCCGCAGACAGGACCATTGCCCGTGACCGAACAGACCGCCTTTGAACCGGGCCAGGACGCCATTCCCCACGGCGATCCCTTTGCCATCTTCGAAGACTGGTTCGCCGCCGCCAAGGCCAGCGAACCCAACGATCCCAATGCCATGGCCCTGGCCACGGCCACGCCCGACGGCGCGCCATCGCTGCGCATGGTGCTGCTCAAGGGCCATGGCGCCGATCTGGGACCAGCCTTCGGCGGGGCCGGCGGCTTTGTCTTCTATACCAATTTCCACAGCCGCAAGGGTGGCGAACTGGCCGCCAACGCCCAAGTCGCACTGCTGTTCCACTGGAAAAGCCTGCGCCGCCAGGTGCGCATTGAAGGGCCGGTGGTGGAAGTGAGCCCGCAGGCCGCCGATGCCTATTTCGCCAGCCGCCATCCCGAATCGCGCCTGGGCTCGGCCGCGTCGGACCAGTCGCGCGTGCTGCCCTCGCGCCAGGTCTATCTCGATCGCGTGGCCGCCTTGCGGGCGCAATATCCCGACGGGAACGTGCCCCGTCCGGCGCACTGGTCGGGCTATCGGGTAGAGCCGCGCGCCATCGAGTTCTGGCAGGACCGCGATTATCGCCTGCACGAACGCCGCCGCTTCGTGGCCGATGGAAACGGCGGCTGGACCAGCAACCTGCTTTATCCGTAAAGGGGCGGGATGACCCAGACTGCCCCCGCCCCTGCCCCTACCCCTGGCCCCGCCACCGCCACCCACGCAGACCTCAATCGCCGCGCGGCCATGGCCAGCAGTGCGGTGGCGCTCCTGCTGCTCGGGCTCAAGGGCTGGGCGGTGGTGCAATCGGGCTCGCTCGCCATGCTGGGCAGCCTGGCCGATACCGCGCTCGATCTGGTGGCGAGCCTGGCCACGCTGCTGGGCGTGTGGATCGCGGCCATGCCCGACGATCACAACCACCGCTTCGGCCATGGCAAGGCCGAGGCACTGGCGGCGCTGTTCCAGGTCATCCTGATCTCGTTTTCGGCGCTCGGCCTCGCGTGGCGCGCGGTGACGCAGTTCCTGGCCGGCGCCCCGGCGATCGAGGCCGAATCGGGCATCGTCGTCTCGGTGATCGCGATGGGCGCAACGATCGCCCTGCTCGCCTACCAGCGCATGGTCATCGCGCGCACCGGCAGCCTGGCGATCAGCACCGACAACGTACACTACAAGTCAGACCTGCTGCTCAACCTGGCGGTGATCGCCGCCTTGGTGATCGAGCATTACCTGCATCTTGCCGGCACCGACGCGGTCTTTGCCTTTGGCATCGCGCTCTGGCTGGCGTGGGGTGCATGGAACGCCTCGCAAGAGGCCGTCGATCAGCTGATGGACCACGAATGGCCGATCGAAAAGCGCGAGCGCTTTCTCGAAGTGGTCGCCCAGCATCCCGAGCTCAAGGGCCTGCACGACCTGCGCACCCGCACCAGCGGCAACCGTGATTTCGTGCAGTTCCACGTCTGGGTCGATGGCACGATGACCGTGGCCCAGGCCCATCGCGTGATGGACGAGATCGAGGCGCAGCTGATGGCCGAGTTTCCCGGCGTGGAAGTGCTGATCCATCCCGATCCCGAAGGCCACGTCGATGAAGCAGGCCTTGGCGCAACCGACCTGCTGGCGCCCGGTCCCAACGGCGAAAGCCCGGCTCTCGCCGTGCAGGGTGGGCCGGCCGAGGGATAGGGCCGGCGCGCCCTTCGACAGGCTCAGGGCGAACGGGATCATGGCGCAACATTGAAACCCGTTCGGGCTGAGCTTGTCGAAGCCCCTAGGAAGTCGAGCGCAGCGCTGATGCCCTTCGACAAGCTCAGGGCGAACGGAGGTTGGGTGATTTTCGCCAACTCTGAAGACGATGGGGCTTTTTTAACGCTGGCGTTGTAGGTCAGGGTCATGGGGTTTCATCGAGCTTGGGCTTGGCTGGCGGATGGGCGCCGCACGGTGATCGTGCTGTTTGCGCTGGCACTGGGCTTGCGCGCATTGGCGATTCTGGCGGCGGTGGAGCCGACATCCGACGCCGCCTGGTATTTCTCGCGCGCGGCGATGATGGCGCAGGGTCGGGGTTATCTGGGCGATCATGGCGCGCCCACGGCCTATTGGCCGCCGGGCTGGCCACTGGCGCTCAGCCTGGTCTTGCGCATCTCCGGTCCGTCGATCTGGGCGGTCGGCCTGTTCAATTTGGCGCTCTCGGCGGCAGCGGGCTGGTTCACGCTCGATCTCGGGCGGCGGCTGGGTGGCAGCGAGGCGGCGGGGCGCATCGCGCTGCTGCTCTGGGCGGTCTATCCCAATGCCGTGCTCTATGTGCCGCTGGCGCTGACCGAGGTGTTTTACACTACGCTGCTGCTGGCGCTGTGCTGGATCGTGGTGGCGCGCAGCGGGTGGGGCTGGACGATCCTCGCGGGTATGGTGCTGGGCCTCGCCACGCTGGTCAAGGCACAAAGCCTGATCCTGGCGCCGCTGCTGCTGGGTATCGCCTGGCTGCGCGCGCCAGCCTTGCGGCAGCGGCTGCCCGGCATTGTCGGCCAGGGCCTGGTGATCGGCGCCGCCGCCCTGCTGGTGATCACGCCCTGGACCGTGCGCAACCATCGCGCGCTGGGCGCCTGGGTGTTTGTTTCCACCAACGGCGGCATCACCCTGCTGACCGGCAACAACGATAGCGCGCGCGGCACGTTCACCCCCGATGACGCGGTGGTCAAGGCGCTCGACGCCCGTACCGACCTGTCGGAACTGGCCTATGATGCGCAGGCCAAGGCACTGGGCATGGCCTGGATCAAGGCCCACCCGGCGCGCTTCATCGCGCTGATGCCGGCCAAGTTCGTGCGCCTGTGGGGCCCGGATGGCGAAGGGCAGTGGGCCTATGAAACCGGCTCCTGGGCCTTTGCCGCTGCGCCCCACGCCTTTCTGGCGCTGCGCCTGGCCAACCAGGCCTGGTACTGGGCGCTGCTCGCGCTGTTCGTGGCGGCTTTTCCGGTGATGATCCGCGCCCGCCGCCGCGCCGGTCTTGGCCTGGTCGACTGGTGGCTGCTGCCCTATGGCATTGCCGCCTATCCCAGCCTGATCGCCGTGGTCTTTTCCGGGCAATCGCGCTTTCACTATCCGGCCATGCCGTTCGTGTGCATCATGGCCGCCTGGCTGATCGCGCGGCTGCTGCTGGCGCGTGACAGAGCCGCCGCGCTGCGCTAAAGGCGCTGGCCATGCACCCGGCGGTTTGCCTTTGCACGCTCACTACCACCACCCCGGCTTGCCGGGGGTGGAATCGCCTGCGCGCCTGACCGGCGCCTGCGCGAAGCCACCGCCCCGGTTCGGGCGGAATGGCATCTTCCTCCCGGATCACGCGAAACCCCAGATGCCGCCCCTTTTTCCGCCGCGGCACTTGTGCCATGGCCCGCGCCATATCCCGTAAGAGAGATCCGATGTCAGACCTGCTCAAGATCACCCTGCCCGATGGCTCGCTGCGCGAAGTGGCGCCGGGCACCACGCCGGCCGATATTGCCGCCGCGATCGGCCCCGGCCTGGCCAAGGCCGCGATCGGTGCGCGCGTGAACGGCGAGCTGTTCGACATCACCCGCCCGTTCGAAGGCGACGCACAGCTCGCGCTCGTCACCGCGCGCGACGAGGCCGACGCGCTGGAACTGGTGCGGCACGACTATGCCCACGTCCTGGCTGAAGCGGTGCAGGCGCTGTTCCCCGGCACCCAGATCACCTTCGGCCCGGCCACGGACGATGGATTCTATTACGATTTTGCGCCGGTCCGCCCGTTTACCGAGGAAGACCTGCCGGCGATCGAGGCGCAGATGCGCAAGATCATCGCCGCCGACAAGCCGCTGCGCCGCGAGGCCTGGAGCCGCGCCGACCTGATCGCCCGCTGGACCGAGCAGGGCGAAACGTTCAAGGCGCAATGGGCCGCCGAACTGCCCGAGGGCGAGGAGCTGACGGTCTACTGGTCGGGCAACGACTGGCTCGATATGTGCCGTGGCCCGCACCTGGCCTCCACCGGCAAGCTCGATCCCAATGCCTTCAAGCTGACGCGGGTCTCGGGCGCCTATTGGCGTGGCGATCAGAAGAACGCGATGCTCAGCCGCATCTATGGCACCGGCTGGCTCAACAAGAAGCAGCTTGATGCGCACCTTCACCGCCTGGAAGAAGCCGCCAAGCGCGACCACCGCAAGCTTGGCGCGGAGATGGACCTGTTCCACCTGCAGGCCGAAGCACACGGCTCGGTGTTCTGGCACCCCAAGGGCTATCGCATCTGGCGCGAGCTGGAAGCCTATATGCGCCGCGCGATCGACGGCGCCGGCTATCGCGAGGTCAAGACCCCGCAGGTGATGGACGCACGCCAGTGGGAGCAATCCGGCCACTGGGGCAAGTATCGCGAAAACATGTTCGTGATCCCCGACGAGGTGCCAAACACCGACGATGAGGGCCCGGTGATCAGCGGCGAGGCCGACTGGATGGCCTTGAAGCCGATGAACTGCCCGGCGCACGTGCTGATCTTCCGCCAGGGCCTCAAGTCCTATCGCGAACTGCCGCTGCGCCTCTATGAAAACGGCTGCTGCCACCGCAACGAGCCGCATGGCGCGCTGCACGGGTTGATGCGCGTGCGCCAGTTCACCCAGGACGACGCGCATATCTTCTGCCGCGAAGACCAGATCGTGGACGAAGTGCGCGCGTTCTGCGAACTGGCCGACCGCATCTACAAGGACTTCGGCTTCACCTATTCGATCAAGCTCGCCCTGCGCCCGGAAAAGCGCTTTGGCAGCGAAGAGATGTGGGACAAGGCCGAGGCCGAACTGCGCGATGCGGTCGCCACCGCCGGCCTCGCCACGCCCGAATATGGCTGGGAAGAACTACCCGGTGAAGGCGCGTTCTATGCGCCCAAGCTGGAATGGCACCTGACCGACGCGATCGGCCGCACCTGGCAGGTCGGCACGATCCAGTCTGACCGCGTGCTGCCCGAACGGCTCGACGCCGGCTACATCGCCGAAGATGGCGAGCGCCATCGCCCGGTCATGCTGCACCGCGCGATCTTCGGTTCGTATGAACGCTTCATCGGCATCCTGATCGAGCATTTCGCCGGCAAGCTGCCCACCTGGCTGGCGCCGACGCAGGCGGTGGTCGCCACCATCGTGTCGGACGCCGATGGTTATGCCGTGGAAGCGACCGAGGCGCTGCGCGCCGCCGGCATCCGCGTGGAGAGCGACACCCGCAACGAAAAGATCAACTACAAGGTGCGTGAGCACTCGCTGCAAAAGGTGCCGTACCTGCTGGTAGTGGGCAAGCGCGAGGCCGAGGAAGGCACCGTGGCAATCCGCCGCCTGGGCGAACAGGCACAGCAGGTCTTGCCGCTGGCCGAGGCCATCGCCCTGATCAAGCAGGATGCCCTGGCGCCCGACCTGCGCGGCTGACGCGCCAGCCAGGCACCAAACATAACGGAAAAAGGGCGCGTCGGCTTGGCCGGCGCGCCCTTTTTCATGGGCATGGCCAGAGCCTTATTGCAGGGTTACCGCGCCATCATCGGAATCGCGGCGGCCAAAGAACTGCATCAGCTGGATCAGCAGTTCGCACCGCGTCGCCAGGTTTGGCGCTTCGAGCAGGGCCTGCTTGGCCGCCACGTCGAACGGGGCGATCTGCGACACGCCGTTGATCAGCGACTGGTCATCCAGCCGCGCCACCGAATCCCAATCCACGGCATAGCCCTGGGCATCCGCAAAGCTGCGCGCCTCGCGCTCGAAGCCGGCACGCTCCACCGCGCTCAACGCTTCGCCCAGGTCATCGCTGAGCAGTTCGGCCTCCACCTGGCGGAACGGGGTTTTGGCATCGAGTTCGCGCAGCACGCGAAAGCGCGCGATGCCCGAGAGGACGATGTTGTAGCGTCCGTCTTCCAGCGCCTCGACATCCTCGATCTTGCCCACGCAGCCCACCTGAAACAGCGGCGCGCCATCGTTCGCCGACTGGGGCTGGATCATGGCGATGCGGCGATCACGCGCCAGGGCATCAGACACCATGGCGCGATAGCGCGGCTCGAAGATGTGCAGCGGCAGTTGCAGGCCGGGAAAGAGCAGCGCGCCCGACAGCGGGAAGATCGAAAGCCTGACCGTGCCGATCGCGCCGCCCATCGCCATCACCCGAACAGCACGGTGGACAGCTTGCGGCGGGTGCGTGCCACCCATGGGTCTTCCAGGCCGATTGCCTCGAAAATCTGCAGCAGGCGGGCGCGTGCCGCGCCGTCGTTCCAGGCGCGATCGGCCGCCACCATGGCCAGCAGCGTATCGGCCGCGCCATCGCGGTCACCAGCGGCGAACAGGCCATTGGCCAGCGCCAGTCGTGCGTCCATGTCATCAGGCGCGGCGGCTACGGCGGCACGCAGGGTGGCCAGTTCGCCTTCCTCGGGCGCGTCTTCGGCCAGGGCCAAGGCCGCGCGGGCCTGGTCCAGCGCATGATCGGCGGCCAGCGCGGGATCGAGCGATTCGAGCACCTGGACAGCCTCGTCCTTGTGCCCGGCGAGCAACAGCGCACGGATCAGGCCGGCGTGGGCCGCGGCATTGTCGGGCGCGATTTCCACGATCTGGGCAAACACGCTGGCGGCACGCTCACCATCACCTTCGCCCAGGATTTCCTCGCCCATCGCCAAAAGCGGCGTCACGTCCTGCGGCGCTTCGTCGCCCAGGGCGCCGGGCTGCACCGGCAGCTGCGCCAGGATCTGGTCGAGATACTGCTTGAGCTGCGATTCGCCGCGCGCCTGGGTAAGGTCGGCCACCGGCTGCCCCTGGAACATGGCATAGACCGTGGGGATCGAGCGCACCTGGAACTGGGCCGCGATGAACTGCTCTTCATCGACATTGACCTTGGCCAGCACCACCCCCTTGTCGGCATATTCGGCCGCCACCTTTTCCAGCACCGGGGTGAGCGCTTTGCACGGGCCGCACCATTCCGCCCAGAAATCGAGGATGACGAGCTTGGTCATCGAAGGTTCGACGACAGTCTTGCGGAAGCGGTCCACCGCCTTCTGTTCGTCGAGGTTGAGGCCCAGGCTTGCCACTATGCGTCTCCACTTCCATTCGGTCCGGTGCAGCGCCGCGCGGGCACTGCTGCGGTCACCATGTGGTAAAGCCTGGCGGTTCGGCAAGAGGCAGTGCAGCAAGAGCTGCGAATCTGCACCAAGGCCAGCCAGTGGAGCATCGCCATCCACAGCTGCATCCACAGGGCGCGCCGGGTTTGTCTGGAAAAATGCAACTTTGCTGTTGCGCCGCCCCCAATCCCCCGTTATTGGCCCGCCTCACCCCAGCGGGATGGCCCTTGCGGCCCCCCACTGAAAACGCCAGAGCGGGCGTAGCTCAGGGGTAGAGCACAACCTTGCCAAGGTTGGGGTCGAGGGTTCGAATCCCTTCGCCCGCTCCAGTTTTCAAGACCTGCACGGCCGGCTTCCGGCCCGCGCAAACGCCGAGCGGGCGTAGCTCAGGGGTAGAGCACAACCTTGCCAAGGTTGGGGTCGAGGGTTCGAATCCCTTCGCCCGCTCCAGTTTGCCCATGCGTGGCATATTTCAACAGCGATGGCCCAAGATTTCGGGGAACCCTCGAGTCTTCTTGTTGGCCCTACGCGCAACAGCGCTTCGGGCGTGGTTCGAATCCCTTCGCCCGCTCCAGTTTGCCATTTCCCATCATCGCATTCGTCGCCGCGCTTTGGTCGCGGTTCCCCCGCACGCCATCAAGCGGGACCCCGGGTCAAGCCCGGGGTAACGATGTGTTGGAATGTCCTAACCCAGCGCCACCCACCACTTATTGGTCACCCCGGGCTTGACCCGGGGTCCCGCTGCCTTTGAGGCGCCCCTTGCCGGTCCAGGCGATCGCGCCCATAGCTTGGCGCTATGGACAAGCGCCCCAGCATCGATCCGCGTGCCTTGCTCACATTTCGCACGGTATGCCGCGAAGGCTCGATCTCGGCAGCGGCGCGCGTGCTCAACATTGCCCAGCCTTCGGTATCGGCCGCCATCGCCCAGTTGGAAGCGCGGCTGGGGGTGCAATTGTTCGAACGCCGCCAGACCGGGGTGCGCCCCACCGCGCAAGGTGACCTGCTGGCCGAGCGGGCCGAGGCGATGCACCACGTGCTGATCGGCGCGCAGGAGGAACTGGACAATCTGTCGCGCGGGCTGGCGGGCCCCTTGCGCATCGGCGGCACGCCCGGCGCGCTGGTCAGCCTGCTGCCCTTCGTGATCGGCCGGCTGGAAGCGCGCATCGGCCCTTGCGCGCTGAGCGTGGTGGAGCGGCCCGATGGCGTGCTGATCGACCTGCTGCGCCAGCGCCAGATCGATCTGGCCTTCGTCACCACCGAGATGGAGGCCCCGCCACCCGACATTGCCGAGCGCACCTTTGCCCGTGATCCCTTTGCCCTGATCGTGGGGCGGCGCCACGATGCCCTGCCCTCGGCCGTGTCGCTGCGCGAGGTGGCGGGCCTGCCCTGGGTCTTGCCCGAGGCACAAGGCGCGTTTCGCCGCCAGGTAGATGCCCTGTTCATCGCCGCGCAGGCGCCAGTACCCGCCAACGTGGTGCGCTGCGATTCGCTGCTGACGACCAAAGCGATCGTGCGAATGAGCGACCGCATCACCGTGCTGCCGCGCCAGGTGGCGGCGTCAGAGCTGTCGATCGGGGTGTTGCGCGGCATCGAGATTCGCGAGGCGGCATTCCAGCGCAGCATCGGCGTGCGCCTGCGCCATGGCGAGCAACCCTCGATCGCCGCCCAGGCCCTGCTCGACGTGATGGCATCCAAGTATAGTCCTGAGCTATAGCAGGATAGAGAGATAGTATTTTCCACCGATAGCAAGCGCGCGCACATAGGCGTCCAGCGTGCCCAGGCCACCCCGGAGCCAGGCCAGCGCGGGAGAGCAAGCGATGCGGACCCTTATCCGCGATGTCAGGATTTTCGATGGGAGCGGCAGCGCTCCTTATGCCGGCAGCGTGCTGGTGGATGGCGAACACATCGCCCACGTGGCCCAAGGTGCCGATGCGCTGGATGGCGCAGCCCATGACCAGCGGATCGAGGGTGAAGGCCGCACGCTGATGCCCGGCATGGTCGATGCGCATACCCATCTGACCTGGGGCTCCTCGATCGAGAAGATCTATCACCAGTTCATCCTGCCGCCCGAGGAATTGAAAGTGGCAGCCTGGCGCAACGCGCGCGTGCTGCTCGACCAGGGCTTTACCAGCCTCTATTCGGCCGGCGCCCTGGTCGACGGGATCGAGCCGGAACTGGCTGCGGCCATCGCCGCCGGCGAAACCCCCGGCCCGCGCTATGTGCCCTCCACCATCGAGCGCAGCCCCGAAGGCGACGAAGGCGTCGACACCGGCAATGTGTTCAACGGGCGCGGCCCCGACGCGATGCGCGCCTTCGTGGCTTATTGCGCTGACCAAGGCGTGAAGTCGATCAAGCTGGTGGTGTCGGGCGAAGACGCGCTCAAGCCGGGCACGGCGCAACACGTGCTCTATACCGAAGCGGAAATGGTTGCTGCAGGGCAGGCCTGCCGCGAAGCCGGCCTGTGGATCGCGGCCCATGCCTATTATCCCGAGGCGATCGGCCTGGCGCTCGATGCCGGGGCGCGGGTGATCTATCACGCCTCTTACGCCGATGACGCAGCCGTGGCGCGCATGATCGCGGCCAAGGACACCACGTTCTATGCCCCGGGTCCGGGTGTTTCGGTGGGTGCGCTGGAAGCCAGCCCGCCCCCGCATATCGACATGAGCGCGATGAAAGCCAGCGCTGCCGAGCGGCTGGAGCGTGAACGGGCCCTGGTGCCCGCGCTCAAGGCAGCAGGGGTCAAGGTGCTGATCGGCGGGGACTATGGCTTCCCGTTCAATCCCAACGGCCGCAACGCCCGCGATCTGGCGCATTTCGTGGAATACTATGGCTATACCCCGGCCGAAGCGCTGGTGGCGGCAACGCGCCTGGGTGGCGAGCTGATGGGCCTGGCCGTGGGCGAGGTGCGCGAAGGCTTCCTGGCCGACCTGCTGCTGGTCGATGGCGATCCCACGCAGGACGTGGCGATTATGCAGGACGCCGCCCGCCTTTCCATGATCATGAAGGGCGGCGCATTGTACAAGGCGCCCGCCGCTGCCGAGGCCGCGTAAATGACCGAGCGTTGTGATGTGGCGGTGATCGGCTGCGGGCCGGTGGGGGCACTCGCGGCCAACCTGCTGGGCCGCGCCGGGCTGCGCGTGGTGGTCCTGGAAAAGGAACTGGACCACTATCCGCTGCCGCGCGCGGTGCATCTCGATCACGAGATGATGCGCCTGTTCCAGACCGCCGGGGTGATCGATCGGGTGCTGCCCGACATGGTGGCCACCGATGGCCACCTGCACGTGGGCGCCGATCATGGCGTGATCCGCTACATGGGCACGGTGGGCAAGCCCAAGCCGTTCGGCTGGTCCAACGACTATTTCTTCTATCAGCCCGAACTGGAAGCGCACCTGCGCGCCGCCTTTGCCGAAAACGGCGCGATCACGCTGCGCCTGGGCGCCACGTTCACCGCGCTGGACCAGCACGATGACAGCGTCACCGTGCAGTTCGAAGCCGATGGCGCGCAGCAGGCGCTGACCGCGCGCTGGGTCATCGCCGCCGATGGCGCGCGCAGCCCGGTGCGCAAGGCGCTGGGCATCGCGCTGGATGATCTTCAGTTCGAGGAGCCCTGGCTCGTCGTCGATGCCGAGGTCGAAGGCCCTGTCACGTTTCCGGCGCTTACCGGCGTGCCGGCCGATGCCGATCTGCAGCGCCTGTCGGTGATGATGTGCGATCCGGCGCGGCCCGCCACGGTGGTGCCCGGCCGTGGCAACCACCGCCGCTGGGAATTCATGCTGCTGCCCGGCGAAGACGACCAGGCAATGATGCAGCCCGAACAGGTTGGCGCGCTGGTCGGCGCGTGGATGAAGGACGTGCCGCACACCATCGTGCGCGCCGCCACCTATCGCTTTCATGGCCTGGTGGCCGAGCGCTGGCAGGCCGGCAACGTGTTCCTGGCAGGTGATGCCGCGCACCAGACGCCGCCGTTCTTTGGCCAGGGCATGTGCCATGGCCTGCGCGACGTGGCGAATCTGGCGTGGAAGATGGACGCGATCGTCAACCATGGCGCCGATCCCGCGATCCTGGCCAGCTATCAGCCCGAACGCGATCCCCATGTGCGCGGGGTGATCGGCGCGGCCGTGGCGGCCGGCCGCTATATCTGCGAACTGGATCCGGCCAAGGCGGCCGCGCGCGATGCCGACATCCGTACCGCCGCCGCGCAAAAGGCGGGCGAAACCGCGCACGACCTGATCCCCGCGATTTCCGCCGGTATCGTGCTGGCTGGCACGGCCGGTGCAGGCGTACGGTTCATCCAGCCGATCCTGGCCGATGGACGCAAGCTGGATGACGCGGTTGGCCAGGGTTGGCGTCTGTTCGTGCGGGATGACAGCGTGACGGGATCCTTTCCCCGCGTCACGCGCACGGTGGCCGCGTCGCTTGACGATGCCGGCGCGGTCACCGCCTGGCTTGATGATCATGGCGCCGATGCCGTGCTGCTGCGCCCCGATCACTGCGTGTTCGGCACGGCCAGTGGCACCGCGATCGACCTGATCGAGGCCCGCGCCCGCGCGCTGGGCCTGGCTCTGGAGACCGCATGATGACCACACTCGATCTGGCCGCGGCGCAGGCCGTGATCGCCGCCGCGCTGGCCAGCGCCCGCGCCCGCGCGGCCAAGCCGCTAGCGGTGATCGTGCTGGATGCCGGCGGCCATCCCATCGCCTTTGCCCGCGAAGACGGCGCCACCTTTGCTCGGCTGGAGATTGCCCGAGCCAAGGCCAAGGGCGCGCTGGGCATGGGCGCCGATACGCGCATCCTGGCCGAGCGTGCCAAGGGCAACCCGGTATTCTTTCAAAGCGTGGCCGTGGCGCTGGGGGGCGACATGGCCTTTTCGCCCGGCGGTGTGCTGGTGCGTGGTTCGCAGGGCCTGGTGCTGGGATCGGTGGGCGCCAGTGGCGACACCGGCGATTGCGACGAGGAATGCGTGACTGCCGGCCTGCACGCCGCCGGCTTCAACCAGGAGCAAACCCGATGAAACTGCGCAGTATCGAACTGGCGCTGCCCGATCCGGCCGCCGCGGCCCGCTTCATGCGCGATATCTGGGGCATGGCGCCTGGCGACGTGCAAGGGGATACCCATTACCTGCGCGGCTCGGGTCCTTATCCCTATCTCGTTGCCTTCGAAAAGGCTGACGCGGAATTCGTGCGCTCCACCACGTTTGTCTGCACCGCGGCGGAACTGGCCGAAATCCGCAGCAGTGCCGCTGCGCGCGGCTGGCCGCTGATCGATACGGTTTCGACCGATCCGGGCGCCGGCGAAGGCGTGATCGTGGAACTGCCCGAGGGCGAGTTGCTGCGCTTTCTGGTCAACACGACCGAGGTGGAACCGATCACCGGGCGCGACCTGCCGGTCAAGCTGACGCACATCGTGTTCAATTCCGCCGATGCCGAAGCGTCGGGCCATGCCGTGGAAGACGTGCTGGGCTTTCGCGTGTCTGACCGAACCAAGGGCATGGTGTTCGTGCGGTGCAACGACAGCCACCATTCCACCGCCTTTGCCCGCGCCGGCTTTTCCAGCCTCAACCACATCGCGTTCGAGATGGAAGACCTCGACGCGGTGATGCGCGGCATCGGCCGCATGCGCGACCACGGCTTTGCCCCGGCCTGGGGGCCGGGCCGCCATGGGCCGGGTGCCAATGTCTATGCCTATTACATCGCGCCGTTCGGCCCGGTGATCGAATATTCCACGGCCGTGGAGAAGGTGCCCGAAGATTACCGGGCGGGCAGCCCCGAAGACTGGACCTGGCCGCCAAACCGCATCGACCAGTGGGGCATTTCCGACAAGGATTTCGACGGCTTGCGCCAAGCCGAAGAGCGCTTCCGCTTTCGCCGCGCCTGGCAGCCAGCCGATCCCGCCCAGGCCTGAACGCCCCGCTTTCGTTTTTCGGAGTTTTCGATTCCATGACTCGTCTCATCAGCTTCCGCCGCCCAGATGGCCTGCCCAGCTTTGGCCGTCTCGATGGCGATACCGTGCACGATCTCGGCACGGCCGGCAGCGCCGCCTTTCTCAAGGACGTGGCCGACCAGGACCTGGCTGCGCTGCCTGCCACCGGCCAGTTTGCCCTGGCCGATGTGCGTCTGCTGCCGGTCGTGCCCAATCCCGGCAAGATCCTGTGCGTCGGCCTCAACTATGCCACCCACGTGGCCGAGACCGGGCGCGAGCAGAAGGAATTTCCGGCGATCTTTACCCGCTGGGCCGATACCCTGATCGCCGATGGCGAGCCGCTGCTGCGCCCGCGCGAAACCGAGCGGTTCGACTATGAAGGCGAACTGGCGGTGGTGATCGGCAAGGGCGGACGCCGCATCGCCCGCGCCGATGCCATGGCCCATGTCGCCGGTTTCTCCATCTTCAACGACGGTTCGGCGCGCGATTGGCAGCGCCACAATATCCAGTTCACCCCGGGCAAGAACTATCCCGCCACCGGCGCGTTCGGCCCGGCGCTGGTGCTGCCCGATGAAGTGGCGGACCTTGGCAGCCAGCGCGTGCAGACGCGCCTCAATGGCGAACTGGTCCAGGATCAGCCGGTCAGCGACATGATCTGGGATATCCCGTTCGTGATCGAATATTGCAGCACCTTCACCCCGCTCGCCCCTGGTGACGTGATCGTCACCGGCACGCCGGGCGGTGTGGGCGATAAGCGCAAGCCGCCGCTCTACATGAAGGCCGGCGATGTCTGTGAAATTTCCGTGGGCGTGATCGGCACGCTGACCAACCCGGTCATCGACGAAATCTGACCCGCCGTTTCATTCCAATCCAGCCGACCGCGCCCGCATAACGGCGGGCGCGGACCGATAAACGCACGATTTTTGGGGAGAGAACCATCATGATCTGCCACACCCGCGCCGCGCTGCTTGCCGGTCTTTCGCTTTCCGTCCTGGCCACGCCAGCCCTGTCGCCATCAGTCCTGGCCCAAACCGCGCCGCAGGCTGCCGACAACGGCCCCGATGCCGGCATCATCGTGACCGCGCAGCGCCGCGCCGAAAAGGTGACCGAGGTTCCGATCTCAATCACTGTCGCTGGCGCCGACCAGCTGGAACGCCAGCAGGTCAACACCGTCAACGATCTCAACCGCATTGCCCCAAGCCTGGAAATCCAGTCGGCCCCCGGCCAGAACACCGGCGGCGGCGGCGCGATCCGTGGCATCGGCACGCAGACCTTCTCGGCCGGCGCCGTGGCCTCGGTGGGCGTGGTGGTTGACCAGGTCAGCCAGGGCAACGCCAACATTTCCGACCTGTTCGACGTGGCGCGGATCGAAGTGCTCAAGGGCCCGCAGGGCACCCTGTTCGGCCTCACCACCTCGGCCGGGGTGATCAACATCACCACCAACAAGCCCGAATTCGACAAGGTATCGGTGCGCGTGCGCAGCGAGCTTTCTGCCGCCGGCTTTGCCGGTTCCAAGTCTGGCAACCAGATCCTGCAGGGCGTGGCCAACGTGCCGATCGCCAGCAATGCCGCGATCCGCGTGGCCGCCTATGGCAACATGCGCCAGGGGCCGGACTACAACGTGACCACCGGCCAGTATGACAAGAACGAAACCATGGGCGGCCGCGCGCGCCTGCTGTGGGAGCCGACCGACAAGCTGACGGTCAACCTGATCGGTGACTATACCGACACCCGCACCACCAACGGCGGCAACTTCTTCACATTCGTGAAGACCAGCGGCGCTGGCATCCTGCCGCTGCCCACGCCCTTCCCGATCCCCGACAACGTCACCGCCAACCTGGCAAGCTGCGGCGTGACGGCGGGCGAAGGCAACCGCAACTATTGCACCAGCGAGCAGTACACCGACCGCATCAAGACCGGCGGCGCCTCGCTCCAGCTGGATTACCAGTTCGCGCCCTTCACGCTCACCTCGATCACCGCCTACCGCAGTACCCATGAAAAGGGCTATGGCGCGGCATCCAACGTGTTCCGCGCCGATCCGCTGGAACTGCAGGTGCACAATTCGCCGGTCGATCGCCCGATCGACCTGTTCACCCAGGAAGTGCGACTGTCGTCGCCGGCCAACCAGACCGTGGAATATACCCTGGGCGGGTTCTATTCGCGCCAGGTGATGACGCGCACGCCCGAAACCGTGTCGGTCGCCATCCACCCGGCACCGGGCGTGTACATCCCGGCCTTCTCCAGCACGGTGAACGCCTATCGCGTGGTCGACGAATCGATCGCCGCGTTCGGCCAGATGACGATCCACGCCGGCGACAAACTGCGCCTGATCGCGGGCGGCCGCTATACTGACGATGTGCTTTCGCTCGGCATGCAGAACGCGGCCGGCACGGCGCTGGACAGCTATACCCGCCTGCACGTCGGCAAGGTTTCGTGGAAGGGCGGCCTGCAGTATGACGTCGATCCGCGCACGATGGCCTATGCCACCGTGGCACGCGGCTTCAAGGGTGGCCAGATCGCCACGCCGTCGGGCGCAGCGCCCTATGTCGTCCTGCCTGAAGTGCCGACCTCGTACGAAGTGGGCTTCAAGGCCACGCTGCTGCGCAGCTGGGTGCTCGATGCCAACCTGTTCTACCAGAAGATCGAGAACTTCCAGGCGCAGCAGTGCACGGTCGACCAGAACGCGGTGATCTCGTGCGTCCAGACCAACATCAACGGGGTCAAGTCGCGCGGGGCGGAAATCAACCTGTTCGGCAAGGTGACGCGCAACCTCTCGCTCAACACCGGGTTCATCTATGCCAAGGCCACCTATCCCAAGGGCTTCCTTGGCACCGATGGCAGCGATATCGGCAATACCCAGCTGGCCTATGCGCCAAAGTACAAGTTCACCGTCTCGGGCGAATATGCCCATGACCTGGGCGAAAACCTCAAGGGCTTCCTGGCGGCCGACGCGGTGTGGAAATCGCGCATCCGCTATGAAGCCAATTCGGTGGCCGATACCACGTTCCGTCCGCACTGGACGGTGGGTGGCCGCATCGGCCTGCGCACCGCTGATGAGCGCTTCACGCTGGCGGTGTTTGCCCGCAACCTGTTCAACGTGAACGAGCCCTCGCTCTATCAATCGAGCTTCCCCTATGGCGGTGCGGCCAACATCGGCGCCATCTATGGCCCGCAGTCGTTCCGCACCGTGGGTCTGTCGCTCGACGGCAAGTTCTGATCCGATACCCGCCGCCCCTGTCTCACGATGGGGGCGGCCAACACGTTCTCAGGCGATCCGCTCCCTTGAAGGAAAGCATCGATGCCGTTTGACGCCACCCGCGCCGCAATCGCCGCCATGGGCACCACGCTGACGCCCGATCTGCTAGGCCAGGTGCGCGCCCTGTTCGATGCCGAGCAGGCGGCGCTGACCCAAGCGGTTCCGGCTGCGGCGGTGGACCTCGCCTATGGTCCCCACGAACGCCACCGGCTCGATCTTTATGGCTCGCCCGGCGATGCGCCCAAGCCGGTGCTGGTCTTCGTGCACGGCGGCGGCTTCCTGCGCGGCGACAAGGGTGGCAGCGGGGCAGAAACCTGGCCCAACGCCGCGGTGGGCCGCATGGCGGCGCAGGCCGGCATGATCGGCGCCGTGATCAACTATCGCCTGGCGCCCGATCACATGTGGCCCGCCGGATCGGAAGACGTGCTGGCCGCGTTCGACTGGCTGGTGGCCCATGTCGCCGATCATGGCGGCGACCCGCAGCGCATCGTGCTGGTGGGCACGTCTGCCGGCGCCGTGCATGTGGCCGGCGCGATCCGCCTGCGCCCCGATCTGGCGGCGCGCGGCGCGGTGCTGCTCTCGGGCCTATATGGCCACACCCCGCTCGATGAAAGGGACCAGCTCTATTACGGCAACGCGCCAGACTATGACGGCCGCGCCCCGCGCGAGGCGATGGCCGCAACCACGCTGCCGTTGCTGGTGGCGATTGCCGAATTCGATCCGCCGCGCTTCCAGGCAGAGTTTCTGGGCCAGATGGCCGATCGGCTGGCGCGCCACGGCACCATGCCGCGTGGATACATCGCCTCGGGCCACAATCACTATTCGATGGCCATGCACCTGGGCACGTCAGACCGCCGCCTGGCCGATGAGATCATCGCCTTCGTGCACGCCATCTGCGCCTGACATTTCGATCTACCTGAAAGGCAGTTCCATGCTCGATCGCCGTACCATGCTCGCGGCCGGCGCCGCGCTGGCCGCGAGTGCCACGCCCGCCCTGGCCAAGGCCGCCAAGGCCGCCGTTTCGTCGCAGTTTCCCCAGGGCTTCCTGTGGGGCGCATCCACTGCGCCGCACCAGATCGAAGGGAACAATACCAGCAGCGACCTGTGGTTTCTGGAAAACCAGCAGCCCACGGTCTTTGCCGCGCCATCGGGCGATGCCGCCAACAGTTTCCTGCTGTGGGAACAGGATCTTGACCTGGCCAAGGCGATCGGCCTCAACACCTATCGCTTTGGCATCGAATGGGCGCGGATCGAGCCGGAAAAGGGCCTGTTTTCGCAGGCGATGCTCGATCACTATGCCCGCGTGATCGATGGCTGCCGCGCCCGTGGCCTGGCGCCGGTCGTCACGTTCAGCCACTTTACCGCGCCGCGCTGGTTTTCCGCGCAGGGCGGCTGGGCCAACCCGGAAAGCGCCGCGCTGTTTGCCCGCTTTGCCGACAAGGCCACCCGCCACTTTGGCGATCGCATTCATGCCGCGATCACTTTCAACGAACCCAATATCCTGTTGCTGCTGCAAAATGCCAATGTGCCGCCAGAACTGTGGGCGATCCAGAAGCTGACGCTGGAAACCGCGGCCAAGCGGCTGGGCGTGCCGCGCTTCCTCTGCGCCAATGTGGCCGGCCTGGCCGATCTGCCCGATCTGCAGGCTGGCCTGCTGGCCGCGCACAAGGCGGGCAAGGCGGCGATCAAGGCTGCCGCGCCGCGCCTGCCGGTGGGGCTTTCGCTGGCGATGATGGACGATCAGGCGGTGGGCAAAGACTCGGGGGGCAAGGGCTCGCTGCGCGATGCCAAGCGCCAAGAGATGTATGGCACATGGCTCGACGTGGCCAAGGCCGACGATTTCCTGGGCGTGCAGAACTATGAACGCGCGCTGTGGGGGCCGCAGGGCCGCCTGCCCGAGCCGGCCGACGCGGTGCGCAACTGGTCAGGCAGCGAAGTCTGGGCGCCGTCCCTGGCCGGTGCGGTCCGCTATGCCCACCAAGCCACCGGCGTGCCGATCCTGGTATCGGAACATGGCGTGGGCACCGATGACGATACCATCCGCGCCGCCTTCATCCCGGCCGCGCTCACCCACTTGAAGGCCGCGATCGACGATGGCGTGCCGGTGCTGGGCTATTGCCACTGGAGCCTGATCGACAATTTCGAATGGGTGTTTGGCTACAAGCCCAGGTTCGGCCTGGCCAGCTATGACCCGGTCACCTTTGCCCGCACGGCCAAGCCCAGTGCCGCCGTGCTGGGCGCGATCGCCCGCGCCAACCGGGTCTGATCACCCCCGGCGGGCGCGGAAGAAGTCGCGCAGCAGCGCGGCGCTTTCCGCCTCGCCCAGGCCGGCATAGACTTCGGGGCGGTGGAGGCAGGTGGGCTGGTCGAACAGGCGCCCACCGTGTTCCACCGCGCCGCCCTTGGGATCGGGCGCGGCGTAATAGACCCGCGCCAGCCGGGCGTGGGCAATCGCCCCGGCACACATCGGGCAGGGTTCCAGCGTGACCCACAGGTCGCAGCCCTCCAGCCGTTCCTGGCCCAGGGCAGCCGCCGCGGCGCGAATCGCCAGCACTTCGGCATGGGCGGTGGGATCGCACAGCCCACGCGGCCGGTTGTGCGCGGCGGCAATCACCTGCCCACCCTTGACAATCACCGCGCCGATCGGCACTTCGCCCGCAGCAGCGGCGTCATGCGCCTGTTGCAGCGCCAGTTTCATCGGTTCGGGCAGGGGCCAGCGGGTCATCTTTCCTGCCGGTAACACAGAATCGGCAGGCAGCAAGGCATTCGGGCAAGCGAATCCTTGACTTCCCCGGTTGATTCGATCATGGCGCCACCTTCCAGATAGATCATCAGAACACGAAGCGAGTTTTTAGCCATGTCGCGCATTTGCGAACTGACCGGTAAGGGCCGCCAGATCGGTCACAACGTGAGCCACGCCAACAACAAGACCAAGCGCGTGTTCCTCCCCAACCTGCAGAACGTCACCCTGATGTCGGAGAAGCTCGATCGCAGCTTCAAGTTCCGCGTCTCGACGCACGGCCTGCGCTCGGTGGAGCACAACGGCGGTCTCGACAACTGGCTGCTCAAGCAGGACAACACCAAGCTCAGCACGCGCGCCCTCAAGGTCAAGCGTGAACTGGTCAAGGCTGTCGCCACCGCCGCCTGAACGGCTGCGGCACGCTGATGCCTACAAAGAGGCCGGGGTTCTCCCCCGGCCTTTTTTGTTGCCTGCCGTCGCCGCGCACGCTGTGCGCCTAACCGATCAGACGCCGCGCGCCAGCCGCAGTTTGAGCAGCAGCGTGCGTTGCAGCCAGACCATCTCGTTGCTGTCGGAAATCAGCCAGATCGCGGTGCTGCCATCGGCCTCGGCCGTGGCGACCATGCCTTCATAGTTGTCGCGGATGCGCGGATCGGCGATCCAGGCGATCGGGTGCGGCTCCACCTGCGCGCCGGGGCGAATCGCCGCCGGATCGTCGATCATGGTGACCACGGTGCGAAACCCGCCCAGCGTGAACTTGCGCCCCAGCACCAGCAGGCGGCCATCGGGCGCCTGGGCAAGCTCCACCGGGCGATAGCCTTCGGGCATGACCAGCTCGAACCGCGCCGGCGCCTGGCCGGCACGCGGCAGCCCTGGCCAGATCAGGCCAGGATAGCGGCGGCGCGACCACCAGTGGGCAAAGACTTCGCCGATCACCACGGTGCGCCCGTCGGCCAGCTGGCGCATCGCCTCTGGCCCCTGGTTGTTGGGCCATTCCAGCAGCACGGGCGCGGCGATCGAGCGATCGCGGCTGAAATCCGGGCTGAACAGGTGAAACGCGCCCGCTCCTTCATAGCCGATCAGCACCTGGCCATTGCGCGGATCGACCGAGACCGATTCGCTGTCGGTGTCGATTTCCTGGCCTGACCATGCCGGATGAATGGTTTCGCGCTGCCACGTGCGCCAGGACAGCGGCTGATCGGGCCGGGTGAACACCATCACCGCATTACGATCGCTCACCGCCAGCAGATCATGCGTGTTGCGCACCGCCAGTGCCGAAAAATTGCCGAATTCGCGATCGGGGCTTGTCAGTTGCCACGCCCCCACCAGCGTCAGGGCGCCATAGCGCGGCGGTGCGCCACCGGCGCGCAGGCCGGGCAGCAGATCGTGATAGAATACCCGGTCGTCGGGATTGGGCGGGGGAAACTGCTGGCGCACATAGATCGTGGGCACCAGGGCCAGCACGAGCAGGAAAAGGGCGATACGGCGCATCGCCTGCGGCCTTGGCACGGATGGCCGGGGCGGGAAAGCCCTGCGGCGCTCAGGCCGGCAGGAAAATCATGCCCTTGCCGTTCATGCAATAGCGCTTGCCCGTGGGCGGCGGGCCATCGTCGAAGACATGGCCGAGATGTCCGCCACAGCGGCGGCAATAGACCTCGGTGCGGTCCATGCCGAACGAGCTGTCGCTGCGCAGGCCCACGGCATTGGGCAAAGGTTTCCAGAAGCTGGGCCAGCCCGTGCCGCTGTCAAACTTGGTGGTTGAGGAAAACAGCAGCTGGCGATCAGCCGCGCAGGCAAAAGTGCCCTTGCGATGCTCGTTCAGCAGGGGTGAGCTGAACGGACGCTCAGTGCCCGCCTCACGCAGGATGAAGAACTGTTCGGGGGTGAGCAGGCGGCGCCATTCCGCCTCGCTGTGCTGCACCGGAAAGACTTCCTTGGGGGCAGCCGGGCGGGCGCGGCAGGCGCTGGCCATGGGCAAGGCAAGCCCGGCGCCCAGCCAGCCCAACAGGCGGCGGCGCGACGGATGGGCGGAAGGGGGGGCTGAGCCGTTCGTCATCACCATGAACGCCTTGTCGGGCTGGCAGGCAGCCGGGGCAAGATGGCCTCGCGGGCAGGGCGGGGGGGCGTGCCATGATGGCAACCTGCCCGCGAGACCTGATCGTTATGCTTCACCCTGGCTGAACCGATCCTGAGCGGTGCGGTCAGGCTTCAGCAAGCCAAGCAGCCCGCCCTTGCGCACCTTGCGCCCCCTGGCCGGGCCAGACTTCATCACGGTGCGGCGGAACAGCTGTGCGCCGGTGCGCACGATCAGCATCACGCACAATGCCTGCCAGCCCAGCGCCAGCAGGTGCGGCCAAATCACCGGATCGCGCGCGGCGCGCGCCAGCATGGCAAAGGGCGAGGACAGCGGAAACACCCGCGCCGCCCAATCCACCCAGCTGCCCGGCCGCGCCAGGGCATAGCTGGCAAAGAAGAACACCATCAGCTGCAGCATGGTGACCGGCATCGACAGCGTCTGCACCTCGCGCACGGTGGTGGCCATGCCGCCGATCGACAGGAACAGCGAACCCAGCAGCAGATAGGCCATGGCGAAATAGAGGAAGCCCAGCAGGATGAACACCGGCCAGCCCACCGCCGGCGCGGCCAGCAGCGGCAGCGATTTCATGCCCATGACCATCAGCCCGCCCCAGGCCGCGCCCCACACCGCCATGCCCACCAGGCTGACGCCCAGCATGGCAAAGAGCTTGCCCAGGAACAGGGCGTCCATCGGGATTGAGGCAGCCAAGACCTCGATGATCTTGTTGGCCTTTTCCTCCACCAGGTTGGACAGCACCATGCCCGCCAGCAGCATGGTGAGCAGGAACAGCGCCACTTGCCCCGCCTGCGCGGTGCTGACCTGGCCGGTCTGCACCGAGGCGACGCTACTGGCCACCTCGTCCACCGCCACGGGTGGCAGGGCGGCCGGCGCCACGCTTTGCGCATGGGCGGCAAACAGCGCGATCATGCCCTGCCACATCCGCGCCCGCTCGGGCGTGGCAGTCAAGACCGGGTGGGCGAGACTGCCCGACACCACGGCGGCCAGCTGGCCCACTGGCCGGTCATGCTCGGCAGTGCCGGCGCGATGGCTGCCGGCAAGCGCGGCACGCGCATCATAGGTGCGCCCACCCCATGGCGCATCGAGCACGACGAAATCGGGCACATCGCCGGGCATGGCATCGGCCAGGGCGCGATGCGCCGCCATCATCCGCGCCGCCTCGTCTGCCGGCAGGGCAATGCCGATCTGCGGGTTGTCCAGATCGCGCTGCACCTTGGCGCCGATCGCGCCGGCCATGCCGCCCACGATGATCGGAAACAGCGGCCCGAGCAGGAAGAAGACAAAGCTCTTGGAAAAGATCACCGCAACGAAATCGCGGCGGGCAATCACCCAGGCGGCGCGCAGTTTTTCAGGGATCATGCCGCTTTCTCCTGGCCGGATGCGTTTTCTTCCAGCGCGCGCGCCGCCGCCTCGCCGGCGATGGCCACGAAGGCGTCGTGCAGGCCGGGCCGCTCGATCGACAGCGAAAGAATGCCCGCATCCCCTTCGATCAGGGCGCGCAACAGGGGTTCAACCCCGCTTTCGGGCAGGGTGAAATGCCAGAAGGCGCCCTCGCCCCGCGCATCGGCCGGCAGCGCCGCGCGCCAGGCGCCATCGCGCGCGCGGGTTTCCAGCCGCACCTGCGGGCGCAACCGGTCGCGCGCATCGTCGACCAGCCCGGCAAACGGCACCTTGCCCCCCGCGATGATCGCCACCTGGTCGCACAGGCGTTCGGCATGGGCGATGACATGGGTGGAAAAGATCACCGTGGTGCCGCCCTGCGCCAGGGCGCGGATCATCTTTTCCAGCTTGCCCTGGTTGAGCGCGTCGAGCCCCGAGAACGGTTCATCGAACACCACCAGCTCAGGTTGATGCACCAGCGTGCCGAGCAACTGCACCTGCTGCGCCATGCCCTTGGACAGCTGGCGGATCTGGCGATCGGCGGCATAGCCCAGGCCATGCTCTTCGAGCAGTTCGCGCGCCCGTACCCGCCCGGTCTTGAGCGGCACGCCGCGCAGCGCGGCCAGAAACGCGATCGCCTCGGTCGCTTTCATCGCCGGATAGAGCCCGCGCTCTTCGGGCAGATAGCCGATTCGCCGCGCCACGTCGGTCGGGCGTTCATGGCCTAGCACCCGGCGCATGCCCGCATCGGGATCGATAATGCCCAGCAGCATGCGCAGCGTGGTGGTCTTGCCCGCGCCGTTGGGGCCAAGAATGCCATAGATCGCGCCGCGCGGCACGCGGATGTCCACCCCGTCCACGGCGGTGAAGCCATCGAACCGCTTGACCAGCCCGCGGGCCTCGATCGCCCAATCGCCGTCTTGCCCAATCGTCATCGCCACGCCATGCCCCTTTTGATTGGTCCACATAGCCCCATGAACGCAAGAGACGGAAGACTTGGTTAAAACCCCGCCCGCCCCCCTGGAACAACGCCTGCGCGAAGAGGCGCTGCGCCTGGGCTTTGCCACTTGCGGCATTGCCCCGGCCACAGACGATCCGCAGCGCAGCGCGCACCTGCACCAGTGGCTGGCCGATGGGCGCCATGGCAGCATGGAATGGATGGAGACCCGCAAGGAACAGCGCCAGGGGCCGCAATCGCTGTGGCCGCAGGCGCAGAGCGTGATCGCCCTGGGCATGAGCTATGCTCCCGCGCACGATCCGCTGGCCCTGGCCGATGTGCCCGATCGCGGCCGGATTTCCGTCTATGCCCAGGGCGTGGATTATCACGACGTGATCAAGCGCGCACTCAAGGCGCTGGCCCGCTGGCTGGTGGCGACCGAGCCGGGTGCCGAGGTGAAGGTCTTCGTCGATACCGCGCCGGTCATGGAAAAGCCGCTTGGCCAGGCCGCCGGGCTGGGCTGGCAGGGCAAGCACACCAACCTGGTCAGCCGCCGCCACGGCTCATGGCTATTCCTGGGCGCGATCTATACCACGCTGCGCCTCACGCCCGATGCACCCCACGCCGATCGCTGCGGCAGTTGCACCGCCTGCCAGGATGCCTGCCCCACCGGGGCCTTTCCCGCGCCCTATCAGCTCGATGCGCGGGCCTGCATTTCCTATCTCACCATCGAACACAAGGGGCCGGTGGACGAACGCTATCGCGCCGCGCTGGGCAACCGCATCTATGGCTGTGATGATTGCCTGGCGGTGTGCCCGTGGAACCGCTTTGCCCAGGCCGCGGCCGACAACCGCGCGTTCCTGCCCCGCGCCGAACTGGTGGCGCCGCGCCTCGCGGAACTGCTGGCGCTGGATGACGCCACGTTCCGCCAGGTCTTTGCCGGCTCCCCGATCAAGCGGATCGGGCGCGATCGCATGGTGCGCAACTGCCTCTATGCCGCAGGCAACAGCGGCGACGCGGCACTGGTGGCGCCAGTGCGCGCGCTATTGGACGATCCCGATCCGGCCGTGGCCGATGCCGCGCGCTGGGCCCTCGCGCGGCTGACTTAGATTAGATTAGATTAGATCAGATCGTGAAGCTTTCGCCGCAGCCGCAGGTGCCCTTGGCGTTGGGATTGGCAAAGACGAAGCCGGCCTGGAAATCGTCTTCCACCCAATCCATCGTGCTGCCGATCAGGTAGAGCACCGAGGCGCCATCGATGAACAAGGTGCCGCCGGGCGTATCGATGCGCTCGTCCATCGGATTGGCGGCGTTCACATAGTCCACCGAATAGGCGAGGCCCGAACAGCCCCGGCGCGGGGTGGACAGCTTGACGCCGATGGCATCGGCCGGCGCGCTGGCCATCAAGGTGGCGATGCGCGCATGTGCCGACGGGGTCAGATTGACCGCCGCAGGGCGCTGGCGGGTGCGGGTGGGGGCATCGGTCATGGCTTAGAGCATCCCGAGTTCGAGCTTGGCATCATCGCTCATCTTCTGCGGGTCCCACGGCGGATCCCACACCAGGTTCACTTCGGCATCGCGCACGCCGGGCACCGCGCTCACGCGCAGTTCCACTTCGCCGGGCATCGATTCGGCCACCGGGCAATGCGGCGTGGTCAGCGTCATGGTCACGGCCACGTGTCCGTCTTCGGCCACGTCGACGCCATAGATCAGCCCCAGGTCATAGATATTGACCGGAATTTCCGGGTCGAAGATGTCGCGCAGCGCGGCCACCACGCCTTCATAGATCTCGCCGCCCGGCTCGCCCGGGTTCACCCCTTGCGGCTTTTCCGCCAGGAAGCCCGACAGATAGTCGCGCTTGCGCTCGCCGGCCGTTTCAACCGGGGCAGCTTCGGGCGCCGGCTCGGGAATATCGTCCACATGGGCCCGGCGCGGCGGGTTCACCGCATCGACTTCCTCGACCGTGAAGCGGGGGGTATCGGCGCTCATCCGAAGATCCTCAAGGTTCGCGCAATGCCGCGCACGAGCGCTGCGACATCGCTTTCATCGTTATAGACGCCAAAGCTGGCGCGGGCCGTGGCCGGCACGCCCAGATGCTCCATCAGCGGCTGGGCGCAGTGGTGGCCGGCGCGGATTGCCACGCCTTCTTCGTCCAATATGGTGCCAAGGTCGTGCGGATGCACCCCCTCGATCACGAAACTGACGATCCCGGCGGCATCATCCGGGCCGAACAGGCGCACGGCATTGAATTCGCGCAGCGCCTCGCGCGCGGTGCGCACCAGCGCGGTTTCGTGGGCATGGATGGCAGCAAGCCCCAGTCCCTGGACGAAATCCACCGCCACGCCCAGGCCAATCGCCTCGACGATGGCAGGCGTGCCCGCCTCGAACCGCTGCGGCGCGGGGGCAAAGGTAGTGCCGGCAAACGACACGCGATCGATCATCGCCCCGCCGCCCTGCCACGGCGGCATGGCATCGAGCAGCTCGGCCTTGGCATAGAGCGCGCCGATGCCGGTCGGCCCATAGAGCTTGTGCCCGGAAAAGACGTAGAAATCGACGTCGAGCGCCTTCACGTCCACGCTCAGGCGCGGCACTGCCTGGCAGCCATCGATCAGGATCTTCGCGCCTACGCCATGGGCCAGCGCCACGGCGCGTGGCACATCGAGCACGCTGCCCAGCACGTTGGACACATGGCCCAGCGCCACCAGCTTGTGCGCGCCGGTCAGCATGCGTTCGGCCGCGTCAAGATCGATCTGGCCATCGGCGGTCAGCGGGCAGACGTCGATGGCAATGCCAGTGCGCTGCGCCAGCAATTGCCAGGGCACGATGTTGGAATGGTGCTCCAGCATCGAGAGCAGCACGCGGTCCCCGGCCTTGAGATTAGCGAGGCCCCAGGTCTGCGCCACCAGGTTGATCGCCTCGGTCGCGCCGCGCGTGAACACGATCTCGCCCTCGTGCGCGCCGAGCAGGCCTGCCACCTTGCGCCGCGCCGCTTCAAAGCCCAGCGTCATCTCGGCCGAGCGGGTATAGACCCCGCGATGCACCGTGGCATAGTCCACGCCGATGGCGCGGGTTACCGCATCGATCACCACCTGCGGCTTTTGCGCGGTGGCGCCGGTATCGAGATAGTGCCAGCGCGTGCCGTCAGGATTGGCGAGGCCCGGCCAATCGGACGCCTGCGTCAGCGTGGTGGCGGCAAGCGTGGTCACAGCAACCCTCCCAGCGCGGCGAGCGCGGCCTGCGTCAGCACCTCTTCTTCGGGCGCATCGACAAAGGCTTCGGCGATGAAGGCCTGCAGCATCAGCTTCTTGGCCTCTGCCGGCGGCAGCCCGCGCGATTGCAGGTAGAACAGGCCCTGCGCATCCAGTTCGCCCACGGCGCAGCCATGCGCGCACTTCACGTCGTCGGCATAGATTTCCAGTTCGGGCCGGGCATTGGCCGTGGCGGTGCGATCAAGCAGCATGGCGCGGATCGACTGTTCGCCATCGGTGCCCACCGCGCCGCGATCAACCACCACGCGGCCGAGATAGGTGCCGGTCGCCTGGCCCGCCAGAACGGAGCGGACCACCTGGCTCGACACGGCGTCAGGCTCGGCGTGGACCACCTCTGTAACGATTTCGACCGTCTGGTTGCCGCCGCCCAGCTGCGCCGCGCCCAGGTGGAACCGCGCGCCCTTGGCCAGGCGCACTTTCACCGCGATGCGGCCATAGGCGCTGCCGGCATTGAGCAGGCGCAGATCGTATTGTGCGCCCTCGCCCAGGGTGATCACCAGATCGCGCGCCTCGGGCGCGCGGCCGGCCAGGACCACCGACAGGCTGCCGCTGGCGCCCGCCGCCACGTCCACTGCCTGCGCGGGCAGCGGCCACAGCGTGGCAAGCGCGGCCAGATCGGCATAGCGGAACGCCTCGTCCGCCCGGGTTGGGACAAGCGTGGCGGTGGTCACGCCACCGCCTCGTAACCGTGCTGTTCCAGTTCCAGCGCGAGTTCGGCCCCACCCGAGCGGACGATGCGGCCGCCGGCGAGGACGTGGACGAAATCGGGCTTCACGTAATCGAGCAGGCGCTGGTAGTGCGTGATCAGCAGCACCGCCTTGTCGGGCTTGCGCATGATCGCGTTGATGCCTTCGCCGCAGATGCGCAGCGCATCGATGTCCAGGCCCGAATCGGTTTCATCCAGGATCGCCAGCCTGGGGTCGAGAATGCCCATCTGGACCATCTCGGCGCGCTTCTTCTCGCCGCCGGAAAAGCCCACGTTTACCGGGCGCTTGAGCATGTCCATATCCATGCGCAGCAGGTCGGCCTTTTCGCGCGCCAGCTTGAGGAAGGCGCCGCCCGAGAGCGGCTCTTCCCCACGCTGCTTGCGCTGCGCATTGAGCGCCTCGCGCAGGAACTGCACGTTGGACACGCCGGGGATTTCCACCGGATACTGGAAGCCCAGGAACAGCCCGGCCGCCGCCCGCTCGTGCGGGTCCATGGCGAGCAGATCCTGGCCCGCGAAATCCACGCTGCCGCCGGTCACGTCATAGCCGGGGCGGCCGCCCAGGGTATAGGCCAGCGTCGATTTGCCCGCACCATTGGGGCCCATGATCGCGTGGATCTCGCCCGCCTTGATGGTGAGCGAAAGCCCCTTGAGAATGGCCTTGCCGGCGATTTCGTTGGAGAGGTCACTTATCGTCAGCATTGCGTTTTCCGCTCGAGCAATTGGCTAGGAAGTCGGCGCGAACCTCGTCGAACAGGTCGCGCCACGATTTTTCGATGGCTTTCACGTCGTCCAGCTCCTTCTGCCGGGCGTCGATCTGGCCAAGGGCAGTGGCCGCCGTGGCCGCGCCGCTGGGGCTGGGCGTGCCAGCGATCTGCGCATCGAGCAGCGCGGCGCGTTCCTGCGCGATCGCGCGCTGCTCGGCATAGACGGCGGCGGCAAATTCGGTGCGGCGGTGCGGCTCGCCCGTGGCCATGGCGCGCATGGCCTGCTTGTCGCACTTCTGCACCGCCGCCAGCGCCGGGGCGCTGTCAGGCGCGGTGACCGTGGCCAGCGCCATGATCAAGAGCGCGCTCATCCCACGCTGCCTTCCAGGCTGATGCCCAGAAGCTTTTGCGCTTCCACGGCAAATTCCATCGGCAGCTGCTGCAGGACTTCCTTGGCAAAGCCGTTGACGATCAGCGCCACGGCCTGTTCCTGGTCCAGCCCGCGCTGCATCGCGTAGAACAGCTGGTCATCGCTGATCTTGCTGGTCGTCGCCTCGTGCTCGATCGTCGCCGAAGGGTTCTTCACCTCGATATAGGGCACGGTGTGCGCGCCGCATTCCGCCCCCAGCAGCAGGCTGTCGCACTGGGTGAAGTTGCGCACGCCCTCGGCCTGCGGCGCCACGCGCACCAACCCGCGATAGGTGTTGTTGGACTTGCCCGCGCTGATCCCCTTGGACACGATGGTCGAGCGGCTGCGCTTGCCGTTGTGGATCATCTTGGTGCCGGTATCGGCCTGCTGGTAGTTGTTGGTGACGGCGACGGAATAGAATTCGCCGACCGAATCCTCACCGTTCAGCACGCAGCTGGGATACTTCCACGTGACGGCCGAGCCGGTTTCCACCTGGGTCCACGACACCTTGGACCGGGCGCCCTGGCACAGCGCGCGCTTGGTCACGAAGTTGTAGATGCCACCCTTGCCTTGCGCGTCGCCGGGATACCAGTTCTGCACCGTGGAATACTTGATCTCGGCATCGTCGAGCGCGACGAGTTCGACCACCGCGGCATGGAGCTGGTTCTCGTCACGCTGCGGCGCGGTGCAGCCTTCCAGGTACGAGACATAGGCGCCCTTGTCGGCCACGATCAGGGTGCGTTCGAACTGGCCAGTGTTTTCCGCATTGATGCGGAAATAGGTCGACAGCTCCATCGGGCAGCGCACGCCTTCGGGAATGTAGACGAAAGTGCCATCGGAAAAGACCGCGCAGTTGAGCGCAGCAAAGTAGTTGTCGTGCATCGGCACGACCTTGCCCAGCCAGCGGCGCACCAGATCGGGAAACTCGCGGATCGCCTCGCTGATCGAGCGGAAGATGACGCCGGCCGCTTCCAGTTCCTTGCGAAACGTGGTGGCCACCGAGACGCTGTCGAACACCGCGTCCACGGCGATCTTGCGCGCGCCTTCCACGCCAGCGAGCACTTCCTGCTCGGCCAGGGGAATGCCCAGCTTTTCATAAACGCGCAGGATTTCGGGATCGACCTCGTCCAGGGACTTGGGGCCATCCTTCTTCTTGGGCGCGGCCCAGTAATAGGCGTCCTGGTAATCGATCGGCGGAATGTTCAGCTTGGCCCAGTCGGGCATCGGCATGGTCAGCCAGTGGCGATAGGCCTTGAGCCGCCATTCCAGCATCCACTCCGGCTCGTCCTTCTTGGCCGAGATGAAGCGCACGGTGTCTTCCGACAGGCCCTTGGGGCCATATTCCTGCTCGATGTCCGAAGCCCAGCCGTGCTCGTATTCCGCCACGCGGGCGGCCGCGTCGCGCGCGGCCTGGTCCTTAACCGGCGTGTCGTTCAGGGTTTCTTCGGTCATGCGGGCAACTCGGCAGGAATGGGGGATGCGGCAGGCATCATGGCCGCCGCAGGGGTGGCCAGATGGCCGGTTTGGGCCGGGCGGGCAAGCTGCACCAGCGACACGCTTGAAAGCGCGGCGCGCAGCGCGGCATCCACCGCCGGCCAGTGCGGGCGCACCATGCAGGCGCCTTCCAGCGTGCAATCGCCGCGCCCATGCCCGCTGCACGCGGCCATGGCAATCGGCCCTTCGACCGCCTCGATCACATCGGCCAGGCTGATCGCCGCGGCCGGGCGCGCCAGCTTGAGCCCGCCGCGCGCGCCGCGCACCGATTTCAGCAGGCCGGCGGCCGACATCTTGCTGACCAGCTTCTGCACGGTGGGCGCGGGCAAGCCGGTTTCGGCAGCGAGCTGCTGGGCCGAGAGCAGGGGGCGATCGGCCGCGTGGCAGCCGCAATGGCGCGCGGCAGCGCACATCATGACAACGGCATAGTCAGCCATGCTCGACAATCGCATCGCACCTGCTCGCAACCGTGGGTGGGGTCGGCCCGATTCCGCCGTTTCGACAGGCGTGCGCAAATCAGACCGAATCGCTCCGGTTATCTAGGCGCGCCGCCCCGCGCTGGCAAGGGCACCTTGTCTATGCTGCATGGGCGAAAATCGGGCTGGGCAGCGCCGGCCCGGCTTGGCATAGGGGCAGCCAGGCGCATCGTGTGCCGATCGGGAAAAGCATGACCAGTCCAACGCTTGCCGCGCTGCTGCTGTCGGCGCTCGCCATGACCGCGATCGTCGCGGTGCGCTATGTGGCGGCCAGCGGGCTGTTTGCCTGGCTTACCCAGCGGCGCCTGCCTGGCCATTATGCCGGGCTCGAGGCGCAGATCCGCCGCGAGATCGGCTGGAGCCTGGCCTCTGCGGCGATCTATGGCGTGCCCGCCGGGATCATCGCCTGGGGCTGGCAGCAGCACGGGTGGACCCGCATCTATGCCGATCCCCACGCCTATCCGCTGTGGTGGATGCCGGTGTCGCTGCTGGTCTATCTGTTTGCCCACGATACCTGGTTTTATTGGACGCATCGCTGGATGCACCGGCCACGCGTGTTTCGCAGCGTGCATGCCATCCACCATGCCAGCCGCCCGCCCACGGCCTGGGCAGCGATGAATTTCCACCCGATCGAGGCGGCCGTGGTCGGCCTGTTCATTCCCGCGCTGGTCTTCGTGGTGCCGATCCAGGCCGGGGTGCTGGCCTGCGTTCTGGTGGTGATGACGGTGATGGGCGTAACCAACCACATGGGCTGGGAGATCTTTCCGGCCGGGCTGGTTCATTCCCGGGCAGGGAAGTGGCTGATAACGGCCAGCCATCATCATCAGCATCACGAGCGGTATCGGTGCAACTACGGCCTCTATTTTCGCGTATGGGATCGCCTTTGCGGCACGGACGCCGGCCTGGCCGGCTGGCAGGAAAGGAAAGTGCGGTGAAGGCACAGGCGATTCGCCAGGCAGCGCTGCGCGGGCTCGCGCTGGGCGCACTCGCGCTCAGCCAGGGCGGCGCCGTGCTGCCCGATCGCACCACGGTGCTGGTCGATGTGGTTGGCCTGCGTTCGCACAAGGGGCTGATCCAGGCCTGCCTCACCGCCGATCCGGGCACCTTTCCCGATTGCGAAAAGGATCCGCAGGCGCTGCACCAGACCGTGCCCGCCGCCGGAAACGATGTGATCGCGTTCCAGCACGTGCTGCCCGGCCGCTATGCCGTGGCGCTGTTCCACGATGAAAACGCCAATGGCCGGCTCGACAAGATGTTCATGATGCCGCGCGAAGGCTTTGGCTTTTCGCGCGATGCGCCGATCCGGTTTGGCCCGCCGCGCTTTTCCGCCGCCGCCTTTACCCTGGGCGAAGCGCAGATGACCACGTCGATCCGCATGCGCTATCTGCTTTGACCCAGGGCGATTCTTCTTCCCAGCTGCAACCGGGTGAGGCCCAGCCCGGCGGCGCCTTGGCGCCGTTTCGCTATCCCGCGTTTCGCGCGATCTGGACGGCCAACCTGGTCTCCAACCTGGGATCGATGATCCAGTCGGCCGCGGCCGCCTGGCTGATGACCGAGTTGACGCGCAGCCACGTGCTGATCGCCCTGGTGCAGTCATCGTCCAGCCTGCCGATCCTGCTGTTGGGCCTGTTTGCCGGGGCGATTGCCGACAACTTTGACCGCCGCCGCGTGATGATCTGGGCGCAGACCGCCATGCTGGTGGTTTCCGCCGTGCTGGCGGTGCTGGGCTATCGCGGCGCGCTGGGGCCGCTGTCGCTGCTGCTGCTCACCCTGATGGTGGGCATGGGCACCGCGATCAACCAGCCGGCCTGGCAGGCTTCGGTGCGGTTGCAAGTGGGCAAGGCCGATCTGCCCCAGGCGATCGCGCTCAATTCCATGTCCAACAATCTGGCGCGCAGCGTCGGCCCGGCGCTGGGCGGGGTGCTGATCTCGATCCTGAGCGTGAGCGCGGCCTTTGCCGCCAACGCGATCAGCTATGTCGGCATGCTGGTGGTGCTGGCGCGCTGGCGGCCAGAGGCGCGCGCGCCGCAGCGCCAGCCCATGCTGCAATCGATCAAGATGGGCCTGGTGTTCTGCGCCGGCTCCGTCCCGATCCGCAAGGTGCTGTTGCGCGGGGCGGCCTTCGGCTTTGGGGCCAGCGCGTTCCAGGCGCTGATCCCCGCCGTGGCGCACGATACCCTGGCCGGGACCGAGCTGGACTATGGCCTGATTCTCGGATCGTTCGGCGTGGGGTCGATCGTCAATGCGCTGTGGATCACCAAGGCGCGCCGCCGCTTTGGCGCAGAAGTGATCATCACCGGCGCGACGGTCGGCTTCATCGGCGCGCTGCTCCTGCTGGCCCAGGCCCACAGCCTGCCAATCGCCATGGTCGCCGGCTTTATCGGCGGATCGGGCTGGGTCGCGGCGCTCACCAGCCTCAACGTCGCCATGCAGTTGCGCTCGCCCGAGGCCATCCTGGGGCGCTGCCTGTCGCTCTACCAGGCGATCACGTTCGGCTCGATGGCGGTCGGCGCGTGGGTCTGGGGCTGGGTCGCCGATCAGCGTGGCCTGACCTTCGCACTCCATGCCGCCGCGCTCTGGCTGGTCGGCAATCTCGTGCTGCGCCTGTTCGTGCCGATGCCCGCGCGCGAGGAAGGCCGCGTCGATACCGTCAAGGAACCCGCGCCGCGTGGCGCCGCCCCTCGCAAAGGTTGATGCCGTGACCGATACCCGCCCCTTGCGTTCCGCGCTCTACATGCCCGCCAGCAATGCCCGTGCTCTCGCCAAGGCGCGCAGCCTCGATTGCGATGCGGTGGTGCTCGATCTGGAAGACGCCGTCGCGCCCGATCACAAGGCGCCAGCCCGTGCCGCCCTGGTGGCCGAGGGGCAGGCCGGCGGCTTTGGCCATCGCCGCCTGATCGCGCGGTGCAACGGACTGGATGGCCCATGGGGGCATGATGACCTCGCCGCCCTCGCCGCCGCGCCGATCGAGGCCGTGCTGGCACCCAAGGTGGCAGACGCTGCCGATATCGTGACGCTGTCGGCCGCGATGGACCGCGCCGGCTTTGCCAACGACGTGCGGCTGTGGGTGATGATCGAAACCCCGCGCGCCGCCCTGGCGCTGGAACGGATCGCCGATTGCGCCGTCACCACGCGCCTGGCTGGCCTGGTGCTGGGCCTCAACGATCTGGCCAAGGACACCGGCATGGCCCAGGCGCCGGGCCGCGCCGCGTTCGTGCCACTACTGGCCCAGGCCGTGCTGGCTGCCCGCGCCAACGGCCTGATCGTGCTCGACGGGGTGTGCAACGCGATCGATGACCTTGCCCTGCTTGAGGCCGAATGCACCCAGGCACGCGCCTTTGGCTTTGACGGCAAGACCCTGATCCATCCCGCGCAACTGCCCGTGGCCAACCGCGTGTTCGCGCCGGGCGAAGCCGAACTGGCCGAGGCAGAAGCGATCGTCGCGGCCTTTGCCGATCCCGCCAATGCCGGCCAGGGTGCGCTGCGCGTCAACGGCAAGATGGCCGAACTGCTGCACCGTGACATGGCCGAGCGGCTGCTGGCCAAGGCCCGCGCCATCGCCGCGCGGGGTTAGGCCAAGCCCCGGCAACACCTTCCCAACACCCGGAAATCCATCGGCGCAACTTAATCGCTTCTTCACCATGTTGCGCCAGACTGGGGCAAGGAGCGTGACGAAGGGCTTGGTAATGGACAGCATGCGCGGATTTGCCGACGAACCCGGCCCCTTGGGCCTGTTTGCCGGCAGCGATCCCGACGATGACCTGCTCGACGGCGATCTGGTCGATCAGCCGCTGCCGCCGCTGATGGGCGCGGACGAGCGGCGCATGCAGGTGCGCGCCTATAACTTCTGGGCCGGGATGCTGGGCGACAGCCGCCTGCCGCTGGTCGGCCCGCTGCTGGCCGGGCAATGGCCTGACTTTGCCGATCATGCGGTGCTGCTGCAGTTCGACGCAGGGCTCGATGATCCAGCCATCGCCTATGTTGGCGAGGCATTGCTGGCCGATTGCGCGGGCGAAGGCCCGCTGACGCGGTTGAGCCAGGTGCCGGGCCGCTCGATCCTGTCGCGCATCACCGATCACTACATGCAGATCGTGGCCAACGAGGCGCCGATCGGGTTCGAGGCGGAATTTGCCAACCAGCGCGGGCGCACGATCCTCTATCGCGGCATCCTGCTGCCGTTCTCGTCCAGCGGTGACACGCTCGACTACATCTTTGGCGTGATCAACTGGAAGGAACTGGCCGACCAGGCGACCACCAACGAGCTGATGGCCGAAATCGGCCTGGTGCTGGGCGAGAAGAAGCCGCGCCGCAAGGCGGTGACCGCTCTGCGCGGGGGCGATGGCGCAGACAGTGCCGCCACGCACGCCCGCCCCGATCTGCCGCTGCCCGCCTTTGCCGATCCCGCGCCGGCCGGTGCCGAACCGGGCGAGCCTTGGGGCAGCCTGGCCGATTCGCTGGGCCAGTGGGCCGATGGCCCGGTGCGCCCGCGCGATCCGCGCAACCTGGCCCCGCAAGACGCCGGGGCAGACGCCGATGAACTCGATCTCGGCGAAGTGGCGCTGGAAATCCTGCCCGCGCTCAATCTGCCGCCACTCGATCCCTTTGCCCAAGGCGCGTTTCCCACGGCCGCCTTTGCCGAAGGGCTGGACCAGCCCGAGCCCGACAGCCTGGCCGATTGGCTGGCCAGCGCCCGCGCCATGGCCGCACTCGCCCTGGGCAGCGAGGACCGCACCCGTCACGCGCTCTATGCCGCGATCGGCCGCGCCTGGGACTTTGCCCTGGCGGCAGAGGCGGAACCCGATGATCTGGCCGCGCTGATGGCCGATGCCGGGCTGACGATGCAGGCGCGCGCCCCGCTGATCCCGGTGGTCAAGCTGGTGTTTGGCGCGCAGTACGACAAAACGCGGCTGACCGAATATGCCACGGCCTTGGCCCATGCCCATCGCCTGGGCCTGTCACGCGGGGAACTGGCCGGGTTCCTGGCCAATACGCCGGGCGGCCTCAAGGGCGTGGTCGCGGCCGAGCGCCGCCTGCGCCGCAGCGAGGAAGGCCAGGCGCGCAGCGATCCGCGTGCCGCGCTCGAAGCCTCGCTGCGCACCCTGCCGGCACGCAGCCTGGCCGACATTCCTGCCGATGGCCGCGAATTTTCACTGGTGATGGTGCGGCGCATGCCCGACGGTACGCTGGCCGTGCTGGGCGAAGTGCTGGACGATGAACCGCTGCTGGAGCGTGCTGCCCGCCGCCTGATGAACTGACGGCTATCGAACTGACGGCGGGCGCAGTGCTCGGTATCAGGCCAGTGCGGCCTTGAGATCGTCCACCAGGTCGGTGCGTTCCCACGGGAACAGGTCGCCTTCGGGCGTGCGGCCAAAGTGGCCATAGGCCGCCGTCACGCCATAGATCGGCTTGTTGAGCGACAGGCCCACGCGAATGCCGCGCGGCGTCAAGCCGCCCAGGCGCTGCTTGGCGACGAGTTCCACCGCGCGTTCCAGCGTGGCATCGTCCACCGTGCCGGTGCCGTGGGTATCGACATAGAGCGACAGCGGCTGCGACACGCCGATGGCATAGGCCACCTGGATCGTGCAGCGCTTGGCCAGGCCCGCCGCCACGATGTTCTTGGCGATATAGCGCGTGACATAGGCGGCCGAACGGTCAACCTTGGTCGGGTCCTTGCCCGAAAACGCGCCGCCGCCATGGGGCGCTGCGCCGCCATAGGTATCGACGATGATCTTGCGCCCGGTCAGGCCAGCATCGCCATCGGGGCCACCGATTTCAAAGCTGCCGGTGGGGTTGATGTGATAGACCGTCTGGTCAGACAGCAGCTCGGCCGGGATTACCGCGGCCACGGCCTGCTTCACCCAGGCTTTGAGTTCGGCATCCTTGGCGCCTTCGTCATAACCCGGCTTGTGCTGGGTGGAGACGACGATCGCGGTGCAGGCCGCCGGGCTGCCGTCCTTGAAGCGCAGGGTCACCTGGCTCTTGGCATCGGGCTCCAGGAACGGCGCGGCGCCGGAATGGCGGTCGGCGGCCAGGCGCTGCAGGATCTTGTGGCTGTAATCCAGCGTCGCGGGCATGAGATCGGGCGTCTCGTCGCAGGCAAAGCCGAACATGATGCCCTGGTCGCCAGCGCCTTCGTCCTTGTTCTCGCCGGCGTCCACGCCCTGGGCAATGTGCGCCGACTGGGCGTGAAGGTTGTTTTCAAAGCGGAAGTTTTCCCAGTGGAAGCCTTCCTGCTCATAGCCGATGCGCCGCACGGTGGCGCGCACCACGGCTTCCACTTCCTCGCGCACGCCGGGCGCCCATTCGCCCTTGGCATCCATGATGCCGCGCCCGCGAATTTCGCCGGCCAGCACCACCAGGTTGGTCGTCGTCAAGGTTTCGCAGGCAATGCGCGCCTCGGGGTCCTTGCTCAGGAACAGGTCGACGATGGCGTCGCTGATCTGGTCCGCCACCTTGTCGGGATGGCCTTCGGAGACGCTTTCGGAAGTGAACAGGTAATCGCTGCGCATGGGCAAAGGGTCCGATATAAAGCAATCTTTATGTGCCGCCTCTAGCGCGGGCAACGGCGGGAGGCAACCAGCGCGGCCAAAAGAAGCGCTGCAGCCCACAAAAGCGGCAATATGTTGCCCATTCGCGCAAACGGCGTAGGGGGCAGCGCGGGTGGCACCAGCCCTTCGATGCGGCTCGCCACGTGCTGCGGGGCAAAGGCGCGCACGCCGCCACGCGCATCGATCACCGCCGAAATGCCGTTGGTGGTGGAGCGCAGCACCGGCAGCCCTTCCTCGATCGCGCGCAGCCGGGCCTGGGCGAGATGCTGTGGCGGGCCCCAGGCGCCGAACCAGCCATCGTTGGTCGGGTTGAACAGCACATCGGGGCGGTGGGCGCGGTCGATCACCTGACCCGAAAAGATGATTTCATAGCACACCTGCACGCCCACGCGCGGCAGGCCCAGCGCCGAAAAATCCAGCGTGCGCGGCCCCGGGCCCGACCAGTAATCGAAATCGCCCGCCACCAGGCGCGACAGGCCCAGCGGCGTGAGCAGCCCGCGCATCGGCAGGTATTCGCCATAAGGCACAAGGTGCGCCTTGGCATAATGGCCCTGGATCACGCCCTGGCTGTCGATCGCGGTCACCACGTTCCACGCGCCGACCGGCATGGCGGCCGGGGCCGGATTGGGCGGAAACACCAGGTCGACCGCGCCGGTCAGCAGCAGCGCGCCTGGCCCGATCACGCGGCCCATGCGCGCCCGCGCCAGCAGCGGATCGCCGCCATAGGTGGTGCCGGCATACCAGGCGCGGGGATAGCCTTCCTGCAGATAATCGGGCACGCCGCTTTCGGGCCACAGCACCAGGCGCCGCTGCCCCGGCTGGCGCGGCAGGCTGAGCGCGGCGGCGCGCTGGAACTGTTCCTCATACCGGCTGGCGTCGTTGATCTCGTCCTGGCCGATGTTGGGCTGGACCAAGGTGAACGGCACGCTGCCAGTGGCCTTTTGCCCGCCCAGCGGCAGCAGGAACAACGCCGCCGGCAGCGCAAAGTGGGCCGCCGCCAGGCCCCAGCGGCGCTGCGCCCCGGCGCGCAGGGCAAACAGCCATTGCCCGGCAAGCAGCACGACCAGGCCTGACAGTGCATAAGTGCCCAGCCACGGCAGCACGCGCGCCAGGCCGGGTCGATCGAACCCGCCCAGCGCGGTGGCGGCCAGCGGGTTCCACGGGAAACCGGTGCAGACCCAGCCGCGCGCCCATTCGGTCACGATCCACAGCGCGGCCAGCGCCGGCACCGGCGCCAGACGCCAGCGCCGCCCCAGCCACCATGCCGCCAACGTGGCCACGGCGGGAAACAGCGCAAGATAGACCGCCAGCAGCAGCACCGCGATCCAGCCCAGCCAGGCCGGCATCTGCGCCTGATAGGTAAAGGCCGTGGCGATCCAGCCATTGCCCACCGAAAAATGGCCCCAGCCCCACAGCTCGCCCACCAGCAGGGCATGAACGGGAACGCGCGCCCGCTGCATCCGCGCCGCCAGCACGGCCAGCGCCAGCAGCGTCAGCGGCCACCAGTTGAGCGGGGCGAAGCCCAGCGCCCCCAGGCCGCCGGCCATGACGAGCACGGCCGCTTCGCTGCGGCGGGACAAACGAGCATCGCCCAGCGCAACCAGCGCGGCGAAACGGGAACGGAGCCAAGCCTTCATTGCCCGGTTCTATGCGGCGGCGGCCCAGCGAGGGCAAGCGCGGTTGCGCCAGGGCGTGTGCCGCAACGAAAAAGGCGCCCGGAATGCGGGCGCCTTTATCATATTACCAGGCCTGGATTGGCCAAAGGGTTCAGCCTTCGGCGCTTTCGGGCAAGGGGTTCTTGCGCGGGCGGCCACGGCGCTTGGGCGCCGGTGCGGCTTCGGCCGAAGCGTCGCTCGCCGGCTCGGCCGCAGGGGCAGGCGCCGGAGTGACGGCCGGAGCGGGCGCGGGCGCCGGGGCTTCGGCGGCCGGCTCGCTGCGCACGCCGATGGCGGGCGGCAGGCTGGCCGGGTCGAGCCCTTCGGAGGCTACTGCGCTGCGGCGCGGACGGCGTTCGGTGCGCTGCTGACGCGGACCACGCGGGCTGCGGCTTTCGCGGATGAACGGGTTGTCGCTCACATCGGTGACCGGCTCGCCTTCATCGGCGCGCACGCCTTCGAGCGGAACGGGCTGATCGGCATCGGCGGCGTTGGCAACAGCGGCCGAGGGGCGGCGATCTTCAAAGCGGCGACGGCTGCCCGAGCGGTCCGAAGCGCGATCAGCGCCACGGTCGGAACCGCGATCGTTGCCGGTTTCACCCTGGCGTTCGGTGCGGTCTGCCCGCTCCTGGCGTTCCGGGCGATCCTGGCGTTCAGACCGTTCGGGCCGCTCCTGGCGATCCTGACGATCTTGGCGTTCGGGCCGATCCTGACGATCGGCGGTGCGCACTTCGCGTTCCTCGCGGCGGACATAGGGACGATCGAACGCGGGGAAATCCCCTTCGATCGAGAAGTCCATGCCGTCGTCTTCGGGCTCGCCCTCGCTCCAGCGCTCGCCATTGCCGCTGTGGCGCTGGCGGGCTTCTTCCTGGCGCAGCCGGGTATCGGCAATCACGCGGAAATAATGGTCGGCAAATTGCAGATAGTATTCGGCCTGGACACGATCCCCGTTGAGGTGGGCATCCTGCGCCATCTTGCGATACTTTTCGAGCAGCTGGGGGGCATTGCCCCGCGCGCGGCTGTCGATGCGATTGAGCTGCTGGCCGCCACCTTGCGGACGATTGTTACCGCGGCCGCGCCGGCGGTTGTTCCCACGATTGTTGTTCAACTCAGGCACGTCCTTGTTTGGGGCGGCTGTCGGTAGCTTTTGCCGATCCTGTCGCCGCGCAACCCTCCGCCACGCGCCCGCAACGCACGGGTGCGCAGATTCCCAGCATCTGCCAGCCGAAAGCCCCTGGTGAGAGGCCGATGCGGGCGCAAATGGTGGAGTTGGCCGGGACGGGAAGCCTTCATCCGTCGCCCTGCCAGATGGGACAATTAGTGATCGCTGGTCGGCTTGCCAAGCGAAATATTGTGGCAAAGCGTCATTTCCACAGCCCTGTCACGCCCGGCAAGATCGGGATGGACGCGCGCCGCCATGCCATGGTCGTGCGCGAGGGCCGCCACGGCCGCCCCCTGCCGCCAGCCGATCTCCACCACGGCAACGCCGCCAGGGGCCAGAAGATCAGGCAGTTGCGGCACCAGCACGGCATAATCGGCCATGCCGTCTGCCCCGGCAAACAGCGCGCTGGCCGGCTCGAAATCGCGCACGCCAGGATCGAGCGCGGCATCGCTTTCCACATAGGGCGGGTTGGCCAGGATCAGATCGAACCGCCCCAGCGCGGCGGCCCAGTTGGGCTTGGTCCAATCGCCCGGCTGCATGCGCGCCCGCGCATCCAGGCCCAGGCGCAAGGCATTGCCCGCCGCCACGACCCGCGCCGCGTCAGACCGTTCGATGCCGGTGCCCATTGCCTGCGGCCAGATCGACAGCGCCGCCAGCAGCAGCGCGCCCGAACCCGTGCCCAGATCGAGAATGCGCGCCGGCGGCCGCCCGGCCAGGGCCTGCCGCGCCACCTCGATCAGCGTCTCGCTATCCCCGCGCGGGATCAGCACCGCCGGGCTCACCGCCAGGTCCAGCCCATAGAACTCCTGGCTGCCAACGATATAGGCCACCGGCTCGTGCCCCTGCCGGCGCGCCACCAGCCGGGCAAATCCGCCCGGCACCGGCGCGTCCATGTGGCGCAGCAGCACATCGGTGCGCGTGCAGCCCAGCGCATGAGCCATCAAGACCTCGGCATCGAGCCGCGCGGTATCGCTGGTGGGGGCGAGCATCTGCGCCGCCTGGAAGAGCGCCTGGCGGACGGTTTGCGCGTGGTTTCCACCACCCCCGACCCCCTCCTCTAAAGAGGATGGGGCTTTGTCGTTGTTCTCCCCCTCCTCTTCAGAGGAGGGGGTCGGGGGGTGGTGGCGGCCTGAACCGCGCTTCTCAGTCATCCATCGCGGCCAGGCGCTTGGCCTGGTCTTCGGCGGTCAGCGCGTCGATCAGTTCGCCCAGACCCGGCCCGGCCAGCACTTCGGGCAGGCGATGAAGCGTCAGGTTGATGCGGTGGTCGGTCACCCGGCCTTGCGGGAAGTTGTAGGTGCGGATGCGTTCCGAGCGGTCGCCCGAGCCGACCAGGGCGCGGCGGGCCTCGGCCTCGGCGCCCTGGGCCTGTTCGCGGCGCAGGTCATAGAGCCGCGTGCGCAGCACCTGCATCGCCTTGGCGCGGTTCTTGTGCTGGCTGCGTTCGTCCTGCTGGGTCACCACCAGGCCGGTGGGCAGGTGCGTGATGCGCACGGCCGAATCCGTGGTGTTGACGTGCTGGCCGCCCGCGCCACTGGCGCGATAGATGTCGATCTTGAGGTCCTTGTCCTCGATCGCCACGTCCACTTCGTCTGCCTCGGGCAGCACGGCCACGGTCGCAGCGCTGGTGTGGATGCGGCCGCCGCTTTCCGTCACGGGCACGCGCTGCACGCGGTGCACGCCGCTTTCAAACTTCAGCCGCGCGAACACGCCCTGGCCGGCGACATGGGCGATCACTTCCTTGAAGCCGCCCAGTTCGCTGGCGTTGGCGCTGATCACTTCCACCTTCCAGCCCTGTTCGGCGGCAAAGCGTTCGTACATCCGGAACAGATCTGCGGCGAACAGCGCGGCTTCATCGCCACCGGTGCCGGCGCGGATTTCCAGCATGGCCGGGCGCACGTCGGCCGAATCGCGCGGCAGCATGGCGATCGCCAGCGCGCGTTCGGCCTCGGGCAAGGCGCCGCGCAGCTGCTGCATTTCCTCTTCGGCCAGCGCGCGCATTTCGGCATCGGGTTCGTTGAGCGCAGCAAGGCTGGCCAGCTCGTCGCGCATTACCTGCACGGCGCGGGCCGCGCGCGCGACCGGCTCCAGCTCGGCATAGTCGCGGCTGGCGGCGACGAATGCCTCCCCTTCCAGCGTGCCCGAAGCCAGGCGCGCTTCCAGTTCGGCGAAGCGCGCGCCGATCTGGCCCAGACGTGCGTCGGAAACGGCCATCAGGCGGCGATGTGCGCCGGAATCGCGTGCAGCGCCATGCGCTCCTGCGTGCCGGTCACGAGGTTCTTCACCGTCGCTTCACCGGCGGCCAGTTCCTCGTCACCCACGATCAGGGCAAAGCGCGCGCCGCTTTCGTTGGCCCGGCTCATCCGCTTCTTCATGTTGCCGCGATAGCCCATGTCCACCGTCAAGCCGCCGCGCCGCAGCGTGGCCGCCAGGCCCAGGCAGGCGGCCTCGGCCGCCGCGCCCATCGGCACGATCGCCACGTCGGCGGCCGGCTCCGTGATGGTGCGCGCATCGGCCACCAGCATGGCCAGACGCTCGATCCCGGCGGCCCAGCCCACCGCCGGGGTGGCCGGGCCACCCAGCGCTTCGAGCAGGCCGTCATAGCGCCCGCCGCCCAGCACGGTGCCCTGCGCGCCCAGCCGGTCGGTGATGAATTCGAACGCGGTGTGGCGATAGTAATCGAGGCCACGCACCAGCGCCGGCGCGCGCACCCAGGCAACGCCCGCCGCATCGAGGCCAGCGGTAACCTTGCCGAAGAAATCCTGCGCCTCAGCCGAGAGGAACTGGTCGATCATCGGCGCATCGGCCGTGAACGGCTTGTCGCGCGGATCCTTGGAATCAAGGATGCGCAGCGGGTTGCGTTCCAGCCGGTCCTGCGATTCTTCCGAAAGCTGGTCCTTGTGCGCGCGGAAATAGTCGATCAGCGCGGCACGCCACGCTTCGCGGCTCGGCGCATCGCCCAGGGTATTGAGGTTGAGCCTCACGCCATCGGCAATGCCCAGTTCGCGCAGCAACTGGTCAGCCATGACCAGCAGTTCCACGTCGGCCTGCGGTTCGGCCGCGCCGATCACTTCGGCATCGATCTGGTGAAACTGGCGATAGCGGCCCTTTTGCGGGCGCTCATAGCGGAACAGGGGCCCGTGCGTCGCGATCTTGAGCGGGGCGTGCTGCTGCCAGCCATTGGTGAGATAGGCGCGGGCGAGGCCAGCGGTGAATTCGGGCCGCAGCGTCAGCGATTCGCCGCCGCGATCCTCGAACGAATACATTTCCTTCGATACCACGTCGGTGGTTTCGCCCAGCGAGCGCGAGAACACGGTGGTCTTTTCAAACACCGGCATTTCCACCCGGCGAAAGCGATAGAGCTTGCGCACGCGCTCGAACGTTTCCACGACATGGCCGAACGCTTCCGCCTCGGCGCCGAAAATGTCCTGGGTGCCACGAATGGCCTGAGGGGTGGGAATGGTTTGCTTGCTCATGGCGCGCGCGGATAGCGGCTTTCGCGCGGTGGGGGAAGCATCCGTGGCGATCCGCCGCGTATTGTGCCCATCTGGCCGTTGCAGATGAGACCGCTTGGCGGCATGAAAGGCGCCATGCGCAAAACCCCCCAAGGCATTGGCCTGCTTTCCGCCCTTTCCACGTCCACCCTGGCACTTGCCACCCTGATCCTGGCGCAGCCCGCGCTGGCGCAGGTGCAGCCGGCGAGCAACAGCCGCCCGATGGCCGTGCCGATCGCCCATGGGGTGCCCGATGCGCAGGACGTGCCCTATCCCGGCACGATCGGGCTGCAGATCGATGCCACCGATCTGGCCACCGGGGCATTCCGGGTGGTGGAAACCGTGCCGGTGGCGGCCGATGCCAAGGAACTGATCCTGCAGCTGCCGGCCTGGCTGCCGGGCGAGCATGGCAATCGCGGCCCCGTGGCCGAGCTGGCCGGCATCACCTTTGAAGCCAAGGGCCAGAAGCTGGCCTGGACCCGCGACCCGGTGGAAGTGAACGCGTTCCACATCCCCCTGCCCGCCGGCACCAGCGAAGTGGTCGCCCGCTTCATCCACACCTCGCCGCTGCGCGACAGCGAAGGCCGCATCACCGTTACGCGCGAAATGCTCAACGTGCAGTGGGAGAAGATGAGCCTCTATCCCGCCGGTCACTATGTGCGGCAGATCAAGGTGCGTCCCACTGTCAGCTTCCCGCAGGGCTGGACCGTGTTCACCGCGCTGGATGGCAAGACGCAGAGCGGCGCGGGCAATACCGTGACCTGGGCCGAAACCGACTATGAAACCCTGGTCGATTCGCCGATCTTTGCCGGGCTCTATGCCGCGCGGCATGATCTGGGCCACAACGTCTATTTCGACCTGGTCGCCGACAAGCCCGAGCTGCTGGCGATCAAGCCGGAAAACCTGGCCGCCTATCGCAACCTGGCCGACGAAGCCGTGGGCGCATTCGGCGCGCGCCATTTCGATCACTACGATTTCCTGCTCGCGCTGACCGATCGCATGGGCAGCATCGGCCTGGAACACCACCGTTCCAGCGAAAACCAGCAGGAACCCAAGAGCCTGACCGACTGGGCCGCCTATGACTGGGACCGCAACGTGATCGCCCACGAATTCAGCCACAGCTGGGATGGCAAGTTTCGCCGCTCGGCCAAGCTGTGGACGCCCGACTATCGCCAGCCGATGCAGGACAACCTGCTGTGGGTCTATGAAGGGCAGACGCAGTTCTGGGGCCTGGTCCTGGCCGCACGCTCGGGCGTGCAGAGCAAGGACGTGGTCTTGGGCAGCCTCGCCAACTATGCCGGCACGTTCACCCAGACCGCCGGGCGCGACTGGCGCTCGGTGGAAGACACGACGATGGATCCCATCTTCGCCGCCCGCAAGCCCAAGCCCTATTCCTCGCTCACCCGCAACGAGGACTATTACACCGAAGGCGCGCTGGTGTGGCTGGAGGCCGACCAGATCATCCGCGACGGCACCGCCGGCAAGAAGGGCCTGGATGATTTCGCCAAGGCGTTCTTTGGCGTGCGCGACGGCGATTGGGGCGTGCTGACCTATGAATTCGATGACGTGGTCAAGACCCTGAATGGCGTTTATCCCTATGACTGGGCCACGTTCCTCAAGACCCGCCTGCAGACGCCGGGTCAGCCGGTGCCGCTGGGCGGGATCGAGCGCGGCGGCTACAAGCTGGAATTCAAGGACGAGCCCAACCCCTATGACAAGGCGCGCATGGCCGATGCCAAGGTGCTGAGCCTGTTCAACTCGCTGGGCGTGACGCTGGACAAGGACGGCAAGGTCACCGCCTCGCGCTGGGATGGCCCGGCGTTCAAGGCGGGGCTGGTTTCGGGCATGCAGGTGATGGCCGTGAACGGCGACGCCTATGACGCGGACAAGCTCAAGGGCGCGATCACCAATGCCAAGACCGGCAACCCCGGCGCCGGCCGCCCGATCGAACTGCTGGTCAAGCGTGACGATCGCTTTGTCACGCTGCCGATCACCTATGCCGATGGCCTGCGCTGGCCCTGGCTGGTGCGCACGGCGCCCGGAACGGCACCGACCGGTCTGGACAAGCTGCTGGCCCCGCACGCCAGCAAGCTGCCCGTGGGCAAGGCGGCCAAGTGATGGCAGGGGCCGGGCCAAGCCTGCATCTGGGCCGCCTGGCCCCACCCCGCTTCATCCTGTTCCTGGTGCTGCTGATGGGCGGCACCGGGGCGTGGTGGGTGTGGCATCCCCTCACCCGCAACAGTGGCGAACTGGCCGATTCGCTGGCCATGGGCTTTGATTTTGCGGCGCTGGCATTCCTGTTGTCGCTGGTGCCACTGCTGCGCTGTGCCGATGCCGATACGATGCGGCAAAGCGCGGTGGACAACGATGCCAACCGCGTGCTGGTGCTGTGCATCACCACGGTCCTGACCGCAGTGGTGATGGCATCGATCGCCGGCGAGCTGCCCCGCGCGGCGCATGGCGATTCGCTGGCCAAGCTGCGGCTGATCGGCACGCTCATGCTGACCTGGCTTTTTGCCAACACGGTATATGGGCTGCACTATGCCCATCTTTACTATACCCGCGATGAGAGCAACGGGCGCGATCGCGGCGGGCTGGACTTTCCCGGCACCGACACGCCCGACTACTTCGATTTCGCCTATTTTTCCTTCACCTTGGGCATGACGTTCCAGACTTCGGACACCGGGATCACCGCGGGCCGGATCCGCCGCATCGTCACGCTGCACTCGTTTGCCGCGTTCGTTTTCAACATCGGCGTGATCGCTTTCACCATCAATGCGCTGGGTGCAGGTTAACCAAAGCGGCGGGCTATCGATCACAAGTATTGTTGCGGCGCAACAGCCACGGCGCTAGAGCGCGTAGCACTGCGAACAACAACCGGCCCCGCGCGGGCCTGAACCAAGGCAAGACAGAACCGATGCGCATCGACCTTATCCCCACCGGGGACAATCCGCCCGAAAGCCTCAACGTGGTCATCGAAGTGCCGGTTGGCGGCGAACCGGTGAAGTATGAATTCGACAAGGATTCGGGCGCGCTGTTCGTCGATCGCATCCTGCACACGCCGATGCGCTATCCGGCCAACTACGGCTTCGTGCCGCACACCCTGTCGCCCGATGGTGATCCGCTCGATGCCCTGGTGATCGCGCGTTCGCCGTTCATCCCCGGCTGCGTCGTGCGCGCCCGCCCGATCGCCGTGCTGAACCTGGAAGACGAACAGGGCGGCGACGAAAAGCTGGTCTGCGTGCCGGTGGATTCGACCTTCCCGTACTACACCGAAGTGCTGGAAAAGGATCACCTGCCCGAGATCGTGCTCAAGCAGATCGAGCACTTCTTCACCCACTACAAGGACCTGGAAAAGGAAAAGTGGGTGCGTGTGGGCACCTGGGGCGGCGCCGACGATGCCCGCCGCATCACCACCGAAGCCATTGTCCGCTACAACGAAGCCAAGGCCGCCAAGGCCGCAGCCGAATAAGCCGCGCTTCCGCGCCAGCGGCATGAACAAGAGGCCAGGGTCAGCACCGACCCTGGCCTCTTTTCGTTTTCGGCTGCGCGACATTTTCCGCCCATCAGCGGGACCCCGGATCGCGTCCGGGGTGACGAAAAATATAGTTTGCGTAAAAGCTTATAGTCACCCCGGACTTGATCCGGGGTCCCACGCCAGGCTTCGATTTACCGATGCCTTAAGCCGCGGCGCAGGCCTGGCAGCGACCACGGATTTCCACCACGGGGCGCACGTCGGCAAAACCGGCGTCGCGGGCGGCTTCGCGCAAGTGGCCGGTCAGGCTGTCGTTGTCGATGTGGGTCACCTGGCCGCAGGCGTCGCAGATCAGGAAGATGCAATCGTGGCGGCAGCCGGGGTGGCTGTTGGCGACATAGGCATTGGCGCTTTCCACCCGGCGCGCCAGGTTGGTGCGCACGAACAGGTCGAGAATGCGATAGACGCTGTTGGCAGCCACGCGCTTGCCCCGGCGCTGCCCCACGCTTTCGGCAATGTCATAGGCCGAGGCCGGGCGTTCCTGCGCGGCGAGCGCGGCAAAGACATCGGCGCGCATGTCGGTCCACTGCTCGCCAGAAACGGTCAGCGCCTCGCGCGCGGCAGAAACCAGGCCTTCGCCGGCATAGTCATGATGAAGGTGGGAACCCATGGCCCAGAGATAGGCATTTGCCCACGCAGTTGCAAATCAGTGCTGCGTGAAATCGGGCTTCCACCACTGCGGGAACGTGCGGTGCAATGCGTCCACCCGCGCCACGTCCCAGCGCAGGATATAGGGATGGCGCGGATTGCGGAAGGCGAAGTCCTGATGCTCGGCCGGGCCGGGATAGAAACCGCGCCATGGTTCGATGCGCGTCACGATCGGCTGGCGCCACAGCTTGAGCGCCTTGAGCTGCGCCACATAGGCGCGCGCGACGCGGGCCTGTTCCGGCCCGATCGGCACCAGCGCGTTGCGGTATTGCGGGCCGACATCGGGTTCCTGCCGGTCGAGCTGGGTGGGATCGCTGGCCACCCCGAAAAAGACCTGGAGCAGCTGGTCATAGCGGATGCGCGCCGGGTCATAGGTCACGCGGATCGATTCGGCATGGCCGGTCGTGCCGGTGCTGACCGTCTCGTAATCGGCATCGGCAGCGCGGCCACCTTCAAAGCCGGAAACCACGCTGGTCACACCGACCAGGTGGCTGAACACTGCCTCCATCCCCCAATAGCAGCCACCGGCAAAGACCGCGGTCTTGAGGCCGGGGGTTTCATGGGCAGGGATCACCGCAGCCGGCGCCTTGACCGGCGCATCGGCGTGGGCGGGTTGCAGGCAGGCCGACAGGGCCAGCGCCAGCAGTGCGGGAAATGCCGCCCCCGGCCATGCCAGAAAGCGGCGCGCGCTCACTGCTCAGACCCCACGGTCGGCGCGGCAGATGCCGCCGCAACCGGTGCGAAAACATGGGCCGCGTTGAACACCGTAAAGCCCATGCCGACGGCGCCGATAGCGAAGCCAACTAGGAGCGAACGGAAGAAGTCTTTGCGAAGCAAACCCATGTTGAAGTTCCGGCAATAATCAGTTTCAAAATGCTACTTAGCACAGAAGCGACGTTTGCCCTAGTGCCAAATCGGCCATAGGGCAGAAAATCACTGTCCAACCGTGCATATTGTTCGACGAACGGCGTGAACCCAGCGCGGATCAGGGCCGCAGGGTCACCCACACCGGGGCGTGGTCGCTGGCCTTTTCCCGCCCGCGATAGGCCTTGTCGACGCCGGCCGACACCAGCCGATCGGCCAGTTCAGGGCTGAGCAGGGCGTGATCGATGCGAAAGCCGTGGTCGCGCTGCCAGGCACCGGCCTGATAGTCCCAGAACGTCCACACGCCGCCCTGCGGATGGTGCAGGCCGATCGCGTCGGTCCAGCCGGCGCCGAGCAGGCGGTGATAGGCATCGCGCGATTGCGGCTGCATCAGCGCGTCATCGGCCATGGCGCGCGTGTCCCAGATATCGTTCTCACGCGGGATCACGTTGTAATCGCCCAGGATCGCGGCGGGCACTTCCTCGGCCCAGATCTGGTCCATGCGCGCGTGCAGGCGGTCCATCCAGCGCAGCTTGTAATCGAACTTGGGGCCAGGCTGGGGATTGCCGTTGGGCAGGTAGATGCACACCACGCGCACGCCGAACACATCGGCCTCGAGATAGCGGGAATGCTCGTCCTCCGGCTCTCCGGCCAGGCCGCGCTGCACTTCCACCGGCTTTTGCCCGTCGGCCAGGATCGCCACGCCATTGAAGCCCTTCTGGCCGTGCCAGATGGCGTGATAGCCGATCTTCTCGAACTCGGCCGCCGGAAAGCCTTCGTCCTGCGTCTTGATTTCCTGCAGGCAGGCCACGTGCGGCCGGGTTTCCTCCAGCCATTCGAGCAGGCGCGGCAGGCGCGCCTTGATGCCGTTGATGTTGAAGCTGGCCAGCTTGAGCGGGGTATGCGCGGGCGCGGTGCTCACACCGAGAAACTCGCGCCGCAGCCACAGCCCGATGCGGCATTGGGATTGGTCACGCGGAAGGCCGCGCCGCCCAGGGATTCGACATAATCGACTGTCGCCCCGCCAACCAGATCGAGGCTCATCGCATCGACCACCAGGCGCACGCCGTCGGTTTCCACCACGGTATCGTCAGCCTCGACCGCCTCGGCCAGGCCAAAGCGGTATTGAAAGCCCGAACAGCCGCCCCCTTCCACGGCCAGGCGCAGGATCGCGGGCTTGGCCTGCTTGGCGGCGATCGTGGCCACGCGCGCGGCGGCCGAAGGGGCGAGGATGATGGAGGGCTGGCTCATGCCTTGCGAGATAGGCGCGGCAGGCATGCCGCTCAAGTGCCTGTGGACATATGCCGCCCGCTATCGGTAGCACGAGAGCCATGACCACACCGCTGCCCCCTCGCTTCATCCCCGGCCCGCACGGCCTGCGCCTGGCCACCCGCTTCGTGCCCGGCGCCGGCCCGGCGCTGGTGTTCCTGCCCGGCTACATGTCAGACATGGCCGGGGGAAAGGCCCAGGCCGTGATGGATTGGGCCGTGGCGCAGGGGCGTGCCTGCCTGTTGCTCGATTATTCCGGCTGCGGCCTGTCGGAAGGCGAATTTGCCCAAGGCACGCTGTCACGCTGGCGTGACGAGGTCGTGGCGCTGGTCGCGGCGCATGAACTGGACGAAGTCGTGCTGATCGGCTCGAGCATGGGCGGCTGGCTCATGCTGCTGGTGGCGCAGGCACTGGGCACCACGGCGCGCGCGCTGGTGGGCCTGGCCGCTGCCCCCGATTTCACCACCTGGGGCTATGATGGCGATCAGCAGGCCGCGCTGGCGGCGGGCGAGACGATCCTTGAAGACAATCCCTATGGCCCCGAACCCACGCCCACCCATGCCGCGTTCTGGGCGGATGGCCAGGCCTTGCTGCAATTGAACGATACCGTTCCATTCGATGGCGCGGTGCGCCTGATCCATGGCCAGGCCGATGCCGATGTGCCGTGGAACATCGCGCTGCGCCTCGCCGCGGCGCTGCGTTCAGCCGATGTGCAGGTCCACCTGATCAAGGACGGCGACCACCGCCTGTCGCGGCCGCAGGACATTGCCGTGCTGCTCGCCACGCTCGCCCAGCTTCTGTCCGAATAGAGCGATACCCCCCATGCTCCTGGCCGCTGCCGCCCTGCTTGTCTCTCCCGCCCTGCCCGCGCCGGTGGCGCACCAGGTTGGGCCCAATCCCCGGCCGATGGAATTCGGCGCCCTGCCCACGCCCGGCCGCCGCCGCAATGCCGCCAGCGGGAACGAGGCCGAGCCGGCCCCGGAAAAGCACGATCGCCTGGCCGACTGCCTGACCGTGGGGCGCAGCAATCCCGACCTGGCGATCAGCCTGGCGCGGCACTGGCTGGACGAGGTGAAGCTGCCCTCGGAACGCGTGCGCGCCAACCAGTGCCTGGGCATGATGCTGAGCCAGCAGGGTGATTTCGATGGCGCCGTGGCCGCGTTTGGCGATGCCGTGGGCCTAATCCCCGAAGCCCAGGCGGTGGGCGCCGTGCCGCTGATGGCGATGGCCGGCAATGCCGCGCTGGCCGCTGGCAAGCCGCAGGATGCCTTGACCTGGCTGGATCGCGCCACCGTGGTGCACGGCTTTGCCGACAATCTGGCCATGGCCGCGATCCAGGATGACCGCGCCCGCGCCCTGGTGGCGCTCAACCGCAACGCGGATGCCATGGCCGCACTCGCCAAGTCGCACGAACTCGCGCCGCAGAATGCCGAAGGCTGGCTGCTGTCGGCCACGCTCTATCGCCGCGACAAGAACCTCGCCGCCGCGCAGCACGATATCGAAGAGGCCGCGCGCCTTTCCCCGCGCGATCCGGCGGTGGGCGTGGAAGCCGGCGTGATCGCCATGCTGGGCAACCGCGAGGATGCCGCAAGGCAATCATGGCAATCAGTGGTGGCGATGTCTCCCGCCAGCGACGAAGCCCGCGTGGCGCGTGGCTACCTTGAACAGATCGGCGCGGCCCCCACATCCAGTCCTGTTCCGCCCAAGCCGGGCCAGGATGAGGAAATTACCCGATGAAACTGTCCGTTCTCGATCTGGTGCCGGTGATCGAGGGCGGCACCATCCCCCAGGCCATGGCCGATGCCGCGCTGCTGGCCAAGGCCGCTGAAGAGGCCGGCTATCACCGTTATTGGGTGGCCGAACATCACGGCATGCCCGGCATTGCCGGTGCAGCGGTCTCGGTCGTGCTGGCCCATGTTGGGCACCACACCCAAACCATCCGGCTGGGCGCGGGCGGCATCATGCTGCCCAACCACAACCCGCTGGTGATTGCCGAACAGTTCGGCGCGCTCGATGCGCTCTATCCCGGCCGCATCGACCTGGGGCTGGGCCGTGCGCCCGGTGCCGACCAGCGCATCGTGCGCGCGCTGCGCAAGGATGTGAACCGCGCGGCCGAAGATTTCCCGGCCGACGTGGTCGAACTCCAGGCCCAATTTGCCGGCGACACGCGCCTGCCACTGGCTGCCACGCCTGGCCATGGCGCCCCGGTCGATCTGTGGATCCTGGGATCGAGCCTGTTCGGCGCGCAGCTGGCCGCCATGCTGGGCCTGCCCTATGCCTTTGCCAGCCACTTCGCGCCCGACCATCTCGACGGTGCGATCAAGCTCTATCGCGAGCGGTTCCAGCCTTCTGCCAGCCTCGAACAGCCCTATGTCATGGCGGCCATCAACGTGCTCTGCGCGCCGAGTGACGAAGAAGCGCAGTTCCTGGCGAGCAGCCAGGACCAATCGTTCGTGCGGCTGCGCAGCGGCGATCCCGGGCGCCTGCCGCCGCCAATTGCCGGCTATCGCGAGACGCTGGCCGGCCCGCAACTGGCGACGCTCGACCATTTCCGCCAGGTGAGCGCGATCGGCAGCCCCGCCACGGTGCGCGCCGGGCTGGAAGCCTTTCAACACCGCACCGGCGCCGACGAGCTGATCGTGGCCGGCGCCACGTTCGATCCGGCCTTGCGCCGCCGCTCGCTCCGGCTCACCATGGATGCGCTGACGCCGGCTGCGGCGAACACCTAAGGGGCAGATGGGGGCGATGGTGAGGCTTTCATGCCATCACCAGCGGTTTCCGACCCCGCGACGTCAGAGCGGCGGTTTTCAATTCAGGTTTCATTCGTTACCACCCAGCCAACGATAACGAAACGGCGGGCATATGAACCCGACCCGCCCGGGAATGCAGGAAGCGAACGCCATGGCGAGCACGATTGATCCCAATGCCCCAGTCACGCCCTCAGCCGGGGCAGGCGGGGGCGGGCCCGATGCCGAGCATCTGGTTTCAGCCTTGGCTGCGCGCCTGGCCGGCGCCTTGCTGCCTGGTGACGAGGCGGACTTTACCGGGGAGCGCCTGACCGAGGCGGCCCGCTTCACCCTGGCCACCGCCGCCCTGCGCCAGGGGCCTGATGCCGCCGTGGCGATCGAATCGATGGGCGGGCAGCGCGCGCTGCGCATTGCCGTGATCAACGATGACATGCCGTTCCTGGTGGATTCGATCGCGGCGACAATCACCGCGCAGGGCCTGACCATCGAAAAGCTGCTGCACCCCGTGCTGGCGGTGCGGCGCGATCCGCATGGCGCGCTGATCGACCTGCCGAGCGGCGAGGCGATCGGTGAACTGCGCGAATCCATGATCTATCTGGAAACCGAGCGGGCCGATGCCAAGGCCCGCCGCGAGCTGGCCGCCGCGCTGAGCGCGACGCTGGCCGATGTCCACGCCGCGGTGGCCGATTGGCCGCAGATGCAGGGCCTGATGCAGCATGATGCGCGCGGCCTGCCCGATTCCGAAGGCGCCGCGCTGCTGCGCTGGCTGGCCGATGGCATGTTGACCCAGCTGGGCCACGTCACCCGCCACCGCGATGGCACCGTGACCGAGGCGCTGGGCATCTGCCGCGCCACCGATGCGCCGCTCTTGTCCGATGCCTCTTATGCCCGCGCCTTTGCCTGGTTCGACAAGATCGGCACGCGCGGCGAAGACGCGGTGCGCATCCCGCTGATCGTCAAGGCCAACCGCATTGCCCTGGTGCACCGCCAGGTGCCGCTCGACCTGTTCCTGGTGCCGGTGAGCGAAGGTGGCAGGATCACCGCGCTGTCGGTTCACGCCGGGGTATGGACCAGCTCTGCCCTGGCGGCCACGCCCGATCGCGTGCCGCGCATGCGCAGCCAGCTCGATACGCTGATGAAGAAGCTGGGCTTCGATCCGGCCGGCCACGCCGGCAAGGCGCTGGTCCATGCGCTGACGGCGCTGCCACACGATCTGCTGATCAGCTTTTCCGATGCCGATCTGGAACGCATCGCCACCACCATGATGGTGCTGGTCGATCGCCCGCGCCCGCGCCTGGCGCTGGTGCGCGCGCCGCTGGAGCGGCATCTCTATGCGTTTGTCTGGCAGCCGCGTGACAGCCAATCGACGCAAGTGCGCGAACAGGTCGCGCAGATGCTGGAACAGGCCACCGGCGGCCAGGTGCTCGATTGGAGCCTGCAGGTCGAAGGCAGCACCCTGGCGCTGACCCGCTTTGCCATCGACATGCGCGGCGAGGAAGACACCCTTGCCGACGACGGCGAAGGGATCGACGAAGCAGCGCTCGACGCCGCGTTCCAGACCCTGGTGCGCGGCTGGGAAGCGGCGGTGGAAGCCGAACTGGCCAAGACCGAGGAACCAACCCGCGCCGCCGCGATCGCCTCGCGCTATGCCACGGCGTTCCCGGTGGGCTATCGCGCCGGCTATGGCGCGGCAGAGGCCGCCGGCGATATCCGCGTGCTGCGCGCGCTGACCGCTGACGACGCGCCACGCCGCGCCGTGCGGTTGCACCGGCTGAGTGGCGAATCCGCCCTGCGGCTCAAGCTCTATCAGCGCGAAGGTGCGATCGTGCTGTCCGATGCCGTGCCCGTGCTGGAAAACTTCGGCTTTCGCGCGCTGGAAGAAGTGCCCACCGCGCTCGACCATGGCAAGCTGGGCTTCATCCACGATTTCCTGGTGGCCCACCCCGCCGATACCACGCCCGAGGCGCTGCTGGCGCGCGCGACGGCGATCGAGGAATCGCTGGCCGCCGTGCTCAACGGCGTGGCCGAGGATGATGCGTTCAATCGCCTGATCGTGGCCGTGGGCCTGACCGCGACCGAGGCCAACTGGCTGCGCGCCTGGTATCGCTATCTGCGTCAGGCCGGCATGACCTTTGGCATCGCCACCGTGGTCGATGCGCTCAAGAACGCGCCTGACGTGACGCGCGGCCTCATCGGCTTCTTCCGCGCCCGCCACGATCCCGCCTTTGCCGGTGACCGCAAGCACGGCGGCGAAGCTGCGGCCGAGCAGATCCGCACTGGCCTGGGCCAAGTCGCCGCGATCAACGACGACCGCCTGCTGCGCAGCTTCCGCGCGCTGGTCGAGGCGATCCTGCGCACCAACGCCTTTGCCCCGGCGGCGGCCGAGGCAGTGGCTTTCAAGATCGATTCGGCGCTGGTGCCCGGCCTGCCCAAGCCGGTGCCGTGGCGCGAAATCTTCGTCTATTCGCCGCGAGTGGAAGGCATTCACCTGCGCGCCGGGCCAGTGGCGCGCGGTGGCCTGCGCTGGTCTGACCGCCGCGACGATTTCCGCACCGAAATCCTCGGCCTGATGAAGGCGCAGCGCGTGAAGAACGCGGTGATCGTGCCAACCGGGGCCAAAGGCGGCTTTTATCCCAAGCAGTTGCCCGATCCCGTGCGCGAGCGCGAAGCCTGGCTGGCCGAGGGCAAAACGAGCTATCAGGTGTTCATCCGCACGCTGCTGTCGATCACCGACAACATCGTCGATGGCGCCGTGGTCCATCCCGAAGGCGTGCTGATCCGCGACGGCGAAGACCCCTATTTCGTGGTCGCCGCAGACAAGGGCACGGCGACGTTTTCCGACGTGGCCAATGCGATCGCGGCCGAGCGCAACTTCTGGCTGGACGACGCCTTCGCCAGCGGCGGTTCCAAGGGCTATGACCACAAGGCGATGGGCATTACCGCCAAGGGTGCCTGGCTGTCGGTTCAGCGCCACTTCCTGGAACTGGGCGTCGATGTGCAGACCGACCCTGTGCGCGTGGTGGGCGTGGGCGACATGTCGGGCGACGTGTTCGGCAACGGCATGCTCTTGTCCAAGGCGCTCAAGATCGTGGCGGCGTTCGATCATCGCCACGTGTTCCTCGATCCCGATCCCGATCCGGCCAAGAGCTGGGAAGAGCGCGCGCGCATGTTCGCGCTGCCCCGGTCCAGCTGGGACGATTATGACAAGAGTCTGATCTCGGAAGGCGGCGGCGTGTTTCCGCGCAGCCTCAAGGCGATCCCGCTCAGCCCGCAGGTCCAGACGATCCTGGGCGTGGCGGTGGATGAACTCGATCCCGACACGCTGATCGCGCTGATCCTCCAGGCGCCGGTGGACCTGCTGTGGTTTGGCGGCATCGGCACCTATCTCAAGGCATCGAGCGAGGCCAACGTCAACGTCGGCGATCCGGCCAACGATGCCTATCGCATTTCGGCCAACGAAGTGCGCGCGCGGGTGATCGGCGAAGGCGCCAACCTGGGCATGACCCAGGCCGCGCGCATCGAATATGCCCTGCACGGTGGCCGCGTGAACACCGACTTCATCGACAATTCGGCCGGCGTCGATTGTTCGGACAACGAGGTCAACATCAAGATCGCGCTGGCCAGTGCCAAGCGCGCCGGCCGCCTGGACGAGGATGGCCGCGTCGCCCTGCTGTCCAGCATGACCGACGCGGTGGCGCACCTGGTGCTGGAGGACAACCGCCTGCAGGCGCTGGGCCTGTCCATCGCCGAGCGGGGCGGCACGCAGGCGGTGCCGGCGCTGACCCGACTGATCGACGTGCTGGAAGAAAGTGGCGATCTCGATCGCAAGACCGAAGGGCTAGCGCCGTCGGATGACTATGCCCGCCGCGCGGCGGCCGGCATGGGGCTGACCCGGCCCGAACTGGCCGTGCTGGTCTCTTCCACCAAGCTGGTCTTGCAGCGCGCGCTGGAAGAAAGCCCGGTGGTAGATGATCCGGTGCTGGAAGAAGAACTGCTCGGCGCCTTCCCCGCCGCGATGCGCGAGACCTTCGAGACCGATATCGTGCATCACCGCCTGCGCCGCGAAATCATCGCGACCAAGCTGGCCAACCGCATCGTCAATCGGCTTGGCCCGGTGCACCCGTTCGAGCTGGCCGAAGAAGAAGGGATGACCCTGGCCCAGGTGGCGGCCGCATTCGTGGCGGCAGAGCGCCTGCTCGGCCTGGCGGAAACCTGGGCCCTGCTCGATACCGCGCCGATGGGCGAGGCGCTGCGCCTGTCGCTGTTCGAACGCACCGCGCAGGCCCTGCGTGGCCACATCGCCGATGTGCTGCGCTCGTGCCATGGCACGCTCAAGCCCGACGCCTTGATCGCGGATCTGTGTGGCGGGGTGGGCCGGCTTTCGCATACCACGGCCGAGCTGCTGCGCGGCGAAGCGCAGGCGCAGGCGCGGCGGCTAGGCCAGGAACTGACCGATGCGGGCACGCCGCAGGACGTGGCCGAACGCGTGGTGCATCTGTTCGATCTGGATGGCGCCATCGGCCTGGCGCATCTGGCCGACGAGCTGGATGTGGATGCCGTGGTGCTGACCGGCGCCTTTGCCGATCTGGGGGCCAACCTCGGGATCGACTGGGCCCAGCAGACTGCCGCGCGGATGAACCCGTCCGATCCGTGGGAGCGCCTGCTGGTGGCGGGCCTGGCCCGCGATTTCCAGCAGATGCGCATGGAATTCCTGCGCCGGATGGGCGGCAGCAATCCCGATGCCAGCGCACATCAGTGGCTCAAGGCCAAGGCCGATCCCGTGCGCCAGCTGCGCAGCCTGATCGCCCGCGCCCAGGCAACCGCAGCGGTAACCCCGGCCATGCTGGCCCAGATCGCCAGCCAGGCGCGCAGCCTGCTGCTGCGCTGAATGACGTAAATTAATGGTGCGGCGCGCTTGACGCGCCGCACCATTTGTCCACAACCCTCCTCCCCACGCGAGAGGAGGACTTCATGGGTACATTCGAGGCCGGTTTTGCAGATGTGGTGATCGTCGGCGCAGGCCATGGCGGCGCGCAGGCGGCCATTGCCCTGCGGCAGAACGGCTTTGAGGGATCGATCCTGGTGATCGGTCGCGAGCCCGAATTGCCCTATGAACGCCCGCCGCTGTCCAAGGAATACCTGGCCCGCGACAAGACGTTCGAGCGGATCATGATCCGCCCCGGCGCTTTTTGGCAGGACAAGGGCGTGGAAATGGCGCTGGGCCACGAAGTGGTCGCGGTCGATCCCGAGGCGCGCAGCCTGCGTACCGCCGATGGCGCCACGCTCAGCTATGGCAACCTGATCTGGGCCACCGGCGGCGACGCGCGGCGCCTGTCCTGCGCCGGGCACGATCTGGCCGGGGTGCACGGCGTGCGCACTCGCGCCGATGCCGATCGCCTGATGGCCGAGCTCGACGCCGGGGCCAAGCGCGCGGTGGTGATCGGCGGCGGCTACATCGGGCTGGAAGCAGCCGCGGTGCTGACCAAGCTGGGCTGCCATGTCACCCTGCTGGAAGCCTTGCCGCGCGTGCTGGCGCGCGTGGCCGGAGAGGCGCTGTCCACCTTCTATCAGGACGAGCACCGCGCCCATGGCGTTGACCTGCGCACCGAAGTGGCGGTCGATTGCCTGGAAGGCGATGGCACCAAGGTAACCGGCGTGCGCCTGGCCGATGGCCATGTGCTGCCGGCCGATCTGGTGATCGTGGGTATCGGCATCATTCCCCAGGTTGGCCCGCTGCTGGCCGCTGGCGCCGCCGGTGGCAACGGGGTGGACGTGGACGAATATTGCCGCACGTCGCTGCCGCATGTCTATGCGATCGGCGATTGCGCCGCCCATGCCAACGATTTTGCCGATGGCGCGGTGATCCGCCTGGAATCGGTGCAGAATGCCAATGACCAGGCGACCACCGCCGCCAAGGCGATCTGCGGCACGCTGGTGCCGTACAAGGCCACGCCGTGGTTCTGGTCCAACCAGTATGACTTGCGCCTGCAGACCGTGGGCCTGTCGACCGGCCACGATCTCGCCGTGCTGCGCGGCGATCCGGCCACGCGCAGCTTTTCGGTGGTCTATCTCAAGCAGGGCAAGGTGATCGCGCTCGATTGCGTGAACATGGTCAAGGACTATGTCCAGGGCAAGAAACTGGTGGAAGCGCGTTCGCAGATCGCGGCAGAGCGCCTGGCCGATGCCAGCGTGCCGCTGAAAGACATGCTATAAGAACGTCATTCACACGAAGCCACGAAGGCACAAAGAGAAACTGTGGTTTCCTTGGTGGCTTCGTGGCTTTGTGTGAAAGATCTTGTGGTCAGGCCAGCCCGGTCAGCGCTTTGAGATCGGCTTCGGGGCGGGCGCCATAGTGCGAGATGATCTCGGCCGCGCAGACCGCGCCCAGGCGCAGGCTTTCAGCGAGCGGCAGCCCGCGCACGTGGCCATAGAGGAACCCGGCGGCAAACAGATCCCCCGCACCCGTGGTATCGACCACCTTGTCGATCGGCTGGGCCGACACATGGGCTTCCTCGCCGGCGTGGCAGGCATGGGCGCCCTGCGCGCCACGCGTGACGACCAGCGTGGGCACCTTGCCGCTGAGCGCGGCCATGCCATCGTGAAAGTCGTCATGCCCGGTCAGCGCGGCCAGTTCGTGCTCGTTGGCAAACAGGATATCGATCATGCCATCGGCGATCAGGGCGCGGAAATCATCGCCATGGCGCGAGATGACAAAGGCATCCGACAGGGTGAAGGCCACCTGTGTGCCGGCGGCGCGCGCGGCGGCGATCGCCTTGCGCATGGCGGCGCGGGGCTCTTCCGGGTCCCACAGATAGCCTTCGAGATAGAGCACGCCCGATGCAGCGATGACGCCTTCATCCAGCGCGGCCGCCGGCAGGAACTGCGAAGCGCCCAGGAACGTGTTCATCGTGCGCTGGCCATCGGGCGTCACGAAAATCAGGCACTGCGCCGTGGGCGGATCACCCGCGCGCGCAGCCGTATCGAACGCGATCTTGCCAGCGCGGATATCGTGGGCAAAGACCCGGCCGAACTGGTCATCGGCCACCTGGCCGATGAACGCGCACGACGCGCCCAGCGCGGCGAGGCCGGCCAGCGTATTGGCAGCCGAACCGCCGGAAATTTCGCGCGCCGGGCCCATCGCGGCATAGAGCGCGGCGGCGCGTTCGGCGTCGACCAGGGTCATCCCGCCCTTGGCCAGGCCCAGTTCGGCAATCGCATCGTCGGTGGCAGGGGCCATGACGTCGACGATGGCATTGCCGATGGCAATGACGTCAAAACGGCGCGCTACGGCGGGTTGGGCGGCGGAAGTGTCGGCCATGGTCTCTTTCGCAACGAATGGGGAAGGCAATAACCCTGCCGCCTACCCGCAGCGTCGGCCGGCCGCAAGGCTGCATGCGTTGGCTTGCATCCGCGCCCGCGCCGCGCCATCACCGCGCCATGTTACGCCCTGCTCCGGTCGCCGCCCTGCCCAGCCCTTTCGCGAACGCTTCCGCCCGCCCTGCGTGGCGGGCATGGATGGCCGCCGCCATCGGCGCGGCGCTGTTGGCCGGGTGCAGCGGCGCCGTGCCGAGCAGCAAGGGTCCCGGGCGCTTGCCCGCGCCAGGCCGCACGCCGGGCGGCCGGCCGTCCACGCATCTGCCCGCGCCGCAGCCGCGCCCTGCCCCCACCATCCAGATCGCCCCGGGATTGCAGGGCGTGATCGGCAGCGATGCAGAAGGCCTGGTGCGCCAGTTCGGCCCGCCCCGGCTGGACATCAAGGAAGAAGACGCGCGCAAGCTGCAATGGAGCGGCACCGCGTGCATTCTCGATGCCTATCTCTACCCGCCACAGGGCGGTGGCCGCCCCATCGCCACCTATGTCGATGCGCGGCGGGGCGATGGGCGCGAGGTGGACCGCGCCGCCTGCGTCGCGGCCCTGCGCCAGCGCCCCTGAGCCGCGGGGCTATACCGGCCGCGGCATCGTGCCGGGCCGGTATGCCGCGCGATCAGGTCAGACCTGCCACCACTTGCGGCGGGCGACCGCCACGGTGCCGGTGGGATGACCATCGACATCGGTAATGGTTTCCACGCGCGTGGCCGGCGTTTCCACCACGGGCATTTCAGACAGCGCCTCGGCCCGGCCTTCCGCCCGCGCCGCGCGCATTTCCGCGTCACGCGCGGCGCTCTCGCGATCACGACGGTTCCGCAGCCCGTCATAGCTCCACGCCACCTGGCGGTGGGCGAACAGCGCCAGCAGGCCGCCGGCAATCGCCAGGTTCTTGAGCGCTTCGACCACCTGCGTATGATCGAGCAGGTTGTGGTGGAAGAACAGTATGGTCAGCAGGGTAAAGCCGGCCAGCAGCACGGCAAAGATCCGCGTGGCCACGCCGAACATCAGCGCCAACCCGCCGATCAGCTCGAACAGCCCGACGGGCAGCGCCAGATCGGGCGTCAGGCCGACACCGGCGAGCGCCACTTGCGTGCCGCTGACGTCAAACAGCTTTCCCATGCCAGATATAATGAAAAGAAGCGACAGCAGGATTCGCCCTGCCAAGGCCGCGATGGTGTTCATGGGCGTACCTTTCCATGCCAGTGTCCACCCCCGTCCTCCGATGAGGTTACGGGGCAACAATGGTGGCAAGGCCGGTTAGGTTCCTTGGCCCGCTCGACAGGGCACACCATCACCCCCCAACGGCAGGGCTGATTGCGGGCGCGAATCGCTGCTGACCAGCCATGGGGCAAAGGCCGACACACCGGGGCGCGCGGCCTGTTCCAGCGTGACCTCGTCCAGCACCGCCAGGAATGCCTCCAGTGCGCGGGCGACGGCGCCGCTCAGCGCGCAATCCCCGTTCATGCGGCAATTTGCGCAATCGACCAGGCGCAGGCCCTTTTCCAGCGCGCGCACGACCTGGCCAACGCGCAGCGCTGCCGGCGGCTGGGCCAGGCACAGCCCGCCGTTGCGGCCCCGCACGCTGATGGCAAAGCCTTCGTGGACCAGCGCCTGCGCCACCTTGGCGACGTGATGGTAGGACAGCCCCTGTTCTGCGGCAAAGCCGGGCAGTGCCAGCGGCGCATCCGGGCGCCGCGCCATGGCGATCAGCAGGCGCAGGCCATAGTCGGTGTGCTGGGTCAATTGCATCGGCCCAGCCTGCGGCAAAGCGCTTGCACGAATCAAGTAAAACAAATACCGGTATTTTTAATACCACATTAGGAGAACGTCGATGCGAACCGCTTCCGCCCAAGCCATCGCCACGGTCAAGGCTACTGCCCCGGCGCTGGAAAAGCATGGGCTCGCCATCACCACCGCCATGTACAAGCGCTTGTTCGAAAACGCGGAAGTGGCGGCGATGTTTGATCGTGCGGCGCAGGACAGCGGCGAACAGCCACGCCGGCTGGCGGCCGCGATCCTGGCCTATGCCCGCAATATCGACAAACTCGGCGCGCTCACCGGTCCGGTACAGCGCATGGTGGCGCGCCACGTGGAAACCGGCGTGAAGGCGGAACACTATCCGCTGGTGGCAGAAGCGCTGCTGCCGGCGATTCGCGATGTGCTGGGCGCCGAGGTGGCGACCGATGCCGTGCTGGCCGCCTGGGGCGAAGCCTATTGGATGCTGGCCGACATTCTCATCGCCGCCGAAGCGGAAGCCTATGCCGCGGCATGAGGCGCATTGAACTGCCGCGCCATTACAGGCGCGGCAGGGTTACCCCGCGCTGGCCCATGTATTTGCCGGCGCGATCGGCATAGCTGATCTCGCACGGCTCGTTGCCCTGAAGGAACAGGAACTGGCACGCCCCCTCGTTGGCATAGATGCGCGCGGGCAGCGGCGTGGTGTTGGAAAACTCCAGCGTCACGTGTCCTTCCCAGCCGGGTTCGAGCGGGGTGACATTCACGATGATGCCACAGCGGGCATAGGTGGACTTGCCGAGGCAAATCACCAGCACATCGCGCGGCACGCGGAAATATTCGACGGTGCGCGCCAGGGCAAACGAGTTGGGCGGGATCACGCAGACGTCGGTCTTGCGATCGACGAACGAGTTGGCGGCGAAATCCTTGGGATCGACCACCGCCGAATCGACATTGGTGAAGATCTTGAATTCATCGGCCACGCGCGCGTCATAGCCATAGGATGACAGGCCATAGCTGATGCAGCCATCGCGGCGCTGATTTTCCACGAAAGGCTCGATCATGCCCTCGGTCAGCGCCTTGTTGCGAATCCACTTGTCGGAAAGAATGGACAAGGCCGGTCCTTTGCGTGTGCAGCCAGAAAAAAGCTCAGCCCAGGTAGGCCGGGCCGAACGCGCGCGGTAGCAGGAATGACAGGCGTTCTTCAACCACGACCCCGTCGCCCCCGGCACTGAGCACCAGCGGGTCGGTGCCGCCCAGCGCAGCCTGTTCATACAGCACTTGGCGGCAGCGGCCGCACGGGGTGATCGGCTCGCCATCCACGCCCTCGGGCCCGCCGGCCACGGCCACGGCAACAAGCCCGCCGCGCTGCCCGGCATGCCCACCGGCGGCGGTGGCCGTGGCACTGGCCACGGTTTCGGCGCAGAGCGACAAGCCATAGCTGGCATTTTCAACGTTGCACCCGGTCACCACGCTGCCATCGCCGAACAGCAGCGCAGCGCCCACGGTGAAATGCGAATAGGGCGCATAGGCAGTTTCACGCGCAGCGCGGGCAGCGGCGATCAGCGCGGTGCGGTTTGCGTCATCAGGCATCATCTTCAAATCCATCAGGGTTGCACCACCACCCAGCGCAGCGGGCCAGGCGCGGCCTTGCCGTGGTAGCGATCGGTGGCGGTCCACATCACGAAAGGCCGGCCGGCATAGCCGGGCTCGAGATAATCCTGGCGCACCCAGATGTTGCGATCGATCACTGCGGCCAGGTGATAGCGGCTTTCGATCCCGCGCGAGAGCATCAGGATCGCCGGCTTGCCAGCGTGCATTTCCACCTGGTTGAGGAACGTCGTCAGCTCGCTTTGCAGCGCGGCCTCGGTCGGCGGGGTGGGGCAGCTGCGCTGGTTGATATCGAGTGCGACCGCTGGCGGCAGCAGCGCATCTTCGCGCGGGACCATGGTGACGAAGTTGGCCGCCTGCGCATCGCCCGGCGCGCACAGGTCATAGACATGCACCGCGCCCACCTGCAGCCCGGCGGTGCGCGCCTGGTCGAGGCTGTCGGTAAAGGCATCGTCGCGCCGCTGCGGGCCTTCGCTGGCCGTCAGATAGACGAAATCGGCGCCATCGCCCTTGAGCAGGCGCCAATCGATCGGGGCATCGTGCACGTCGGCCCAGGCGCCCTGCACCGGAAAATGCTGCCGATCAGGCCGCCACACGCGCGATTGCCACCACAGCAGGCCCGCGCCCACCAGCACGGCCAGCAGCAATGCCGCCAGCGCGCGCCGCAACGCCGAATTCCTGCGCTTTGCCATGAAAGAGATTCGCCCAAGCCCTGGTGTGAAAGCGCGGCCCATAGGGCATGGGCAGGATGACGTCAAAATTGACGGCATCGCGGACTCGCGCAGATTTCCACCACCCCCAAACCCCCTCCTCTAAAGAAGATGGGGCTTTTGATCCTCCCTCCGCTCGCGGGGGGAGGTGGCGGCCGCAGGCCGTCGGAGGGGGGCCATGCCCCTGCGTACCTACCCCCGGATATGCAGCACGCAGATCAGGGTGAACAGGCGGCGCGCCGTGGCGAAATCGGTTTCCACCTTGCCGTCGAGCCGTTCGAGCAGCATTTCGGCCGCTTCGTTGTGGACCCCGCGCCGGGCCATGTCGATCGTCTCGATCTCTTGCGCGGTGGCGCGGCGGATCGCCTGGTAATAGCTGTCGCAGATCGCGAAGTATTCGCGGATCGGGCGGCGGAACCGCCCCAGGCCCAGCACGATGCTTTCCAGCAGGCTGCCGCTCTCGTCGGCAATGTCGAGCGTGAGGCGGCCATCCAGCACCGACAGGCGCAGGCGATAGGGGCCTTCATGACCGGCGGCGCAGGAGCGCAAGGGGCGGAACGTGTTTTCCTCGATCAGGTCGAAGATCGCCACGCGGCGCTCCTGCTCCACATCGGCGTTGCGCCAGACGATCGTCGTTTCGTCCAGCTCGATATGCGAGATGCGCGGGTCCGCCATAAGATCTCGAGTGTTGCAACATGGCGGGCCGCGCAGCAAGCGCCTTGCCGGGCGCAGAGCATGCTACCTTGGTGGAAGAGGGGGCCAAACCGTCCACAGCCTGTGGAAAACGCCTGCGCGGATCGCGCACGTCGCCGCCTTGCCACACCCTTGAGACTGGTTCATTTTGACAGGCATGTCCGCCAGCGAAGCCATTCTCGCGCGTCCGGCCAGTGAGGTCCGTGCGCTTCCCGCCAATGTCGAGGCAGAGGCCGCCTTTCTGGGCGCCGTGCTGATCGACAACCGCATCATGGAAGAAATGACCGTGCCGCTGCGGCCCGATCACTTCTTTGCGCCGGTGCACGGGCGCGTGTTCGAACGCATCCTGGCGCTGATCGATCGCAAGGCCGTGGTCACCCCGGTCACGCTCAAGCCCTATTTCGAAAGCGACGAGGAGCTCAAGGAGCTGGGCGGCACCGCCTATCTCGCGCGCCTTACCGCCGATGGCCAGGGCCTGTTGGCACCGCGCGAGCTGGCGCAACAGATCTATGACCTGGCGCTGCTGCGCGAATTGATCAGCGTGGGCCGCAACCTGGTCGAAGGCGCGATGGACACCAGCGAGACGGTGGAACCGTTGAAGCAGGTGGAGCAGGCCGAAGCGGCGCTGTTTTCCGTGGCCGAAGGCGCGCAGACCGGCAACGAGGCGCAGACCTTTGGCCAAGCCACCCGCGCCAGCCTGGAAATGATCGAGAAGGCGCTGCTGTCGGGCGGGCACATCTCGGGCACGACCACCGGCCTTACCTCGGTCAACGAAAAGATCGGCGGCCTGCACGATTCCGACCTTATCATCCTCGCCGGCCGCCCCGGCATGGGCAAGACCTCGCTTGTCACCAACATCGCGTTCAACTGCGCCGACCGGCTGCGCGATGACATGGCGCGCGGCATACCGGCCAAGGATTCGGTCGGTGCGGCGGTCGCTTTCTTCAGCTTGGAAATGAGCGCCGACCAGCTCGCCACGCGTATTCTGGCCGAACAATCGGGCATCAGTTCCGAATCGCTGCGCATGGGCCGGATCAGCCGCGAGGATTTCCAGCAGCTTTCGTTCGCCAGCCAACGCCTGGCCGAGCTGCCGCTGTTCATCGACGATACCCCCGGCCTTTCGATCGGTGCGCTGCGCACCCGCGCCCGCCGGCTTAAGCGCCGGCACGATATCGGCCTGATCGTGGTCGACTATCTTCAGCTGCTGTCGGGCTCGGGCAAATCCGACAATCGCGTCAACGAAATCTCGGAAATCTCGCGCGGGCTCAAGACTCTGGCCAAAGAACTGGCGGTTCCGGTGATCGCGCTGTCGCAGCTGTCGCGCGCGGTGGAACAGCGCGACGACAAGCGGCCGATGCTCTCGGACCTGCGCGAATCGGGCTCGATCGAGCAGGACGCCGACATGGTCTGGTTCGTGTTCCGCGAAGACTATTACGTTGCCTCGCGCGAGCCCAAGCGCCCGGTCGAAAGCGATGACGCCAAGACCCACGAAGCCCATGCCGCCTGGATGGCCGAGATGGAGCGCGTGTTCGGCCTGGCCGAGCTGATCGTGGCCAAGCAGCGCCATGGCTCCACCGGCAAGGTGCGCCTGCGGTTCGAGGCGCGGATCACCCGATTCAGCGATCTGGCGCCCGACCAGATGATGCACGACATGGACGATTGATGCCCTTGGCGGGCCGTGCAATTTGCCCGCCGCCGCCCTTTCAACCGGCCACCGGTTTTACAGTTGCGACGAAACGCAGCGCGCATGCGCCGGGCGGCGTCGAATCAGGGAACCACCCGCCTTTGCGCCAGAGTCACAATGGCTTATCGTGGCGCAACGAAATAATAAGGCGGGTTGGGTTAATCCCTCATAATGGTCGGGCTTCCATCAAAGCGTAAATTGCGCATCCTGGCTGCTGCACTGGCAGCCTTTCCGGCCCTGGCGGCCACATCGCCTGCGGTGCAAAGCCGCCCGCCGGCCGCGGTGCAAAGCGCGCGTGACCTTGCCATTCAGCAACGCGTTGCCTCCATTGCTGCTGCCGCGCGTGGCCGCGTGGGCGTTGCCGCGATGGACCTGGACGGCGGCGGGCAAGTGCTGATCAACGGCGACATGCCTTTTCCCATGGCGAGCACCGCCAAAGTGGCCGTATCCGCCACGTTCCTGCAGATGGTGGAGCAGGGCCGGTTCCGGCTAGACCAGCCCCTGCCGATGATGATGCCGGTGCCCGAGGCGGCCGGACGCCGCAATCTCGTGGCGATGGTTCGCCCCGGCCCGGTCTATACCGCACAGACCCTGATCGAAAAATCCATCACGCGCAGCGACAACCACGCCACCGATGGGCTGATCGCCGCGGTGGGTGGCATCGGCGCGGTCAACCGCTTCCTGACGCAGACCGGCATTTCCGGCCAGCACCTTGATCACACCATGGCCACGCTGGTGCGTGACGATGGGCGAATCAACCCGGCCCGCGCCATCGACACCGGCACGTCGAGCACGCCGCGGGCGATGATCGCGCTGCTTTCGGCGATCGACCGCGGTGGCGCGCTGGGCCCACAGGCCCGCGCCGTGCTGCTCGATACGATGACCCGCACCAGCACCGGCCGCAACCGCATCCGCGCCGGCTTGCCCGAGGGCGTGCTGCTGGCCCACAAGACCGGCACGCTGGCCGGGGTGACCGATGACGTGGGCATCGTGCGCATGCCCGATGGCCGCCACCTGGCCATGGCGATCTTCGTGGCCGGGCCGGAAAACCACACGGCCCAGGCCGGGATGATCGCGCGCATTGCCAGCGCGCTCTATACCGGATTCCTCCAGCCGTCAGACGGACCGAACCTGACGGGCGAAGTTTCGCGCCGGCGGTAACGCCGCGTCGCGCTAGCGCCCTTCGACAGGCTCAGGGCGGACGGGACCGTTGATAGTCCAGCACGAGCGCCGTTCGGGCTGAGCTTGTCGAAGCCCGTTAGCGCAAGGCCCAGCACCATCCCCAAGCCCCCTCCTCTAAAGAAGAGGGGGCTTTTGGCGTTCTGCTCCTCCTCTTCCGAGGGGAGCGGGGGTGGTGATGGACGCCACTGACATCGCTGCGCCGCACAAGCCGTTTTATCGCGATTCGCGCCGCACACGCGAAAAAGGGCGCGACCACGAAGGTCACGCCCTTTTCTATCTGTAACCTGCCCTTGCGGGCGGGGATTACATCTTCGCGGCAGCGCTCGCGTCAGCGGCGGCTTCCGAAGCCGAAGCGCTGGCGTCAGCAGCAGCAGCCGAAGCGTCGGCCGAAGCGTCAGCAGCTTCGCTGGCAGCTTCAGTGGCGGTGTCAGCCGGCTTTTCCGAGCAGCCGGCGAGGGCGAAGGCGGTGCCGGCGACGGCGGCGAGGATGAGCTTGCGCATGCGTTACAATCCCTGGATTGAAGTGAACCGCGCCGGGCAAAGCCCGCCGCAAAGCCTACTCCCACGGTAGACTTCGACGTCCCAATTAATCGGCAATTCATCGGCTTGCAAGCACAAGACGACAGCATTGCGACGGGCCGTCGCTATCGCCCTTAGCGGCAAGGGTTTTTTGCGCGAGCGCTGCTGCGCCAAAGCGCCCTGCCAAAGCGATGAAGCGTTAAATCTGCGTCATTCTCTTACGCAACTGCACACATCCATAAGGGTGCAACCGCAAACGGCGCGGCCTGTTCCAGATTCAGCACCAGACCTGTGCGAATATGATCCAACATACTGCCTGCATGGGCGGATTTGCCTGACTCGCGCGTGATCGGCCATGCCGGGCAACGCCCGGCGTTGTGGAATTTGTCCACCCCGCCTAGGACACTGGCCATGGATTCCCGCAACCACCTCTATCTCGTCGATGGCTCGGCCTATATTTTTCGGGCCTATCACCGCCTGCCACCGCTGACCAACCCGCAAGGCGTGCCGGTGGGCGCGGTCTATGGCTATACCACCATGCTGTGGCGCCTGGCCGAAGACCTGCACAAGGCCGATGGCCCCACCCACCTGGCGGTGATCCTCGACAAAAGCTCGATCACGTTCCGCAACGCCCTGTACGATCAATACAAGGCCAACCGGCCGCCGCCGCCCGAAGACCTCAAGCCGCAGTTCCCGCTGATCCGCGATGCCACGCGCGCGTTCAGCCTGGCCTGCATCGAGGAAGAAGGCCTGGAGGCGGACGACCTGATCGCCAGCTATGCCCGCGCCGCCACGGCCCAGGGCTGGGACGTGACGATCGTGTCTTCCGACAAGGACCTGATGCAGCTGGTGGGCAAATGCGCCCAGGGCGGCGGGGGCTGCGTCGACATGCTCGACACCATGAAGAACCAGCGCATCGGCATTCCCGAAGTGGTGGAAAAGTTTGGCGTCCCGCCCGAGCTGGTGGGCGATGTCCTGGCGCTGATGGGCGATGCGGTCGACAATGTGCCCGGGATTCGCGGCATCGGCCCCAAGACCGCGACCAAGCTGATCGTGGAACACGGCGGCCTGGAAGGCGCGCTCGCCGCCGCGCCGACGATGAAGGCGGGCAAGCTGCGCGACAGCCTGATCGAGCAGGCGGACATGGCGCGCCTCTCGCGCCAGTTGGTGGCGCTCAAGGAAGACTGCCCGCTACCCGTGCCGCTGGAAGACTTTGCCTTGGGCCCCATCCCGCCCGAGCCGCTGGCCGCGTTTCTTTCCACCCACGGTTTCACCAGCCTGCTGCGCAAGCTGGGCACCCCAGCGCCAGCTGCTGCTGCCGCGGCGGCGGGCAATTCGCCGGCAGCGGGCACGGCTGCCACGCCCGCCCCGGCCGAATCGACGCGCCAGCCATTGCCGACCTGGCCGGCGATCGACCGCGACGCCTATCCTTGCGTGCAGACGCTGGAAGCCTTGCAGGAATGGATCGACCGCGCCTTTGCCGCGCGGCTGGTGGCAATCGATACCGAAACCTCTGCGCTCGATTCGATGCGCGCCGATCTGGTCGGCGTGAGCCTGGCGGTAGGCGCAGGCCAGGCCTGCTATATCCCGCTGGGCCATCGCGGCACCGACATGTTCAGCGAGGTGCCCAGGCAGATCCCGCGCGAGGCGGCGCTGGCCGCGCTCAAGCCGCTGCTGGAAAGCGCGGCGGTGATCAAGGTGGGCCAGAACATCAAGTATGATCTGACCGTGCTGGCCCGGCACGGCATTGCCGTGGCGCCGATCGACGATACCATGGTGATGAGCTTCTGCCTCGATGCCGGGCGCAGCGAAACCGGCTTGGCCGGCCATGGCATGGATGAACTGGCCGGGCGCCATCTCCAGCACACCACCATGCTGTTCAAGGACGTGTGCGGCAGCGGCAAGAAGCAGATCTCGTTTGCCGAAGTGCCGCTGCCCGACGCCACGCGCTATGCCGCCGAGGATGCCGACGTGACCTGGCGGCTGCACCAGCTGTTTGCCCCGCGCCTGGCCGACGAGGGCGGCACGCGCATCTATCAGCGGGTCGATCGTCCGCTGGTGCCGGTGGTGGCGCAGATGGAGCGCCACGGTATCCGCGTCGATCGCGAGCAGCTGGCCAATCTATCCACCCGCTTTGCCGCCGAGATCGCGCGGCTCGAAGCCGTAATCCATGAAAAGGCCGGCGGCCCGTTCACCATCGGCAGCCCCAAGCAGCTGGGCGACGTATTGTTCGACAAGCTGGGCTACAAGGGCGGCAAGAAGGGCAAGAGCGGACAGTATTCCACCGACCAGTCCGTGCTGGAAACCCTGGCCGGCCAGGGCGCGGAAGTGGCCACGCTGGTGCTGGAATGGCGCCAGCTGTCCAAGCTCAAAAGCACTTATACCGATGCTCTGCAGGCCGCGATCAACCCCGATACCGGCCGCGTGCACACCAGCTATAGCCTGGTGGGCGCGCAGACCGGGCGGCTTTCGTCCAACGATCCCAACCTGCAGAACATTCCGATCCGCACCGAGATCGGGCGCGAGATTCGCGAGGCCTTCGTGGCTGCGCCGGGCCATGTGCTATTGAGCGCCGACTATTCGCAGATCGAACTGCGCCTGGCCGCGCACATCGCCGATGTCGGCCCCTTGCGCGAAGCCTTCGAGCAGGGCGAGGACATCCACGCCCGCACCGCGCGCGAGCTGTTCGGCGAAGTGAACCGCGACACCCGCGGCCGTGCCAAGACGATCAACTTCGCCATTCTCTATGGCATCAGCCGCTGGGGCCTGGCCACGCGGCTGGGCACCAGCGCCGACGAAGCCCAGGCGATGATCGACCGCTATTTCGAGCGGTTCCCCGGCATCCAGCGCTATATCCACGAAACGCTGGAAAGCGTGCGCGCCAATGGCTTTTCCGAAACGCTGTTTGGCCGCAAGACCTGGTTCCCGCGCATCAATTCGGGCACCCAGGCCGAGCGCCAGGGCAGCGAGCGTGCAGCGATCAATGCGCCGATCCAGGGCACCAGCGCCGATATCATCAAGCGCGCCATGGCCCACATGCTGCCCGCGCTGGCAGAGGCCGGGCTGCCGCGCGTGAAGATGCTGCTGCAGGTGCACGACGAACTGGTGTTCGAGCTGCCCGAGGAAGATGTCACTGCCGCGAGCGAAGTGATTCGCGCCGTGATGGCGGGGGCGGCAGCGCCATCGGTGCAATTGACCGTGCCGCTGGGCGTGGAAATCGGCACCGGGCGGAGCTGGGGCGCGGCGCACTGAGGGCTGGCTTGGTCTAAGTCTAACATGCCCTCCCCAACCCCTCCCGCTCGCGGGAGGGGCTTTTCTTCTCCCCCTCCCGCTTGCGGGAGGGGGTCGGGGGGAGGGCATGTGACACCAACAACTGCCACCGATTTGGCAGCACCCCCACCCGCCCCCTTGTGACCCCGCGCCGCCATCGGCCACCGTGCTGGCATGGTTTCGCTTGTCTCGACCGTGGCCTATCTCGGCCTGGAAGCCCGCGCGGTGGAAGTGCAGTGCCAGGTGGCGCCGGGGCTGCCCTCGTTCCGCGTGGTCGGCCTGCCCGACAAGGCCGTGGGCGAAAGCCGCGAACGCGTGCATTCCGCGCTGGCGGCCCTGGGCCTGAGCCTGCCGCCCAAGCGCATCACTATCAACCTGTCGCCGGCCGACCTGCCCAAGGAAGGATCGCATTACGACCTGCCGATCGCGCTGGCCCTGCTGGCGGCGATGGGCGTGGTCGATCGCGAAACCATTGCCGATTACGTGGCGGTGGGCGAACTGGCGCTGGATGGGCGGATCATCCCCAGCCCCGGCGTACTCCTGGCCGCGCTGCATGCCAGCGGCGCCGAAAAGGGCCTGATCTGCCCCGCCGCGCAAGGCACCGAGGCGCGCTGGGCCAGCGGCATCGACGTGATTGCCGCGCCCGATCTGATCGCGCTGCTCAACCACCTGAAAGGCACGCAACGCCTGGCCCCACCCGAAGTGGGCGAGGCGCTGCCGCCGGTGCGGCTGGCCGATCTCAAGCAGGTGAAGGGCCAGGAAACCGCCAAGCGCGCCCTGGAAATCGCCGCTGCCGGTGGGCACAACCTGCTGCTGATCGGCCCGCCCGGCGCTGGCAAATCGTTGATGGCCTCGTGCCTGCCCGGCATCCTGCCCGAACTCACGCCCAGCGAGGCGCTCGAAACCTCGCTGGTCGCCTCGGTGGCCGGCACTTTGGAAGAGGGCCGGATCAGCCGCGCACGGCCATTTCGCAGTCCCCATCATTCCGCCTCGATGGCGGCGCTGACCGGTGGCGGCTTGCGCGTGCGGCCGGGCGAAGTGAGCCTGGCGCATCTGGGCGTGCTGTTCCTCGACCAACTGCCCGAGTTCCAGCGCGCGGTGCTCGATTCGCTGCGCCAGCCGCTGGAAACCGGGGAAGTGACAGTGGCGCGCGCCAATGCCCACGTGACGTTCCCGGCGCGGGTGCAGTTGATCGCGGCAATGAACCCCTGCCGCTGCGGCCACCTGGGTGATCCGGCGCTGGGCTGCAGCCGCGCGCCCAAATGCGCCGCCGATTACCAGTCAAAGGTATCCGGTCCGCTGCTCGACCGCATCGACCTGCATGTAGAAGTCGATCCGGTATCGGCGGCGGATCTGGCCCTGCCGCCACCGGCCGAAGGATCGGCGCAAGTGGCTGCGCGGGTGGGCGCCGCGCGGGCACGCCAGACCGCGCGGCTGGAAGGCAGCGGCCGGCGCAACAATGCCGAGCTGGACGGCGATCTGCTCGACCGCTTTGCCACGCCGGACGAGGCCGGGCGCCAGCTGCTGTTCAAGGCGGCCGAGGCGATGCGCCTTTCCGCGCGCGGCTATACCCGCATCCTGCGCGTGGCGCGCACCATTGCCGATCTGGCCGGGGCCGAAGGCATCGGCCGGGTGCATGTGGCCGAGGCGCTCAGCTATCGCCGAACAGCGCCCCGGGCCTGACCCCCTACCGTCCGGCCATGGCCTTGGCCTTGGCCAGATAGGTCCGGCCGATGCGCAGCATGGTGCCATCGGCCAGTTCGGCCGACCAAACGCCCAGGCCATCGTGACGCAGCCCCAGGATGCGGTTGCGCCGCACGATGGTGGAGCGGTGCAGGCGAATGAACTGCGCCGGGTCGAGCCGGTCTTCCAGCCGCTGGATGGTGTGCAGCATCAGATAGCTGCGCTGGCCCACGTGCAGCCGCACATAGTCGCGCTCGGCATCGATGCGATCGATATCGCCGGCGGCCACGCGCACCAGTTCGCTGCGGTGGGGCACCCAGAATTCCTCGATCCACTGCGCAGCCGGCGCCGTGGCATCGTCATGAGCAGGGGCAGCCGCAGGCACGGTGGGCGCCGGGGCAAGGGCCGGATCGGCCAAGGCAGCCTGGCGCGACAGGGCACGCTCCACCGCGCGTTCCAGCCGCTCTTGCGCCACAGGCTTGAGCACATAGTCGACCGCCTCGCAATCGAACGCCTCGACCGCGAAGTGATCGTGCGCGGTCACGAAGATCACCATCGGCTTGGGATTCTGCCGCACGAGGGCGCGCGCCACGCTGAGCCCGTCGAGTTCGGGCATCGTCATGTCGAGCAGCACGAGCGCCGGCGAAAGCGCCTCCACCAGCCGCAAGGCGGCCGCCCCATCGGCGGCGGTGCCCACGATCTGCAATGCGGGAATGCGCGCACACAGGATTTGCATGCGTTCGATGGCCAGGGGTTCGTCGTCCACGATCAGGGTGCGCATGGGGGCCTCAAGCAAGGTTGGATACGATGGGCAGGGTCAGCACGGTGGCATAGCCACCGGCCGGCAAAGGCGCGCTTTCCACCCGCGCCTGGGCGCCAAAGCGCGCGGCCAGGCGGCTGCGCACGTTGGCAAGGCCAATGCCGGTGCCGCCCGTGGGCAGGCTGGCATGATCGGCGCCAGGGCCATCATCGGCCACGGTCAGCACCAGCAGCCCGGCCGAAATGCGCGCGCGGATGCTGATCGTCACCGGCCGGGTGGTGGCAGACACGGCATACTTGATCGAATTTTCCACCAGCGGTTGCAGGATCATGCCCGGCACGCAGGCCTCGCTCACATCCTCGGGAACATCGAATTCCACGCGCAGCCGATCGGGAAAGCGTACGCCTTCGATCGCCAGGTAGTGCCGCTGCAGCGCGATCTCGTCGGCCAGGGTGACATCGGCGGTAGGATCGCCGGCCAGGCTGTGGCGATAGAAGCTGGAAATAGTCTGGATCATCCGCTCGGCTTCTTCGGTGCGGCCGACCATGACCAGCGCCGAGAGCGAATTCAAGGTGTTGAACAGGAAGTGCGGATTGACCTGATAGCGCAAGGAGCGCAGTTCCGCCGCCTTGGCCGCGCGGCGATATTCGCCTTCGCGCCATTCGGCGGCGCGGCGCTGTTCGGCATTGCCCAGCGCCAGATAGAGCGCGGCCCAGGCGATCAGCAGGAAATAGCGGCCCAGCGCGATATCGGTCAGTTCCTGCCAGCCCTCGTCCTTGTTGATGTCCTGGTTGATCTCCTGCGCGGTGGTGGCGGGCGTGGCTGGTTCGCGCGTGATGATATGCACGCCTGGCGCGGTGATTTCGGTGGTGCCATCGGCATGATGGCGCACGCTGACGTTATCGCGTTTCGGTGCCGCCTTGGGTGCTCGCGGTGCAGGGGGCTCCGGCGGCACATCGCCGGCCGCAGGCGGCGCGGGCGGTTCGGGTGGCTCGGGCGGGATCGCCGGCGCTGACGGCGCGGGTGGGGCAATATCGATCAGCATGTTGCCGCCGGTATTGCGCTGCGAAGCTTCCTTGCGCGTGGCGGCATCCTGGCCGGCATCCTGCTTTTGCGCCTCCTGGTCCCAGCGGGCCTCCACCGGCGCAAACGCCTGCTGGTTGATCAGCGCCAGCAACAGGGCTGCCGGCAACATGATCACCAGCGCCAGCGCCACGCGCCAGCCCAGCCGGCGATGATCCCAGCGGCGCAGCAGCGGCCAGGCCAGCACGGTCACGGCAATCCCGGCCATGGTCACCAGCGCGCGGCGCCACAGCAGTTCGATCCAGATCGACAGATCGGTATCGGGTGGCCCGACCAGGGCCCAGCGGATCGAGACCAGCACGAAATAGCACAGCCACAGCGCCGCCGCCGACAGGACCACCTGCCGCGCGGTGACGTGGCCCATGCCGGGCGGGGTATCGTCGGAGGTAGGGGCGGGGTCAGTCCGCTCTGTCATGGCCATCACGCCTTGCTACGGCACGCGGGCACACCGCGCCAGTGCGGCGGTCGAACAGCGTGGGTGGTTGATCGAGAGTTTGCGCCAGGTTTCCACCAACCCCGCCCCCCCTCCTCTAAAGAGGATGGGGAGCAGACACAAAAAAGCCCCCTCCTCTTCGGAAGGAGGGGGTTGGGGGTGGTGCGAGGCCTAACGCCCGGCCAGCGGTCAGGCCGGCAGCAGGCCTTCGTCGGCGATCTTCTTCTTCCACACCAGCGGGGCGAGCTGGTGCACGTTCTGGCCTTCGCTATCGACGGCCACGGTCACCGGCATGTCTTCCACAGTGAATTCGTAGATCGCTTCCATGCCGAGGTCTTCAAAGCCGACGACCTTGGCTTCCTTGATCGCGCGGGCAACGAGGTAGGCCGCGCCGCCCACCGCCATGAGATAGGCCGACTTGTGCTCGGCGATCGACTGGGTGGCCGCCGGGCCGCGCTCGGCCTTGCCGACGCACGACAGCAGGCCCTGGTCGAGCATCATGTCCATGAACTTGTCCATGCGCGTGGCGGTGGTGGGGCCAGCGGGGCCAACCACTTCCTCGCGCACCGGATCGACCGGGCCGACGTAATAGATCACGCGGCCCTTGAAATCGACCGGCAGCGGCTCGCCCTTGGCCAGCATGTCCTGGATGCGCTTGTGCGCGGCGTCGCGGCCGGTCAGCATCTTGCCGTTGAGCAGCAGGCGATCGCCCTGCTTCCAGCCCTGCACTTCTTCTGGCGTCAGCGTGTCGAGGTTGACGCGCTTGGCCGCGGCATCGGGTGCCCAGTGCACCTGCGGCCATTCATCCAGCTTGGGTCGTTCGAGATAGCTTGGCCCGCTGCCATCCAGCGTGAAGTGCGCGTGGCGCGTGGCGGCGCAGTTGGGGATCATCGCCACCGGCTTGCCAGCGGCATGGCACGGCGCGTCCATGATCTTGACGTCGAGGATGGTCGAAAGCCCGCCCAGCCCCTGCGCGCCGATACCGAGCGCGTTGACCTTGTCGAAAATCTCGATGCGCAGGCGCTCGATATCGGTCTGCGGCCCGCGCAGCTTGAGCTGGGCCATGTCGATCGGCTCCATCAGCGCCTTCTTGGCCAAGAGCACGCAGTGTTCGGCCGTGCCACCGATGCCGATGCCGAGCATGCCCGGCGGGCACCAGCCGGCACCCATCTGCGGCAGCATTTCGAGCACCCAGTCGACGATCGAATCGCTCGGGTTCATCATCTTGAACTTGGACTTGTTCTCGCTGCCGCCGCCCTTGGCGGCGACATCGACGGTCACCTTGCTGCCCTTGACCATTTCGACGTGGAGCACGCAGGGCGTGTTGTCACGCGTGTTGCGGCGGGTGAAGGCCGGATCGGCCAGGACCGAGGCGCGCAGCTTGTTGTCCGCATTGAGATAGGCACGGCGCACGCCTTCATCGACCACGTCCTGCAAGGACTTGTCGGATTCCAGGCGGCAATCCTGGCCCCATTCGATGAATACGTTGACGATGCCAGTATCCTGGCAGATCGGCCGGTGCCCTTCGGCGCACATGCGGCTGTTGGTCAGGATTTGGGCGATGGCATCCTTGGCGGCCGGGCCCTGTTCGGCCTCATAGGCATCGCCCAGCGCGCGGATGTAATCCATCGGGTGGAAGTAGCTGATGTATTGCAGCGCATCGGCCACGCTTTCGACCAGATCCGCTTCCCGGATCGTCACCATTTCCGCCATCGCAATTTCGCTCCTGCTACAGCATTCTGCCAATGCCCCTTACGCGCCGACAGACAGCATGCAAGACGCTTGGCGCAGCGCGGGCAATATTCTAGAGACGCTGGCGATCAAAGGCGTGTGCGACTGCGAAAGCGGCCCACGCATCCCGAACCTGATGAGGAATACCGATGAGCGTGGCAGTAGCTGAGGCAGCCGAGACGGGAATGGTGCGTGAACGCAAGGCCATGATCGAAAGCCAGCTGCGCGTGAGCGGGGTAAACGATCCGGCCGTGCTGGCCGCCTTTGCCGCCGTTGCGCGCGAGGATTTCGTGCCGGCAGACCGCCGCGCCCTGGCCTATATGGACCGCGCCGTGCCGCTGGGCGATGGCACCGTGCTAGCCCCCGCCCTCACCCATGGGCAGATGCTGATCGCCGCCGCACCGGTGGCCGGCGAACGCGCGCTGGTGGTGGGCAAGCCCGGCGCCTATCTTGCCGCGCTGCTGCGCGAGCTGGGCCTGGTAGTGACGCTGGCCAGCCCGGCCGACGATCTTGCCGCGCTGGGCCAGTTCGCGCTGGTTCTGGTCGATGGCGCGATCGAAGTGGTGACCCCTGCCCTGGAAGCCGCCGTGGCCGACGATGGCCGCCTGGTTACCGGCCTGATCGAGCGCCGCGTGGCGCGCCTCGCCCTGGGCCGCAAGGCTGCCGGCCAGGTTGCGCTGGGCGCGCTAGGCGAGGCAGACTTTGCCGTGCTGCCCGAATTTGCCGCCCCCAAGGGCTGGAGCTTCTGAACCCCATGTCGCGACTGAGCCGGTGGCGCGCGGCGGTGGCGGCAGGCCCCTTGCTGGTCGCCGCGATCGCCACGAGCAGCGCCCCGGCCCAGGCGGATGACCTGCGCAGCGCGCTGACCGCCGCCTACCAGACCAACCCCGATCTGCAGGCCGCGCGCGATTCGCTGCGCGCGACGGACGAGAACGTGCCGATCGCACGGGCAGCGGCCCTGCCCTCGCTTTCGGGTAGCGCCAGCTACAACGAATATGTCGACAAGGGCGGCTCGTACTTCTCCACCAGCTATCCCGACCGCGTGCTCAACCTGGGCGCCAATGCCGGGGTGCCGCTGTACAACGGCGGCGCGGTGAAGAACGGCATTCGCGCCGCCAAAACGCGAGTCGAGGCTGGGCGCGCTTCGCTGCGCGGCACCGAATCGAGCGTGTTCACCAGCACTGTCACGGCCTATATGGACGTGATCCGCGATGCCGCGATCGTCGGCCTGCAAAAGAACAACGTGCAGGTTCTCGAGGTCAACCTTCAGGCGACCAGCGACCGCTTCGAGATCGGCGACGTGACCCGCACCGACGTGGCGCAGTCGCGCTCGCGCCTGGCCTTGGCCCGCGCCAGCCTGCGTTCGGCCGAAGCCAATCTGGTGGCCAGCCGCGAAACCTATGTGCGGATCATCGGCCATGCACCGGGCACGCTGGAAGCGCCGCCGGCGCTGGCCGGCATGCCAGGTGGCGTCGAGGATGCGGTCGACTATGCGCTGGACAACAACCCCGACCTGCTGGCCGCGCGCGAAGCGAGCAAGGCCGCCGGGTTTGACGTGAAGGTGGCCGGCGCCAGCCGCCTGCCCACCATTGCGGCCAACGCATCGACCAATAACACCAACTATCTCAGCAGCTATCAGCCCGGCGTGCCCAATGCCTCGCGCAACATGGTAGCGGGGCTGACCGCATCGATCCCGTTGTTCCAGGGCGGCGCGCCAGCGGCCCGCGTGCGCCAGGCGCAGGCCACCCAGGGCGCAACGATGGAGCAGGAAATCGGCACCGAGCGTGCGGTGATCGCCACGGTGCGTTCGGCCTGGTCGGCCTGGCTGGCAGCCAAGGAAGTGATCGGCCTCAACCAGACGGCGGTGGATGCGGCGGCGCTCAGCCTCGAGGGCGTGCGCGCGGAAAACACCGTGGGCAACCGCACCATCCTCAACATCCTCGATGCCGAGCAGGAACTGCTCAACGCCCAGGTGCAATTGGTCACCGCCAAGCGCAACGAATATGTCGCCGGCTTTGCCCTGCTTTCGGCGATGGGCAAGGCACAGGCGCGCGATCTCGGGCTCGATGGCGGGACGCTGTATGATCCCGTGGCCAACTATGAGCGGGTGCACCACCGCATCTGGGATTGGGACAGCGATCCGGCGCCCGTGGCCCGTGCCACCGCCACGGTTGACACCCCGGCCCAGGATGCGACAATCCCCGATCAGCCACTGCCCTGACCGCCGACGCCAGCCGCCGGTGATCGGGCACGAATATCTGTACAGCGTGGGCAACAGGAACGTGGGGGACAACAATGCGCCAGGCCGGTGAACCTTCGGTCGAGGAAATTCTCGAATCGATCAAGAAGGTGATCGCGCGCGATGTGCGCGGCGAAGCGGCGGCCACCCCGGCCCCGCGTGCGCCGATGTCTGCCGCGGCCGCTGCCGCCGCGATTGCCCCCGCGCTTCAGGCCCAGGCCGGGCGCGAGGGTGCCGCTGCCCCGCGCACCGCCGCCAGCAACCCGGCAATCAGCATGACTCGTGCTGCCAGCCCGGCCGACGTGCTCGACCTGACCGACGTGGCCGCGCAGATCATGGGCGAATATGGCAAGCCGGCGGCCGACGCCGGCACTGCGCCCGGTACCTGCGCCGAGGACGACGAGGACGAAGCCCTGGTGCCCCAGGAAGCGGCTGCATCGATGCGTGATTCGCTGGCGGCGCTGGCCATGCTGGCCCAGCCCGGCGCCCAGCCGCAGATCGTGCGTTCGGGCGAAACCTCGCTGGAAGGCATGGTGCGCGACATGCTGCGCCCGATGCTGGCGCAGTGGCTGGAACGCAACCTGCCGGTCATGGTGGAAAAGATGGTGGCGGCCGAAATCGCCCGCATCGCTGGCAAGCGCGGCTGATGGGCAAATCGGCCGACAAGGAAATTGCCGAGGCGGAAAGCACGCTGGCCAAGCTCGGCGGCTTTGCCCCGCAGCGCCACATTTTCCTCTGCGCCGATTCCGACAAGGACAAGTGCTGCTCTGCCAAGGAAAGCGATGCGGCCTGGTCTTTCCTGAAAAAGCGGCTGGGCGAATTGAAGCTGGGGGGCAAGCAGGGCGTGCTGCGCAGCAAGGTTGGCTGCCTGCGCGTGTGTGCGGCAGGGCCGGTCGCGGTCGTCTATCCCGATGGCGTATGGTATCATTCCTGCACCCCGCCGGTGCTGGAGCGGATCATCCAGGAGCACGTGATCGGCGGCGTGCCGGTGGCCGATTACCGGCTCAACCCACCGGCTTCCTAAGCAGACACGTCAGGCTTGTTGCCCTTCGACAGGCTCAGGGCGAACGGCCTTGCGAGAGGTTTCCGTTCGGGCTGAGCTTGTCGAAGCCCATGCGCTTCTATCGAAGCATGGCCATCACGCTATGCCCGTCGCGGCGGGGAAACATCAGGGTCACCAGCGTAAGCACCACGCTGTTGAGGATCAGACCAACCAGCCCGGGATTGATCCCGCCCGCTGAAATCCCCGCCAGCCGCATGCCAATGATCGCCAGCGCGGCCACGGCCATGCCGGCCAGCACGCCCCCGGCTCTCACCCGTCCGGTCCACAGCGCCGCGAGAAAGCCCGGCAGGGTCTGCACGATGCCGAAGTAGAACACGGTATTGAGCATGGCGAGCAGCGGCACCTGCGCCATGGCGCCGGCGGCCGACAGCGCGATGAACAATGCCGTTACCCCTTGCGCCCAGCGCTGCTGCGCGCGGCCGTCCAGGCCGGGCAACACGTTGCGGGTGAGCAGCGGCGCAATCGCCAGGCACACGCTGGACAGGATCACCATGCCCGCCAGCACCACGGCCGCCATGACCACGCCCAGCGCCCAGCCGGGCAGCAGATGCTGCGCCGCAGCCAGGAACACGAAATCGGGCTTGTCGACCGGCAGGCCCAGGCGCCGGGCAAACACCGCCACCGCCATCAGCAAGGGAAACATCACCATGTAGAGCGGCGCGGCGGCCTGGGCACGGACGATCGCCTGCGGCCCGCGCGCGGCAAACAGAAACGCCCAGTTCTGCGGGATCATTGCAAAGCCCAGCGCCTGCACCGCAATGGTGCTGAGCGCAAAGGGCAGGGTGACCGGCACTTGCGCGGCCACTGTGGTGGTTGCCACTGGCGTGGTGGCAATTGGCCAGTGCAGCAGGGCCAATGCGCCCACCAGCAGGATCGCGCCCAGCATCAGCGCATCCTTGAGCACGGCAACGAATGCCGCCGCGCGCAGACCTGCCAACGCCACATACGCCATCACCACCAGACCGGCGCCGGCCAGCAGCAGCGGCATCGGCAGGCCCGGCGCCAGGGCGCCCAGCACCAGGCGGATGCCGGCAAACTGCATCGTGCCGATCGGCACCAGCAGGGCAATTGCGCCAAGCGCGATCACGCGTTCCAGCAGGCGGCTGTTGAAATGGGCGGCGAAGAAATCGGGAATCGTCACCGCGCCATAGAGGTTGCCAGCGCGCCAGATCCATGGCCCCAGCACGGCCAGCACCGGCGCTGCCAGCAGGATATAGCCAAAAAACCACACCACGAAGCCTTCGCCCCCGGCATAGACCCCGCCGGGAAAGCCCAGCATCGTGGCGATCGAATAGGTTTCCCCGACGCTCAGGAAAAAGAACAGGATCGCGCCCAGTTGTCCGCCGGCCACGAAAAAGGCGCGCGGTCCCTGCCCTGCCCCGCGCCGCGCCCACAGCGCGATCAGCAGCGACAGCGCCATGACCGCCACGAAAGCGGCAATCATGCCGTCACCGCGCGTTGGCGCCACCACAACCAGGCGCTGGTGGCCGGGGCACAGGCAAACAGCGCCCAGATGCGCAGGCCGATGCCAAGGCAGGTGGGGCCATCGGCCGGCACCGCCAGAACCGCCAGCAAGACCAGCAGCACCGGAACCGCCAGGGTGATCAGCGCGCGGGCCAAGGCCGTCATTCCGGCTTGAGGGCGGACCAGGTGGGCACGGCCCAGCCGGCCGGCGCCGTGGCGGCATGAACCCCGCGCGCAATGGCGCGGGCCAGGGTATCGGCCGCCACCGCGCCCACACCCAGCACCGCCAGATCGCGCGGGCCGGTCACCGGGCGGCGCGCGGTGCACAGGGCAAAGACCACATCGCCATCGAACGGGGTGTGCACCGGGCGAATCGCCCGGGCGAGCCCATCCTGCGCCATGATCGCCACGCGCTTCATCTCGTCAGCGGTCAGATCAAGGTCAGTGGCGACGCAGGCGATCGTGGTGTTCTCGCGCGGGGCGGGCAGCTTGGTACCGCCCCATTCCTCTGGCCCGACACGCGCAGCGATCGGGCCAAGACCGCCGAATTCATCACCCATTTCAAAGGCGCCAGCCCAGAAATGGCGGGTGCCCGGCACCACCGTGGCGCCCAGCGCATTGACCGCCACGATCGCCCCCACCGTGGTGCCATCGCGCATCAGGGTGGAGGCCGAACCCAACCCGCCCTTGAGCGCGCCAGCCATCGCGCCATAGCCGGCGCCACTGGTGCCCAGCGCGAAATCGGCGCCCACCGCCGCCAGCGCGGCGATGCCTAGATTGCGATAGGGTGGCTCGGTCCCCCAGCCTTTGGCCCCACCGTTGCCCAGGTCATAGAGAATCGCGGCCGGCACGATCGGCGAAACCGGCACGCCCTGTTGCGCCAGGCCGCCATAGCCGATGCCGCGCGCGCCCAGGTGCGCCGCCACGCCATCGGCGGCGGCCAGGCCCCACGACGATCCGCCCGACAACACCACGGCATTGGCGGCGTGGACCAGGTTGTGGCTTTCCAGCGCATCGCTTTCCCGCGTGCCCGGCCCGCCGCCCCGCACGTCGATCGCGGCGGTCACCAGCCCTTCGGCCAGGATGACCGTAGTGCCGGTGCGCACCGCCGCATCCTGGGCACAGCCCACAGTGATACCGGCCACATCGGTGATCAGGTTGCGCGGGCCCGTGCGGCCAGGCCGACGCGGGGCGGCACCAGCAGATGGCGGCGCCGCCTTTGCCCCAGCCCCGGCGCCCAGCGCGGCACCGGCGGCCATTCCCGTGGAAGCAAGCACTTGGCGGCGGTTCATGGTCGGCACTCCGGTCTGGGCATGCGCGTCCAGTTGCCGCCTGTGCCGACGGGCGGCAAGGGTATTTTCAGGATTCGTCCCAGTGCGAGGTATCGAGCCGATCCTCGATACTTTCATCGTGACCCGTGCCGCTCGACAGGAAGACCAGCCCCATGAGCGCGGCCATCAACATCATCGTCATGCCGATGCCGAGCGACGTGGCGATGTAGAGATGGATCGAAACCAGGCCGACGCCCATGTAGAGCCAGACATCGACCGCCACGATGACCAGCAGCGTAGCCAGGCCCATCCAGCGCAGCAGCCAGCGATAGCGCGCCCAGGCGTGCGCCGCATTGTGCGGATCATCCAGCGGAGACTGGTTGGCCATCGTGTTTCTCCCGATGCCATTGCCTACAGGAAGGGCCTTGCCGCGCAACCGGAACATGTCATGATTGCCGTGGAGGCGGGACCAACTGCCCCAAGGGGAAGAGGAGCCAACCCATGACGATTGCGCGGTTGATTGCCGGGCGTTCCGGCGAAGTCTGGTCCATTCACGCACAGGACACGGTGGCTGACGCCATCGAGGTTCTGACCAGCCACAAGATCGGTGCCCTGCCGGTGCACGATGGCGAAAATGCCGTGGCCGGCATCTTTTCAGAAAGAGACGTGATTCGCGCGCTCACCGCCCATGGCGAGGATGCGCTGCGTCTGCCGGTCAGCGCGGTGATGACCGCACCGGTGGTCACCATCAGCCCGGAAACATCGGTGATGGAAGCCCTGGCGCTGATGACGCGGCGCCGGTTCCGCCACCTGCCCGTGCTGGAAGACGGGCGCATGGTGGGCTTCATCTCGATCGGCGACCTGGTGAAATACCGGCTCGACCGGATCGAAGCCGAAGCCGACGCGATGCGCGTTTATATCCAGTCGGTTTGACCAGCAGAAAGCCCCTCCCGCCTGCGGGAGGGGTTTGGGGAGGGCGTGTTCGCCCGGTCCCGTGATGTGACACCCCTCCCCCGGCCCCTCCCGCAAGCGGGATGGGGGAAGGAAGGTTGTCAGGAACCTTAGCTGTCGGAAATGCCTTCGGCGCGGCGCGCTTCGAGCCAGGCCATGGCTTCGGCGTGCTGGGCCGCTTCGGAGGCCGCCTTGGACTGCGCTTCACGCTGTGCGCGCAGTTCCTCGATCAGCGCATCGCGATCCGAACCCAGGCGATCGGTAACCGCGCCTTCGTCTTCGGCCGGAACGCCGGCGCGCTTGGACGCCTTGCTCACCAGCATGTCCAGCTCGCGCTGCGAGCACAGGCCCAGGGTCACCGGGTCCTTGGGATTGATGTTGGCGATGTTCCAGTGGCTGCGATCGCGAATCGCGGCGATGGTCGTGCGCGTGGTGCCGATCAGCTTGCCAATCTGCGCGTCGGAAATTTCCGGGTGGTGACGCAGGATCCAGGCGATGCCGTCGGGCTTGTCCTGGCGCTTGGACACCGGGGTGTAGCGCGGGCCCTTGGTGCGGCTGACGGCGAGCGGCGCGCGCTGCATCTTGAGGCGGTATTCGGGATTTTCCTGGCCGCGATCGATTTCGGTCTGGCTCAGTTCGCCCGAATGCAGCGGGTTGCGCCCGGTGTACTTGGCACCGGCCAGATCGTCGGCCATGGCCTGCACTTCAAGGATATGCAGCCCGCAGAATTCGGCGATCTGTTCAAACGTCAGGGCCGTATTGTCGACAAGCCACGAAGCAGTGGCATGCGGCATCAGCGGATACGTGGGCTGGTTGCTCACGGCATGGTCCTCTTTTTATCGTGCGCGATTGGCTGGTGAAATAACAGGTCTGTGCGGCGCGGAAACAATAAGGGCCGCCCCTTCACGGAGCGGCCACTTGCCGGCAAAGATGTAAGCGAGCCCGGCCCAAACGGCAAGAGCAATCCGCGCCAGGCCCGATTTGCCTGGGTTGCGGGGCCGGAATCACCCCATCTTGAGCACGATCTTGCCGATATGGTGGCCCGCTTCCATGCGCGTGTGGGCAGCCGCCGCCTGCTCCATCGGAAAGGCCTGGTCCATGATCGGGCGCAGCTTGCCCGCTTCGACCAGGGGCCACACCGTCTGGGCGATTTCCTGCGTCAGCAGCGCCTTGAACGTGGCCGAGCGCGCCCGCAGGGTGGAGCCGGTGAGCGTGAGGCGGCGGGACATGACCTGGGCCATGTTGATCTGCGCCTTGGCCCCGCCCTGCACGGCGATGGTCACATGGCGGCCATCTTCGGCCAGGCATTGCAGATTGCGGGCCACATAATCGCCGGCGACCATGTCGAGCACCAGGTTGACGCCCTTGCCGCCGGTAATGTCCTTTACCGCCTCGACAAAATCGCTGGCCTTGTAGTCGATTGCATGATCGGCGCCGATCTCCAGCGCGGCACGGCACTTGTCGGCGCCGCCGCACGTCACGATCACCGTCAGGCCGAACAGCTTGCCCAGCATGATCGCCATGCTGCCAATGCCGCTGGTGCCGCCATGGACCAGGATCGTCTCGCCTTCGCAGGCCCAGCCGCGCTCGAACACGTTGTGCCACACGGTCAGCAGGGTTTCGGGAAGGGCTGCAGCGCAATCGAGCGGCAGCCCATCGGGCACCGGCAGGCATTGCGCGGCCGGGGCCAGGCAATATTGGGCATAGCCGCCGCCCGACACCAGCGCGCAGACGGCCTGGCCCAGAAGCGGCGCCGTCACGCCTTCGCCCAGGGCGACGACCTGGCCGGAAATTTCAAGGCCGGGCAGCGGTGAAGCGCCCGGCGGCGGTGGATAGAGACCCTGGCGCTGGATCACATCGGGGCGGTTGACCCCGGCATAGGCCACCTTCACCAGCACCTCGCCCGGGCCGGGACGGGGCACCGGCAGGGTTTCAGGCCGCAGCACTTCGGGCCCACCGTGCTCTGCAAATCCCACTGCCGTCATCGTCACCGGAAGATCCAGCATGCGCCGCCCCATGTTTTGACGTCATATCTGCGTCAACCGCATCCCCTAGCCATGGGACAGGTTGACAGCAAGCGTTTGCCGTCCAACATTGTGCACTGCGATGGACGTCGAAGACCTTCCGCGCCGCAAGGGCGACCTGGCCAGCCAACTGGCCGCAGAACCGCTCGATGCGCTGTCGGTAGACGAACTGACGGCGCGCATCGCGCTGCTGGAGGCCGAGATCGCCCGCACCACCCGCCATCGTGATCGCGCCGGCCATACCCGGGCAGCGGCCGAGGCCTTGTTCGGCGCGGCCCGGCCCCCGGCACCACCGCCCAATTCCGGCGAAACCGGACGATGACCGCCGCCGCCCTTCACCTTGCCGGGCGGCATCCCCATATAGGGTTTCATACCCCTCCAACGCGCCCGGGTATCGGTCGCCGGCTTCCGCTCGTGCGGCGCCCGGCCGCTTGCCCGGCAACGATATCGACGATTGAAGCATCCGTGGCGACCGCCCAACCTGGTTCGGCGGCGGTTAACCACCCCCATGCTTTCCTCCCGCAAGGGAACCATCCCGTGGCGGAATACTTCCGTCATGGCCAAGAGTGAGCCCCAGAAAGCGAGCCTATGCCCAGTTTCGCCCAGAGCCTCGAAAAGACGTTGCACAGCGCCCTGGCCAATGCCTCGGAGCGCAGCCATGAATACGCGACGCTCGAACATCTCCTGCTTGCCCTGATCGACGATGCAGACGCGGCGCAGGTGATGCAGGCCTGCGGCGTGGATCTTGGCGATCTGGGCGACGTGGTACGCCAGTACCTCGACCAGGAATACCAGTCGCTCAAGACCGCGGAAAAAGCCGATCCCCAGCCTACCGCCGGGTTCCAGCGCGTGATCCAGCGCGCCATCCTGCATGTCCAGTCTTCGGGCAAGGATACCGTCACCGGCGCCAACGTGCTGGTGGCGCTGTTCTCCGAACGCGATTCCTATGCCGTCTATTTCCTCCAGCAGCAGGACATGAGCCGCCTGGATGCCGTCAGCTATATCAGCCACGGCATCGGCAAGGGCGGCCGCCAGGTCAATTCCGGTTCGGCCAAGCCGAACGAGGAAGAAACCCCCAAGCAGGAAGAAAAGGCCGAGGCCAAGGGCGGCAACAAGAAGGATTCCGCGCTCGACCAGTTCTGCGTCAACCTCAACGACAAGGCGCTGCTGGGCAAGGTCGATCCGCTGATCGGCCGTGGCCCGGAAGTGGACCGCACGATCCAGATCCTGTGCCGCCGTTCCAAGAACAACCCGCTCTACGTGGGTGATCCGGGCGTGGGCAAGACGGCCATCGCCGAAGGCCTGGCGCGCAAGATCGTCGAAGGCGAAGTGCCCGAAGTGCTGACCAAGGCAGTGATCTATTCACTCGACATGGGCAGCCTGCTAGCCGGCACGCGCTATCGCGGTGACTTCGAGGAACGCCTCAAGCAGGTGGTTTCCGAACTGGAAAAGATGCCGCACGCGATCCTGTTCATCGACGAGATCCACACCGTGATCGGCGCTGGTGCCACCAGCGGCGGCGCGATGGATGCATCGAACCTGTTGAAGCCGGCGCTGTCGGGCGGGACGATCCGCTGCATCGGCTCGACCACCTACAAGGAGTTCCGCAATCACTTCGAAAAGGACCGCGCCCTGCTGCGCCGGTTCCAGAAGATCGACGTGAACGAACCCAGCGTGGAAGACACCATCAAGATCCTGAAAGGTCTGCGCACCGCGTTCGAGGAACACCACAAGGTCAAGTACACGCCCGAGGCGATCAAGACCGCGGTGGAGCTTTCGGCGCGCTACATCAACGACCGCAAGCTGCCCGACAAGGCGATCGACGTGATCGACGAAGTCGGCGCGATGCAGATGTTGGTGCCGCCGTCCAAGCGCAAGAAGACGATCACCGCGCGCGAGATCGAGGCCGTGATCGCGACGATGGCGCGCATCCCGCCCAAGTCGGTCAGCAGTGACGACAAGAAGGTGCTGGAACACCTGGAGCGTGACCTCAAGCGCCTGGTGTTTGGCCAGGACAAGGCGATCGAAGTGCTGTCGAGCGCCATGAAGCTGAGCCGCGCCGGCCTGCGCGATCCCGACAAGCCGATCGGTTCGTTCCTGTTCTCCGGCCCCACCGGCGTGGGCAAGACCGAAGTGGCGCGCAGCCTGGCCCAGATCATGGGCATCCCGCTGCAGCGCTTCGACATGTCGGAATATATGGAGCGCCATTCGGTCAGCCGCCTGATCGGCGCCCCTCCGGGCTATGTCGGGTTCGACCAGGGCGGGTTGCTGACCGATGCCATCGACCAGCAGCCGCATTGCGTGCTGCTACTCGACGAAATCGAGAAGGCCCATCCTGACCTGTTCAACATCCTGTTGCAGGTGATGGACAATGGCCGCCTGACCGATCACCACGGCAAGACCGTCGATTTCCGCAACGTGGTCCTGATCATGACCACCAATGCGGGCGCATCGGACATGGCCAAGCAGGGCATTGGTTTCGGTGACGTCTCCAAGCAGGATGCCGGCGACGAAGCGGTGAAGAACCTGTTCACGCCGGAATTCCGCAACCGCCTGGATGCCATCGTGCCGTTCGGCTATCTGCCGCCCGAAGTTGTCAGCCGCGTGGTCGACAAGTTCGTGCTGCAGCTGGAACTCCAGCTGGCCGAGCAGAACGTGCACATCCAGTTCGATGGTGACGCGCGCGCCTGGCTGGCCAAGCGCGGCTATGACCGGCTCTATGGTGCCCGGCCCATGGCCCGCCTGATCCAGGAAAAGGTCAAGAAGCCGCTGGCCGAGGAACTGCTGTTCGGCAAGCTGGCCAATGGCGGGGAAGTGCATGTCAGCCTCAAGGACGATGCGCTGAACTTTGAACTGACCCCGGCCGCGCCCAAGCTGGTCAAGAAGAAGGCCAGCAAGCGCAAGGCGAGCGACACCGCGAGCGAGCCCAACGCCGACGAGGCCTGAGCCGGGTTAAACCGACAATGACAGAAAGGGCGGGAAGCACAGCGCTTCCCGCCCTTTTTTCATGCGTGCCTGGGGTTGGCTGGCCGGCTCAATCCCGCCCGGCAGCAGGCGGCGCCTCGCCCCGCGCGGCATCGGCCCAGCGCTCCACGGCGTCGACCACGGTGTTGAGGCCCAGTTGACCGGCCTTGTCGTGCCAGGCATCGGCCGCCATCACGATCGGCGCGGTGAAATCGTTGGGCGGCAACTGATCGGCCCAATTGGCGATGGCGTGGGAATTGAACAAGACCAGCGCCAGGCTGCTGCTGATCAGCACGCCCCAGGCCCAGCGCCAGCCGTCCTGCAGCGTGGCATCGTGTTCCTGCGCCAGATCGATGGGGGATTCGCCCCAGGGCAGGCCATCTTCCGTGCTGCTCTTGTCCATCAGGCCACCTTCAGAACTGGAAATAGATGAACGGGGCAATGCCCCCGCCGCGCAAGCCTTCGATGACCAGCAGCACCAGCGTGCCGATCAGCCCCACCGCCCAGCCCGGCATGACCGCCAGCGCCCGGGCCGAGCGCTGCACCCCGTCGCGCGGGCCGAAATGGCAGGCCATGCCCAGCGCCATCAGCGCCAGAATCCAGCCACTCGCCAGCGGCGCACCACCGCCATGGCCCGCCGCCATGCCGCGCAAAAAGGCAATGGCGCCGGAAAACTCGCTGCAGCGGAAGAATATCCAGCCCAGTGCCACGATATGGAACGTGATCACCGTGCCAGCCCAGGCCGGCAGCACGGGCCAGGTTGCAGGCCGCGCGCGCTGCCACAGCCGCTCTGCCACCAGCACGCCGCCGTGCAGCGCGCCCCAGATCACGAAATTCCAGCTGGCACCGTGCCACAGCCCACCCAGCACCATCGTGCCGAACAGCGCCAGGCAAGTGCGCCACAGCGCCTGGCGCGAGCCGCCAAAGGCGCCGATATAGAGGTAGTCACGCAGCCAGCTCGACAGGCTGATATGCCAGCGCCTCCAGAAATCCTGCAACGAGACGGCGCTGTAGGGCTGATCGAAATTGCGCGGGAAACGGAAGCCGAGCAAGCCGGCCAGGCCAATCGCCATATCCGTATAGGCCGAAAAATCGCAATAGATCTGAACCGCATAGCCATAGGCGGCGAGCACCAGTTCCAGGCTGGAATGGCCCGCCGGATCGGCAAAGACCGGATCGACCAGATGCACCGAGATATCGTTGGCGATGACCGCCTTCTTGACCGTACCCCACAGGATCAGGATCAGGCAGGCCATCGCCTCTTGCCGGCCCAGGCGTGGGGGGTGGCGCAACTGCGGCAGCAGATGGCTGGGCCGCACGATCGGGCCTGCCACCAAATGGGGAAAGAAGCTCATCAGTAGGGTAAGATCGAGCAGCCGCGCCGGCCGCGTGCGGCCGTTGTAGACATCGATCACATAGCTCAACCCCTGGAACGTGAAGAACGAGATGCCCACCGGCAGGATGATCGCCTGCGCCAGCGGCATGCCCGCCAGATCGGCCAGGAAGCCGGCATACTTGAACCAGCCCAGCACGCCCAGGTTACCCAGGATCGCCAGCCACAGCCACGCCAGCCGTGGCCCGCGCCTGGCTGCAATGATCCGCGCAAACAACCAGTTCCACCCCGAACTGGCAATCAGCAACGCCACGAACCGCGCATCCCACAGGCCATAGAACAGCCAGGACGCCAGCAGCAGCATGATCACGCGCCAATCGCGCGCGCGGGCCATCAGGCGGTTGAGCGCAAAGACCGCCAGGAAGAAGACATGGAACCCGAGCGTGGGAAAGAGCATGGCCGCGCCGCAGTCGTCAGCGGGGACGCGGCGGCGGGGGCAGGGTGCTGGCCGCGGCAAACAGGTCTGCCGCGAGGCCCCCGCCGATCATGCGCCCGCCATCGCGCGTGAAATGCACGTGATCGCCGCGCTGCAGTCCTTGCGCCACCCAGGCCATGGTCGTGCACGGGCCGCCCATGGCGCCCTGCCAATCCCAAAAGCCCAGGCCCAGCGCCGTGGCCAACCGCTTTTCCAGCATGCGCATCTGCGCCAGGTGCCCCGGCACGGCCCAGCCAGCACCGCAATCGCGGGTTTCGGGCAGGGCGGGCAGGGCCACGATCGCCCGGCTGCTGGCGGCATCGGGTGGCCCGACCAGCAGGATCGGCACATCGGCCCCGGCCATGCGCCGGACCCGCGCCACCGCGCTGCGCAGCACTGCTTCGGTTTCGGCCAGGCCCAGTGCCGGATCGAATCCTTCGTTGGTGCCGAATGCCAGGATCACCAGATCGGGCCGGGCCGCGGCGAGTTCGGCCCCGGCAACGGTATCGTCTGCCCGCGCCAGATGCATCGCCCGCGCGCCCACCACGCCGAGGTTGGCCACGATCGCGCCGGGCGTGCCGGTGCGGGTTTCCCACGCCGTCAGACTGACCGGGCGGGTATCGAGCGTGGCCACGGTAGCCTGGGTGACCGGCACTGCAGAGGTGCGCACAAAGCACATCGCGCCCGGCGCCTGCGCGGAAAAACTGATCGGTTCGGCCGGCACGCCATCGAACGTGACCGTCACCGCGCCGGCTTCCGGCCCGGTCAACCCGCACAGGGTAAAGCGGGTGAACCGCGTGGCCGGGCTATCGGCGGTCAGGCTCATCGTCGCGGCGGGCATCGTGGTGGTCTGGGTGAAACCGGAAAAGCCGAGCAGCGCGCCCATGGCGGTGCGTTGCGGGCCGAACAGGGCATTGCCCTGCCAATCGGCGCTTTGCCGCGCGGTGACGCCCCAGGTGAGATAGCCCTGATAGGGCTTGCCCGCCGGCATCATGCCGCGCCCGCCATTGCCCAGCCGCGCCTGCAGCGCAGCGCGCAGGCCCTGGCTGATCATGTCGCCCGCAGTATGGCTATCGCCGATCTGCACCACGGACAGCACCCCGCCCGGCGCACCAGTGGCCAGCTTGGCCAGAAACGGCGCCAGTGCGGCGGCATTGGACAGTTGCCCCGGCACGGCCGCAGTGATCGCCGGTACGGGCGGAGCAGGCACTGGGGCGCCCGGCAGCGTGAGATCGACCGGTGCGCCGGTCTGCGCAACAGCGGCCGCCGGCAACAGCGCCGCCGTGCCCAAGGCCGCAAGGGCCAACTGCGTGCGGGCAAACGCGCGAGCGATCATGAACGTTTTCCGCTGGCTGGTGAGGCGCCGGCACTCGATTTCGACGGGCTGGCCGAGGGTGTCGGCGCGGGCGGGGCCGGTTTGGCATCAGCCGGCGCCTTGGCCGGGGCTGTGGACAAGTCTGTGGGTGATGCGGTGGACTTGTGCGTGGGCAAGTCTGTTGGCAACCCTGTGGGCTTGCTGGGGACATCTGCGCGCGTTGCATCGGCAGCAGGCCGCTTGGCATGCTTGGGCGCCGGGGCATGGCTGGCGGACGCCGCCGGCGCTGTGTCATTGCTTACGGCTTGGGTTGTGGGCTTGGCCGCTGGCGGCGCCAGCAGGGCCAGGATCGGCTGCACCACCGGCCGGCTGATCACTTCATAACCATGAAACGTCATGTGCTTGCCGTCGTTGGCGCGGGCGAGATAGTCCTTGCCGGTGGCCGGATCGATCAGGCGCAGGGCAAAATGGCCCTGGCGATCCTGGCTCACTGGCACGGCATTGGCAAAGGGCACGCCCAGGCGGCAGGTGACCTTGGCATAGAAGCGGTTCATCGCCTGGATATCGCGATCGTATGTTGCATCGCGCATGCGCGGCAGGCCCACCCAGCCCACCGCCACGCCGCGCTGCTGCAGCATCCGCACCAGCGCGGTCATCCGGCCTTCGATGGTTTCCTGCCAGGCCGGGGTCATATAAGCAGCGGCATGGCCGTTGACGAACAGGCCCTGGGTATCGTTCGCGCCGATGCTGATCAGCGCCACGTCGATCGGCTGGCCGGCGACGCGGTCCTTGGCGTCCTGCAACAGATCGCGCGTGCGATAGCGGGTAAAGCCAGTGCCTTCGTGGCTGAATTGGTGAACCTTTACATCGGGATACTTGCGAAACGCCTGGTCGGTCGCGGCCCACAGGCCATCACCGAACGAATCGCCGAACACGCCGATGTGCAGCGGCCGGTGCGCCGCCAGCGCTTCGGCCACGCGCGCGCTCTTGGGAAACGCGCCGCTGCATCCCGGGGCCAGGCTGGGGGCAGGGGCCGGCCCGGCGGCGGCAAGGGGGGCAGGCGTGCCATCGGCCGGCGCCGTATCGGCCAGCGGCGCGCCAGCATCCCAGCCCGGCAGCGCCTGCCACGGCTTGCCCCCGGTGCGGAACGAGAGGCCCAGCACAGTGCCCACGGCAATGCCGATGAACAGGACCGCCCCACGGTCCAGCACCATGATCCATCTGCGCTTGCCCAAGAAAACCGTCCTGCCTTTCTACCGCCCGCTCCCTATGGAGGGCAGCCAAGGGCGTCAACGGCTTCGCGGTAATCAGACTGCTGCCTTGCGATCACCGAACCTCGGATGAATGAAGGGCAGCGGGCGCAATCGGCCGCAGCGCCATCAAGGCATTGAGCCGGGCGCGATAGGCGGCCAGTTGCGCCGGATCGACACTGCGCGGGCGCATGATCATGCTGAACGAACCGGGATCGACCACTTGGCCACCGCGATAGAGTTCATAGTGCAGGTGTGGCCCGGTCGACAGGCCGGTGGAGCCGACATAGCCGATCACCTGCCCCCGCACGACATGGGTGCCAGGCGCCACGGCAATGCGGCTCATGTGGCCATAGCCGGTGCCGATGCCGCCCCCGTGATCGAGGCGCACATATTCGCCATGCCCGCCATGCCACCCGGCAAAGGTAACCGTACCGTCGCTGACCGCATGGATCGGCGCGCCCCAGGCCGCCCCGAAATCGATCCCGGCGTGCAGGCGCACGTACCCCAGGATGGGATGGCGGCGCCAGCCAAAGCCCGAGGTGATGTGTCCATCCACCGGTGCGGCCAGCGCGCCGGCCGATGTGCTGCCGGCCATCGTGCCCTTCATTGCCTCGGGGCTCATGAATTCGCCCTGGTTGCCCCAGCGCAGCAATTGCGCGCGTTGCTGCGATCCCCGGCGCACCCCGGCATAGAGCAGATCACCTATCTGCCCCTGGCCATCGGCGGCGCGCTTGTAGGCAACCACCAGGTCGAATTCGTCCGTAGGAGCGATGTCTTCGAACGGCAGCACGGTATCGATCGTGCGCAGATAGTCCTGCACCGCCTGCGGGCTGGCCCCGGCGGCGCGAGCGGAGCGATAGAGGCTGCTGCCCACGATCCCGGTCAAACGCATCGGGGTGGTATCGACCGGAATCGCGCGCTGGTGCAGCGCCAGGCCGCCGCCCTGGCGCACGATATCGATGGCAAGGTCAAACCGCGCCCGCACGCTGAGCTTTTCCAGCGGGCGCGGATCGAACGGGCTGGCATGGGCGCCCAGCGTCATCGCAAAACGCGTGCCGGGAAGCAGTTGTTCGGGCGGCAGGGCGCGGGTGATCAGGCCCGCCACTTGCGCAGCATCGCTGCCGGCCAGGCCCGAGCGCTGCAGCATGCGGGCCAGACTGTCATTTTCGCCCAGCGTGGCGGTCAGCGCAATGGTCGGGCGTTCGGGCGCGGCGGCCAGGTGGACCACCCGCGCGGTGGCGGCAAAGTGGCGGCCGTTGCTGGCGCCCTGGGCCAACGGACGAATGCCTTGCGCGGCAAATTCCTGCGCCATGCCATCATCGAGCGCTTGCAGCGGCGCAGCCTGGAGCGGGGCGAAACTGGGCCATAGCGCCAGCGCGGCAGCGGCCAGCGTGGCACAAGTGGCCGCACCATGCAGCCAGCGGCGGCTGCCAATATCCTGGGCCAGATCGTGCACATGCAGCCAGCGCGCAGCCGCGCGCTCGATGCGCAGGCACGCACCCAGCCAGCGGCGGGCAAACGGGTGGGGCGACTGGCGCCAATCAGGCGCACCGGGCAGGGGCGTACCGGGCAGGGCAGGGGTAACGATCGGGGCGCGGCGCGTGCCAAAGCCGCCAGGCACGGTGCTGCGCGCAAAGCCGCCGCCACCCAGGCCAGCGGCGCCGGTGCCCTTGCCAAAGCTGCCGAAACTGTCGCTGGGCCCGTGCACGCCCGTGTGATTCCCTTGTCCAGGCCCATCCGGGCAAAACCCCTGCCTTCTCCCTGCCTCACCAGGGTTAACAGCCCGTAAAGTGGTGGGGCGGGGCTTGCGGATAGGCGCGGAACGCCGCAATCTGGAGCAACGAAGGGGGAAATCGAGCAATGTCGGAACCGGCCCTTGCGGTTGGCCAGGATGGCCACACGCATGAAACTGCCTGCCTCAACTGCGCCACGCCGCTGCTGGGCAGCCACTGCCATGCCTGCGGCCAGGCGGCGCATGTCCACCGCACGCTAGGGGCGTTTTTCCACGACCTTCTCCACGGGGTTTTCCACTTCGAAGGGCGCATCTGGCACACCTTGCCGATGCTCGCCTGGCGCCCGGGCGAACTGACCCGGCGCTATATCGATGGGCAGCGGGTGCGCTTCGTCTCGCCCCTGGCGCTGTTCCTGTTCAGCGTGTTCCTGATGTTTGCGGTGTTCCACCAGATCAGCGGCGAATGGCACTGGAACCCCAGCGCGGCCGACAATGGCAAGAGCCTGGCCCAGGGCAAGGCCGAGGCGCAAAGCAAGCTGGCCAAGCTGGAAGCGCAGCGCGCGCAGTTGCAGGCGCAGCACCAGAGCACCGAGGCGATCGACGATCAGATCGACACGCAGAAAACCTCGCTCGACATCCTGGAAAACATGGCGCCCTCGGCACCGGGCAGCGGTACCCCGCGCGTGAGCAGCGACATTCCCGTGCTGGCCCATGTGCTCGAGGCCTTTCGCACCAATCCGGGCCTGGCGCTCTACAAGCTGCAATCCTACGCCTATAAATACAGCTGGGCGCTGATCCCGATATCGGTGCCGATGCTGTGGCTGCTGTTCCCGTTCAGCCGGCGCTTTCAGCTTTACGATCACACCGTGTTCGTCACTTTTTCGCTGGCGTTCATGACGCTGTTTTCCGTGGTGCTGATGATCGCCAACCGCATCGGCCTGCCTGGAGTGGCGCTGGCCACGCTGATCGTGCCGCCGCTGCATATCTATCGCCAGGTGCGCGGCACCTATGGCTGCGGCCGGGCAGGGGCGCTGTGGCGCACCGCAGCGCTGCTGGTCTTTGCAATGATCGCCCTGCTACTTTTTGCCGGGGTTATTTTGGCGCAGACCAGCGCGGAGTAACGCTGTTCCACGTGAAACGCCGCGACGCAGCACGCGCTGCTGATCGGCGCCCGCAGGGAGATCTTTTGCCGTGCCGATCCTGTTCCTGGCCGATCTGCCAGCTCCGGCCATGGCCACCTGGACCAGCGCCCTTGCTGCCGCGCTGCCCGATGACGCTATCTTGGCCTGGACCGGCGCGAATGACACCCAGCCGCCATCAGCGCTCCTGGCCGATATCAGCGTCGCCGTGGTCGCCAATCCACCGCCGGGACTGCTGGCGCGGTTGCCGGCACTGCGCCTGGTGCAAAGCGCCTGGGCCGGCGTCGATGGCCTGCTCGCCGATCCGACGCTGCCACCGGTCACGCTCGCCAGGCTGATCGATCCACAGCTGGCGGCCGACATGGCCGAGGCGGTGCAGGGCCATGTACTGATGCTGCATCGCCAGGTGCCGGCCTATCGCGCGCAACAAGCCGCCGCCTGCTGGCAACCGCTGGCCCAGCCGCGCCTGGCAGAACGCCGCGTGACCATCATGGGCATGGGCGAAATGGGCCAGGCAAGCGCGGCCCTGCTGGCGCGCACCGGCTTTCCCGTGACGGGATGGAGCCGCAGCGGGCGGGGCGCTGCCGATGGCACGATCCCCATGCTGGCAGGAGATGCTGGCCTGGCCGTGGCCTTGGCGCAGGCCGATATCTTGGTCAACCTGCTGCCGTTGACGGTGCAGACCCACGGATTGCTCGATCGCGCCGCACTCGCCCGCCTGCCGCGCGGGGCCGGGCTGATCAACGCCGGGCGCGGCGCCCACGTGGTGACCACAGATCTCGTCGCCGCGCTCGACAGCGGTCAGGTGGGCCATGCCGTGCTCGACGTGTTTACCCAGGAACCGCTGCCGCAGCACGATCCGCTGTGGCAGCATCCCGGCGTGACCATCACGCCCCACGTGGCCGCACCCACCGATCCCCATTCGGCCGCGCGCGCGATTGCCGCCAACATCGCGCGCTGGCGCGCCGGGCAGCCACTGGCCGGGGTGGTGGACCGCGCGGCTGGATACTAATAGGCTGCGCCCCATGGATCGGATGGATCATGCACGCCGCCGTTTTGCCGTGGCCCTGGCAGCGATGGCCGGCTTTGTCGATGCCGTGGGCTTTCTCTCGGCCGATGGTTATTTCGTCTCGTTCATGTCGGGCAACACTACCCGGCTGGGCGTGGCGCTGGGCACCGATGTGCCCCGCGCGCTGGTGCCGGCGCTGCTGATCACCGGGTTCGTGGTGGGGGTAACCCTGGGCGCACTGGTGGCGCTCAAGGCCGGGGCCAGGCGCAAGCCGGCGGTGCTGGGCCTGGTCACGCTGTGTTTGCTCGAAGCGGCGCTGGCGCGGGTGCTGGGCCAGCATGGCGCCATGCTGGCCGGGCTGGTGCTGGCGATGGGCGCGCTCAACAACACGTTCCTGCGCGATGGCGAAGTGGCCGTGGGATTGACGTACATGACCGGCGCCCTGGTCAAACTGGGCCAGGGCCTGGCGCGCCAGCTTGCCGGCGTGAGCGGGGGCGGCGAATGGCGGCCGTGGGCGCTGCTCTGGTCAGGGCTGCTCGCCGGGGCCGTGGTCGGGGCCTTTTTGCAGGACCGCCTGCCGCTCGGCTGCCTGTGGATCAGCGCCAGCTGGGCCGCGATCATGGCCGGCGTGGCATTCAGGCTTCCGGCGGAATCCTGAGCAGCTTTTCGCGCGAAGTTGCGCCGCGCAACAGATCGACGTGGCTCGCCGCCACGCCCAGCGCCTGGGCCACCAAGCCGATCACGGCAGCGGTCGCCTTGCCATCCTCGGGCTTGGCCCGCACTTTCACCAGCACGCGGCCGTCTTCGATCGCCACGCCTTCGGCCCGCGCACCGGGCGTGACGCGCACCGCCAGGCGGTGTTCGCCATCGGCCAGCGCGCGCAAGGCTGCGGCGGGCGGCAGATCAGGCTTGGGCCGTGCCATTGAGCGCCTCGGCCACGGCGGCGGCATGGGCCTGGCCGTTTTCGACATAGTGCGCCACGCCGTGCTGCATGTCGGCCAGCGCTTCATCGCTCAACTCGCGCATGAAGGCAGCAGGGCGCCCGCTCCACAGCTGGCGCGCGGGGATGCGCTTGCCCGGCGTCAGCATGGCGCCCGCCGCCAGCATGGCATCGCTTTCGATCACCGCGCCATCCATCACGATGGTGCCCAGGCCCACGAACGCGCGGTCGTGCAGCGTGCAGCCGTGGACCATCGCCATGTGGCCAATCAGCACGTCCTCGCCAATCAGTGTGGGAAAGCCTTCCGGACGCCCCGGCTTGGGGCTGTCGCAATGGATCACCGTGCCGTCCTGCACATTGCTGCGCGCGCCGATCACCACGCGGTTGACGTCAGCCCGGATCACGCAGTTGTACCAGATCGATACCCCTTCCGCGATGGTGACGTCACCCACGATGCGGCATCCCGGCGCAATGAATGCGCTGGGGTGGATCTGCGGCGTCTTGCCATGCAGCGGCAGGATGGTGACATCGGCGCGGCTGGTCATGCCGCTCACCGGTTGAGCAGCCGCGCGGCATGCGCGGCATGATAGGTCAACACGCCGGAACAGCCCGCCCGCTTGAACGCCAGCAGCGTTTCGAGCACCAGCGCATCGCGTTCGCCGGCGCCGGCGGCCACGGCTGCCTCGATCATCGCGTATTCGCCGCTCACCTGATAGGCAAAGACCGGCACGCCGAACGCCTCTTTCACACGCACCGCAATGTCGAGATAGGGCAGCCCCGGCTTGACCATCACGCTGTCCGCGCCTTCGGCCAGGTCCAGTTCCACCTCGCGCAGGGCTTCCTCGGCGTTGCCCGGGTCCATCTGGTAGGTTTTCTTGTCCCCCTTGAGCAGCCCGCGCGAGCCCACGGCATCGCGGAACGGACCGTAAAAGGCCGAGGCATACTTGGCGGCATAGGACATGATCTGGACATTGGCGTGGCCGGCGCCTTCCAGTGCATCGCGGATCGCGCCGATGCGGCCGTCCATCATGTCGGACGGGGCGATGATATCGGCGCCGGCCGCCGCCTGGTTGAGGCTTTGCCCCACCAGCACCTCGACCGTGGCGTCATTCTCGACATAGCCGGCGTGGTTGACCAGGCCATCCTGGCCATGGGTGGTATAGGGATCGAGTGCCACGTCGGTGAGAATGCCGATAGCATCGCCACAGGCGTCGCGGATCGCGCGGATCGCGCGGCACATCAGGTTGTCGGGGTTGAGCGCCTCGCGCCCGTCGTCGCTGCGCCGCTCGGCCTGGGTATTGGGAAACAAGGCCAGGCAGGGAATGCCCAGGTCCACCGCTTCACGCGCCCGCGCCACCATGCCGTCGACCGACCAGCGCGACACGCCCGGCAGCGAGGCGATCGGCTGTTCCACGCCGGTGCCTTCGGTCACGAACAGCGGCCAGATCAGATCGGCCGGGGTGATCAGCACCTCGCGGTGCAGGGCGCGGCTCCAGGCGGTGGCACGGGTGCGGCGCAGGCGGGCTTGGGGATAGCTGGCGATCATGCCACCTGTGCTAGGCCCAAGGGCCGGCCCGGGCAACGGGGCAGTTTGTCCTGCCCTCAGGCTTCGTTAGTGGAAAGCGTACCACATTCGGCCACGCCATAGGCACGCACCGTGGCAGGCATGATGCGATAATCCGGCCGGCGCGCGGCATAGAGACGATGACGCGCGATGCGGGCAATGCTGACCCGATCCCCCTGGTTGCCGCCCAGCACGTGATAGGCGGCCTCGTCCTGCGCCACGCACAGGCCGACATGGCCACCGCCCGACCGCTGGAACACCAGCACGTCACCCAGCATCGGCTGCGCCGCCGCGCTGCCAAACCGCGCCCAGTTGAGCGCCCATAGCGGATTGGCCGGCAATGGCTTGCCCGCGCGCTGCGCCACCAGGGCCATGAACAGGCCGCACCAGGCGGTGCTGTCGGCACGATAGGCGCGCGCCACATCGCCGCCGATTTCGGCAGCCCACGCCAGGATGACAGGATTGCTGGCCGGGCCCGCCTGCTCGGCCGTATCGATCAGCGCCAAGGCTTCGCGCAGCATACGGGGCAGGGGTTGCAGGGTGGCAAGCCAGCGATAGGCAGGGGGCAGGACGGGCATAGGGAAACCTCGCATCGGCGTGGCTCCCACTGGCCCGCCACGCGTTTTCCTGCGCCCGCCCCGGCACCAGTTGAATCGTTACAGGTGGCCTTGCGCCTTGGCGCAAGCACCCGGCACATGAACGCAACATGATTGACACAGAGCGCCGCAGCGGCCAACGGGGGCGCCTTCGTTCAGCCGACCAGCCGGGGGGAGGGGCCATTTCGGGTCCGGGGCCTTGGCTGGTGGCGAGACGTGGGGAAGCCCGCACGCGCTTTTCGATTTGGGTTTTTATTGCGCGTGTGACTTGGCGACCTTGCGCCCGTGTGATGCCTTGGAATGTCTAAAAGTGCCTTCGGCAAAATAGCTTGTGTCTTTTCCGCAGTGGCCGTTCTGGCTGCCCTGCAAATGTCCGCACCCGCCGTTGCGGCCAACCAGCCTCTTTCCCAGCCCGCGATTACGCTGCCCGCCCTGGCGCCTGACACCGCCCAGCCGGCCGAGGCCGAATCGCCCGCTGACGCCGCCGCCACAGCGCCGGCAAGCCTACAATCCGCCATCGACGCGCCGTCCACCGTGGATCAGGCCCAGGTGGAATGCATGGCCAAGGTCATCATCCACGAAGCTGGCAACCAGCCCCGTCTCGGCCGTGCCGCTGTTGCCCAGGTGATCCGCGCGCGGACCCAGGATCCGCGCTTTGCCACCAAGCCTTGCGCCGTGGTCCGCCAGCCTGGCCAGTTCTTCAACGTCGACGCCTATAACCCGCCGCGCGATACCGACCAATGGCGCGAAGCCGTTGCCATCGCCACGCAGGTATTGAACGGCGAAGGCGACAATCCGGTTCCCGGCGCGCTGTTCTTTCACACCGCCAGCAGCCCGATGAAGGGCCGCACCAAGGTGGGCCGCATCGAAGGGCATGTGTTCTATCGGTAAGCCGCGGCTTTGCCGGAACGCAAAAAAGGCCGGCGTGGTTGCGCCGGCCTTTTTTGTACGTGGATGCAATTGCGCCGTCAGCCGCCCGAATTCATCGGCATCTGCGTCTGCGAGCGCTCGATCAGGCGCTGGTTCTGCTGGCGCTGCTCTTCCCAATCGCTTTTGCGCATGCAGACCTTCTTGGACCGCAGCAGCGATCCGGTCTCGGCAAAGCGTTCGCAGATCATCGGATCGGCGTCCTTGGCCGGCTTTGCCGCAGCAGCAGGCGTGACCGCCGGCGCAGCAGCGGCAGCCGGAACGGGGGCGGCCGGGGCCGATTGCGGAGCAGACGTCGTGCTGGACTGCGCAGCGCTGGCCAGCAACAGCGGCGCGGCAAGGGCAATAGACAGGAACATGGGCCAAATCCCTCAGTTACGGGGCATTTATTGCATGGCGTGACAATGCCCCCAACCGGGCAGCGCAGCAAGCCCCCTTGCGCGATGCCCAGCCTGCCAACGGCACTTACACCGCGCCATCACTGGCAATGATCCGCGCCACGGCCTCCTGCTCCACGCTGTCGAGATCGGGATGCCACAGGTCGAAGATCAGCACGACCCGCAGCCGGTCGCTGGGATTGGCGGCCTCGTGCTCGATCGTATCATCGAACACGAAACCCTCACCTTCGCGCCAGGGACGGGTTTCCGCCCCCACGCGGAACCAGCAACCGGGCGGAACCACCAGCGGCAGATGGCACAGCAACCGCGTGTTGTTCACGCCGACATGGGGTGGAATGGTCGTGCCCGGCGCCAGGAGAGAGAACATCGCATTGGGCGATGCGCCGGGAATGCGGGGCTGGGCCACGGTTTCCAGCAAGGCCATCGTCGCGGGGCAGGCCGCGGCGTTGACATCGATGCGATTGCCCTGGCGCAGCAGGTGAATGGCCGACCAATCGGGATTGCGATTGAGATCGCGCCACTGCGCCAGCGCTTCGTGATCCTCATATTGCAGATAGGGCAGCAGTTCTGCCCGGCCAGAGGCAAGCAGCGCTTCCATCTCGGCCCGGATGATGGGCGTGGCGCGTTCGAACTCAGGCAGCCAGGGAAAGCGGGCGCGGGGATGGAACTCGCGCTCGACCAGGCCGGGATAGTGAAAATGCGTCGGGCAGCTGCGGAATGGCCGGGTGCGCCGCAAGACATTGTTGCGCATGCGGGTGATCCGCCAGTCGCGATCGCTGTTTTCGCCGTTGCACAGCGTGCCGATCGCGGCGTCGAGCCGCGCCTCGCGTTTCGCGCTCCATTCGGCGTGCCAGCGTTCACCGGCAGCCACGGCCATGGCCAGCGGGGCAGGGAGTTCGCCCGACGGACGCTGCGCCAGCGCCTCGTGCCAGGCACGGCCAGCGTCTTCGGGCGCGAGGCGCTCCAGCAGGCTGGCGCGCAAGGCCAGTGCCATGAAATCCAGCGGCGCCAGTGCCAGCGCCTGGTGTACGGCATCAAGCGCGCGCTGCGGCTGGCGCAGGGCGCGGCGCAACCCCGCCAGGCGCAGCCACGCCTGGTCCAACGCCACCTGTCCGGGTGGCGCCTGCGCAATGATGTTTTCCAGCGCTTGCGCCGCGCTGGCCAGATCCCCCCGGTTTACATGATTGTCTACGTCTTGCCTTATCCTGTCTTGCCATGCCCCCTGCATGATCTTCCCCGTCCAAACACCAGGCCCCCCCGGGCCTGTTCAATGCGTATCAGTCCGGCACCGGCCAATCCGGCAGGCGCTCGTCCTCAATTCCATAGCCAAAGTGATCTGCCCAAGGACGCAGCACGTCCATGATCGGCGCCAGGTGGCGTTCGTACCGGCGCCAGCGCCCACTGGCGCGGCGATAGAGCGGTTCGGTCACCTGGGAATAGCTGGCGCTCGACACCAGCCCGCGATCGCGCGCGGCGCGGGTATGATCGATGCGGTCGGCCGGATAGGCCAGCCCGGCCCAGTCGAACAACGGACGCAGCACGCGCTCGGAATCCTCCACCAGCCGTTCATAGACGACCGTTGCCACCGGCAGATCGAACAGCGCGCGGGCCTTTTCCCAATGGGCGAAGGTCAGGTCATACAGCGCAGCGGCATCGTCCAGATCGAGGAAGTTGGCCATCGCGCTGTTGGTGCGGAAGTGGGTGAGGTAACAGCTGAGCACGACATCACAGGGATGGCGCAACGACAGCACGAACCGCGCATCGGGAAACAGGCGACGGATGATCGCCACCTTGTTGAGATGCAGCGGCTGCTTGTCGACCACGATGCGGCCCGAGCAATCACCGCACAGCGCATCGACCTTGGCAAAATAGGCATCGCGGGCCGCGGCCACCTGTGCCGGGCTCGCCTGGTCGAGCGCGGCCACGCCGCCCAGCGCGGCCTCTGCCTCGACGATGAACGGCTCTTCCTCCAGCACCGCCACATCGGGATCGGCCATCAGCAGCGTATCGAGCAGGGTAGTGCCCGATCGCGGAAAGCCCACCAGAAACAGTGGGCTGGCGCGCGGCGAGGGCGGCGGTGGCGGGGTCCAGCCCGCCAGCCATGCTGGCGACAGCTGCGCCGCGGCCTGCGCAATCGCCTCGCGATAGGCGCGTGCCCGCTCGCGCGGTGCGGTAGGATCGCTTTGCCAGTGCTCGTTCATCGCGGTGAACGCGACAAACGCCTCGTCGTGGCGACCGAGACGATCGAGCAGCAGGCCGCGCAAATGCAGCGTACGTTCGGGAGCCATTGCATCGCCGACGCGATCAAGCGCTGCGAGCGCTCCCACAGCGTCCCCGACGCGCTTGAGGTGCAATGCCTCGATAAAGGCGCGCGAGCCGTCGTCAGCGCCGACTTCCGCCGCAATCCGGGCCAAATCGGCGATTTCATCCTCGCGGTTGATGCGTTCCAGCACGGCGGCGAGCCCGGCATAGGCGCTGCCCATCGCCGGATCGAGGACAATGGCGCGGCGATAGGCCGCTTCTGCTTCGGCAAAGCGATTGGTGCGGCTGCCTTCGGCGCCAAGATCGTGATGCAATGCAGCATCGTCCGGGCTCAACCGCGCCGCCTCAGCCAGCGCCACGAAGGCGGCCGCGTCATCACCGCGGACACGGTGAATGGTATGTTCGGCGATCAGCAGCTTGGCATCATCGGGCCACAGCTGACGGGCCTGCGCCAGGTCACGCTCTGCCGCGTCCAGTTCGCCGGCGGCAACCAGGACATTGACGAGATTGACGCGGATCGGCGGCGAATCCGGGGCCAGTTGCACGGCGCGGCGCAGCGCGCTGATCGCCCCGGTTAGGTCGCCAGCCGCTTCCAGGGCATTGCCCAGGTTGTTCCAGGCGCTCCAGTCTTGTTCGGCCGCCGCCACGACGATGCGGTAATAGGCGATGGCAGCCGCGGCATCGCCCAGTTCCAATGCGACGGCACCACCCAGCCGCGCCAGGCGAAGGCTGCGGTCGGCCCGCGCCAGCGCCGGCGTGATCAGTGCCAAGGCACGCGCCAGGTCGCCCGTGCGATAGAGGGATTCGGCCAGGTTGGTCCTGACGGTCATATCGTCAGGGCGCTGGCCATGCGCCGTTTCCAGATAGGGAATGGCCCGTAGCGGCTGCCCGCGCATGGCCTCGATCGCGCCAGCCAGCGCCGCCAGCACCGGATCGCGCGGCGCGGCGGCCACGGCCCGTGCCGCCAGCAGCGCGGCCTCGTCCAGCCGGCCACGCCGCGCGGTGTCGGCAATGGCCTGGAGCGAGGGCGGGGGAAGCTGGGTCTGCATCATCTATCCTGTGGTCGGCAATCGGGCGCATCGCGCCCAGCCTGCCAGTGTGGCAGCGCTGGCGCCGGGCTCAAGGCAAAAAAAGTGGCGACGCACTTTCGCGCGCCGCCACTTCGGTCAGGTCACGTGAGGACTATCAGAAGTCGAGCGTGATGCTCGAGTAGAGATAGCGGCCCAGCGAGTCGTAGGTGCCCGGGTAGGTGTTGCCGTTGCAATACACCGAAGCGCAGGCGTTGCCGGTCGGGCCCGACGTCACCAGCGGCGGGTCACGATCGAAGATGTTGTTCACACCAAAGCGCAGCGTAGCCTTGCCCTGGATGCGGGTGGAAACAGCCAGATCGAAGTAGCTCTGGGTCGGGATATGCGAGTTGAAGTCGCGATAGTTGCCGGCCAGCGTGCTCGACGGGTTCTTGTATTCCACGTCGACGCTGTCGAAGTAACGCCACTGCACCGAGACGTTGAAGCCAGCCTTGGTGTCGAGGCCAACGCGCAGCTTGTGACGCCACACCGGACGCGGGCTGCCGCAGGTCACGCCATAGTAGCCGGCGCAATCATAGAGAGCGGTCAGACCGTTATCGACCTGGTACTTGTCGAGGTAGGTCGCAACGAAGCTGATCGTGCCACGGCCCAGGCCGCCCAGCGCGTGGGCGTAGTTGCCGTTGAACTCGAAGCCCTTGGTCGTCACGCCACCGACGTTCACCGGGGTGTCGGTCACGTAGCCGTCCGAGGTCAGCCACAGCGAACCAGCCGCGTTGCGGTGGATAAGGCCGCAAGCCGTCGGGTTGAGGTCGGTGGTGCACGCCGCGAGGATCGCGTCGGCGCCGTAACCCTGGATCGCCTTCTTCAGCTTGATGTCGAAGTAGTCGACGCTGAAGCTGAAGCCCGGGACGAACGAGGGCTGCAGGATCACACCCACGGTCTTGGTGGTCGCGACTTCAGGACGCAGCAAGCCGTTGCCGCCCAGGTAGCCGTTGTACTGGCCTGCCGGGTTGGAAACGACCTTCTGGCCAACCTTCAGGCCCTGCAGCAAGCAGCCCTGGTCGGCCGCCGTCAGCACCTTGTCCGCGCACGGATCGGTCGAGCCATCGAGGCCGACGTAGTTGGGCGAGAACAGTTCCTGGATGTTGGGAGCGCGAACCGCACGGTTGACCGAGCCACGGATACGCAGATCGCGAACCGGAGCGAAGTCGGCGCCGATCTTCCAGGTGTTGGTGTTGAACACCTGGCCGTTCGACACGCTGTAGTGCGAGTAGCGATAGCCCAGGTTCAGGCTGAGGTTGTAGATGAAGCCATCCTGGACCAGCGGCACTTCGGCTTCGCTGATGAACTCGGTAACCTTGTACGAACCGCTGACCGAAAGGGTCGGCGCGCCCTGGCCGGTGAGATCGCCGGTCTGGAATTCGTTGTCGGTCTTGAGGTCAAGCGATTCACGACGGTGTTCCACGCCCAGCGCGATGCTGATGCCGTCCGAGGCAAGCGGGCTCTTGATGCCCATCTGGCCAAGGTCGCCGGTCAGCTGGCCGCTGAGCACCTGTTCGGTGGTGTGGCCACGCTGGAAGCCCGAAGCGTTGAGGTAGTTGAGCGCAGCAGGCGAGACCTGGCCGCTGAACACGTTGTAGGGAACGCAGTTCGGATCGCCACCGGTGAGGACCGAGCGGCACACCGTCTGGCCATTGGCCGGATTGGTGACAGCGTCGAGCGCATTGGTCAGGCGCGCAGCCGAGAACTCGTTGGTGTAGATCTGCGAGTAGTTGACGCGGCCGTACTGGTAATAGGCGTCATAGCTCCAGCCCTTGCCGAGTTCGCCGCGCGAACCGATCAGGGTGCGGAATGCCTGGTGCTCCAGATCGCTCTGGCGCGGACCGCCTTCGACGTTGCGGCGCAGCAGCTGCATGTAAGCCAGGTTGTAGGGCGCGCCGGTGGTCGGATCGATCTTGTTGATCGCGCCGGGGGCAGGCGTGCCGTAAACGTTGGTATAGGCAGCCGGGGTCAGCGGATAGTTGCCGACGTAACCGACGATGAGGTTGCTGGGGTTGCAGATCTGAGCCTTCTGCGAAGCCGACATCATCGGGTTGTCGCAGTTGATGGTCAGCGTGTTGCCGAAGTCACCCGACGGCGCGATCTGCGCCACGGTGCGGTCATCCATGAACATGAATTCCATGTACGGATGGATCGCCGAATTGACTTCGTAATCGACGAAGGCGCCGGCGGTGTAGCGTTCATCCGGACGCTGGAAGTAGTTCAGCGGCGCGAAGTTGTAACGCGTGCTGGCGTTGGGCGTGAGAGTGCCCGGGCCAAGCGCGCCAAAGGTCGACGACGACGAACCGGCCGGCGTGAACAGGATGTTGCCGGTGGCCGAGGTGGCCGAACCGCCGCACTGCAGCGTGGTCTTGTTGGCGTTCTGCACGGTGCAGGCGCTGTAGTCGCGCTTGGACTGCAGGATCGGGTTCACCTTGCGGTAGCCGAAATAGGCCATCGCATGGCCCTGGCCATCCGCAAACTTGGTACCGAACGAGATCGTGGTGTCGAAGTTGCCACCGTCGGCAACGCTGCCGCGCGGATAGCCATAGCCCGACAGGCCCTGGTTGGTGCGCTTGTCGAGCAGCGACGGGGTGACCGAGTTGCGGTTGTTGTGCTGGTAGAAGCCGTAGTTCGCATCGACGCGCAGGCCGGTGAACTCGGTATCGAGCACGAAGTTGACGACGCCGGCGACCGCGTCGGCACCGTAGGTGGCCGAAGCACCACCGGTCAGCACGTCAACGCGCTTGACCAGCGAAGCCGGCACGAAGTTCAAGTCGGCAGCCGAGCTGGTCACGTCACCAGGCATGAGGCGGCGGCCGTTGACCAGCACCAGGGTGCGCGAGGCGCCGAGACCGCGAAGGTCGACCGTGGCGGTACCAGTTGCACCATTGGCCAGCGTCGAGGACTGCGCCGCGAACACCTGCGGCAGCGAGTTGAGCAGGTCTTCGGTCTTGGTCGTGCCCTGCAGCTTGATGTCTTCCGACGTCAGGCTGGTGATCGGCGCGGTCGAGGTGAGGTTCGGCGAAGCGATGCGCGAACCGGTGACGACGATGGTCTGGCCCGCATCGGCGGGCGCGGCATCGGCCGGGGCGGCGGCGTCTTGCGCAAAGGCAGGCGCAGCCAGCGAAGCGATGGCAAGCGCAAGGCCTGCTGCACCGACGCGATAGGCGGTGGTGTTGATCTTGGTCACTGTTCAGTCCCTTCTGGAGGCAGCCGACCAGTTTGGCTGCCAGGAGCGACAATCCCGGCTTTCCAAAGCAGGCCCGGCCCTTTTGCGAGGGCAGGACGATGCAGCGTTCCACGAAAGCCGGGACCGATGCCGTCTTGTGCGAGATTTTTCGTCGCAAATGAAAGCAGCTTCTCACCGCCCCCCACAAAACGTTTCACTCATGTTGCAACGAAGCAACATGAGTAGCCACCAACCGCAAACATCGCGAAATTTATGCAAATCACAGAGGCATCAAAGCCACATTTCGTTTCAACTGTGTCGGAAATTTGCCCAAGGCCACCGTCGCGGAGCACGTTGTCCAGACGCAAAAAAGGCCGGGTCTGGGTGACCCGGCCTGATCAAGGCCACAGCGATGTGACCCTGCGGCAAAGAATGGCCCGGCGCGCTCCCCGCGGGAAGACGCGCCGGGCCTGCTATCAGAAGTTGGCCGTGACGCGCGCGAAGAAGCTGCGGCCCATCACGTCATAGACGGTCGGGAAGGTGCTGCCCGCCACCGAGGTGGCGCCGCTGGTGTCACCCACGATCGGGGGCTGCTTGTCGAACACGTTGAGCACGCCGAGCGAGAAGGTGTACTTGTCGTTCACGCGGATCGTGGCGGTTTCGTCAAAGTAGCTGACGGCCGGGATGCGGTTGGTCTGGATCTGCGTGTCGGCATCCTCGCTCACCTGGCCGATCAGGCGCCAGCGGGTGGAGAGATCAACGTTCTTCCAGCCCAGGCCCAGCGTTGCCACGTGCTTCCACTTCGGCGTGGGAATGTCGCAATCCGCACCAAAGCGGCCGGCGCACTGGATCACGCTGCCGCCCACCACCTGATAGTTGGTGATGACGTAGGTGCCGGCAAAGTCGAAGCCATAGTGGAAGCCGCTGCGGCTGCCGCGATGGAAGTTCACGCCGAAGTCGAGACCGCGCGTGCGCAGCGCCGCCACGTTGGCATAGAGCGTATCGACGCCCGCCGTCAGGCCACCCGACAGCGAACCATCGACCGTGCTGCGGTGAATGCCCTGGCAATAGGGATTGGTCGGATCACCCGAGGCAAAGCACTGCGCCACGACCACCGAGGTGGAGTTGGTGACGATCGCATTGGCGATCTTGATGTCATAGTAGTCCGCAGTCAGCGACAGGCCACGCACCTGCGCCGGTTCGATCACCACACCGGCGGTGATGGTGTTCGACTTTTCCGGCTTGAGGTTGGTGTTGCCGCCATAGAAGGCATTGACCTGACCCGAGATCGGACCGGAAATCAAGCCGTTGGTCAACTGCGCCTGGGTGGCGCCCTGGGCGAGGCACAGTGCCGCGGTGGTGCCGGTCACGCCCGAACCGGCGCAGGGATCGGTACCGAGGTTGCCGGTGCCCAGGGTCTTGGGCAGGTACAGCTCATAGAGGTTGGGCGCACGCACCGAACGCTGGAAATTGGCGCGGAACTTGAGGCCCTGCACCGGCGCATAGTCGGCCCCGAACTTGTAGGCCGAAACCCCGCCCGAGATCGAGTAATCCGAATAGCGGTAGCCGGTTTCAACATCGAGCGCCTGGATGCCAGGCTTGTCCTGGACGAGCGGCATCTTGAACTCGGCGTAGACTTCCTTGACGTTGTAGCTCTTGTTCGGGATGTTGAAGCCCTGGCCGTAATAGATCAGGTCACCCGAGGCGTAATCGTCGCTGACTTCGATATCGGCGGTTTCGCGGCGATAGGTCACGCCCAGCGAGATGGCGGCCGGGTTGGCGGCAAACGGGCTGCGCAGGAATTTGACGTCGCCCGAAACGTTGCCTTCGGCCACGAACTGGGTGGTGCGATCGTCTTCCGTCGCGTTGCGCAGCACATAGGACAGCGCATTCTGCGTAATGCCGTTGGCCGAGAACAGATCGATCGGCACGCAACCCTGCGCGCGTGCATCGGCACTGCGGCACATAGCGCCGCCATTGCCGTCAGACACGGCGTCAAGCGCATTGGTCAGCGCCGAATAGGACAGGTCGTTTTCCAGCAGCGTGTGCTTGTGCACCTGGGCATACTGCACCGAGGTGTCGAACTTCAGGCCGGTATCGAAGAAATCGCCACGCAGGCCGGCCAGGGCCTGCCAGGTTTCGTTGGTGTGGGTTTCGATGCGGCCGCCGGCCTCGGTGATGCGGCGGCGGATGCTGATGGTCGAGCTGCCGTCGGAATTGATCTGCAACTGCGGATTGGCAGCCTTGTCGAAGAAGGCTTCCTGCTCGGCCGCGCTGAGGTAGGGGTTGTCGGAATAGACGTTGAACGGATAGCCCGCCGTCGCCGTCGGCGCGAGGGTCTGGACCGTCTTGGTGTGCTGGTACGAAGCCCAGCCATACAGCTCGACCTTGTCGCTGACGTCGTAGTTCCACATCGCCATGCCGCCATAGCGTTCGAACGGCGTCTGCGCGTAGTTGATCGGGTTGTAGTTATAGGTGCCGTAGTTGCTGGTCAGGCCGCCAGCGGCGGTAACCTGCTGCAATCCGCCGCCCGGAATCGAAAACAGCGTGGGCGTGGTGTTGGACGAGCCGCAGCTTTGCGACAGGTCTTCCGAGCACAGCGTGCGACTGGAAAAGTCGCGCGCGGCAAACTTGACGCCATCGCGCTTGGAATAGTTGGTCGACAGGATCAGGTGGCCGCGATCGCCGATGTTGAACCCGCCGGTAAGGCTGGCATCATACTGGGCGCCATCGCCATAGCCGGTGACCTGGCTGCCGGCGTCAAGCTTGAGGCCGGTGAACTTGTCGTCGAGCACGAAGTTGACCACGCCCGAAACGGCGTCGGAACCATAGACCGCCGAGGCACCGCCGGTCAGAACCTGAACGTTCTTGATCAGCGCGGTGGGGATCTGGTTGACGTCGACCGAGCCGGTGGCGTCATAGACCGGCAGGCGCTTGCCATTGAGCAGGACCAGCGTGCGCTGCGAACCCAGGCCGCGCAGATCGAGCGTGGCCGAGCCATCGCCCGGGTTGTTGCTGGCGCCGTTGAGGCCGGCCGAAAACTGCGGGTTGACGCTGAGGATCTGCTCGACCGTGACGGTGTTCACCGACTTGATCGAATCCGCGCTGATCACCGAAACCGGGCTCGATGCCGTCAGGTCAGGGCGCTCGATGCGCGAGCCCGTAACGATGATTTCGCTGCCGGGGGCATCCGTGGCATCAGCCGCGGCGGTGGTGGGCAGGGCCGTGGGGGCAGCATCCTGGGCGAAGGCGGGGCTGGCCAGCGAGGCCAGCGCCATGGCCAGGCTGGCAACGCCAGCATAGTGCAAGGACGAGGGGGTCTTGATCACGATCTATGTCCCTTGTGGGGGGCCGGCGCCCCGCAAAAGAGATCGCGAGACACCGGCCGAGAGCGACAATCCCGACATTCCAGTGCAGCGGTCTGAAAGTTCCAAACCGCTGCCCAGTTCCACGAAGGACGGGACCGATGGCGCGGTTTGTTGTGAGATTTCGGCTGGCTTGAAAGCCGATTGTGCGGAGCCAAAATAAATGGCTTCACTTGTGTGACAATGCGACAACAGTATTCGCAAATACATGAAATTTAATGGTTTAATGTCGAAATATTACGTGCATATCGGCAACAGTCATTTTCTAATGAAACCATATTACCTGTTGGAGAGCACCACCGCAGCCGGCGCCGCGATACTGTCAGCCAAGGAACAGCAGCGGGTCCAGCCGGCGCATCACTGTGCCCATTTGCCACGCCAGGGCCCAGTGCAGATGCGGGCCGGTGGCGCGCCCGGTCATGCCAACGGTGCCGAGCGGCTGGCCGCGCGAAACGGCCTCGCCCATGCCCACAAGATGGCTGCTGCAATGCAGGAACGCGCTGCCCAGGCCCATGCCGTGGTCCAGCATCAGCAGGCGCCCTTCCAGCGTGAATGGCGCCTCTGCCGCCAGCACGACGACACCATCGGCCGGCGCCACGAACGGAGTGCCGGTGGGCGAGGCCATGTCCAGCCCGCCGTGATAGGCGCCGGGTTGCCCGCGATAGATCCGCTGTGCGCCGAATCGGCCGGAAAAGCGCCCGGGCGCCGGCCGCACCATGGTTTGCCGCCAGCCCTGGGCCGTGGTGCGCAGCGCCCGCGCTGCATCTATCTGCGCGCGTTCGCTGGCGCGGCGGGCAAGGAATTCGGCATCGGGCACGCCGGGCTGGCGCAGCGGCGCATCGACCCGTTCGATCTGCCAATCGCGCGGCGCCACGGAGAGCGGCACCTGGCTAACCGCGCCGGCACTGTCGGTGATTGTCAGCATGCTCGTGGCGGGCGCATCGCGATCAAACCCGATCAGGAACCCGCGATCGCTGGCCAGCGGCAGCGGCACGCCGTCAAGCGCCAGGGCTGCCGCGCTGGCCGGCGCTACCCCGCGCAGCCAGCCACCCTGCGACAGGCGCGCGGCCCAATCGGGCGGCAGCGCGACGCTGGCCTGGGCCAAGGCACGCAGCGGGCTGGCCAGCCCCGGCAGCGCCAAGGCCGCCATCCCGCCCGCCATCACGGCGCGGCGGGTCAGGCCGGTCATCTCAGCCGGCCTGGCCGAGCAAACGCCGGGTGGCGATTTCCGGGGTGGCATAGGCTTCCTGCAGTTCCGCACTCCAATAGCGCAGTGCATCGAGCGGGATCGGCACGCCGCTGACGGCGCAGATCACGTGATCGCCCGCCGAAAGCTGGCGAAACGTTCCGGGCAGATAGTGCAGGCGCGCCAGGCGGCCGGTGGGAGTCATCAACATGACAGCGGTTTTACGCCCTGCCGCCGGCCTTGGCAAATCACAGCAGCTTGGGCTGCACGCTTTCCGCCGTACCGCGCGGGCGGCTGGCGGGGCGGGCGGCGGCTGGGGGCTGGGCCGGGGACACCTCGCCCGCCGTCACGTCCAGCGTGCCATCGGCGAATTTCAGCGTCAGCGCCTCACGCGCCGCTGCCGTGGCGCGGTCCTTCACGACATGGCCATCGCGGTCGGTCACCAGGACATAGCCGCGCTGCAACGGCGCTTCGGGATCGAGCGAACGGCGCAGGCGATCGAGCGCCTCCACCCGGCCGCGCGCGTGTTCGATCCGCTGCAATAGCGCCTCGGGCCGCAGGCGGTGCGCTGCCAATCGTTCGCGTTCGCGCCCCAGGCGCTGGGTGAGCAGAGCAGGGCGCAGCGCACCACCGTGGCGGGCGAGCACCCCGGCAGCAATCTCGGTGCGATGCACCAGCGCGCGGCGCAGCCGGTCCGACAGGTCATCCAGCCGCTGGCTCTGCGGGCTGAGCAGGGCCTGGGCGGTGGGCAGGCGCTGGCTGCGCACCTCCAGCCGCTCGCGCGCATGGGCCAGCAGGCGCGCCAGGGCACGGCCGCGGCGAGCCTGCAGGTCGTGGACCTGTGCCGCCAGTTCGGCGCGCACCGGCACGGCGATTTCAGCCGCCGCCGTGGGCGTGGGCGCGCGCAGGTCGGCCGCGAAATCGGCAAGCGTGGTGTCGGTTTCGTGGCCCACGGCGCTGATCACGGGAATCGTGCTGGCCGCAATCGCGCGCACCACCTCTTCCTCGTTGAAGCTCCACAGGTCTTCGATCGACCCACCACCACGCGCCACGATAACCACGTCGGGGCGCGGCACCGGCCCGCCTGGGGCCAGATCGGAAAAGCCGCGCACCGCCGCTGCCACTTGTGCGGCCGCGCCCTGGCCTTGGACCAGCACCGGCCAGACCACGACATGGCTGGGAAAGCGATCCGACAGGCGGTGCAGGATATCGCGGATCACCGCCCCGGTGGGGGAAGTGACCACGCCGATCACGCGCGGCAGGAACGGCAGGGCCCGCTTGCGCGCCCGGTCGAACAGCCCTTCTGCTTCCAGCCGCGCCTTGGTCTTGGCCAGCAGCGCCAGCAGCGCGCCTTCGCCGGCAATCTCCATGCGATCGACCACGATCTGGTAATTCGAGCGGCCGGGATAGGTCGTCAGCTTGCCGGTGGCGATCACTTCCACGCCGTCTTCGGGCATGAAGCCCAGGCGCTGCGCATTGCCGCGCCACATCACCCCGTCGAGCCGCGCGCCTTCGTCCTTCAGCGACATGTAGAGGTGGCCCGAGGCCGCGCGCTTCACCCCGGAAAGCTCGCCCCGCACGCGCACGAAGCCGAACCGATCCTCCACCGTGCGCTTGAGCTGGGCAGAAATCTCGGAGATCGACAGGGCCGGGGCGTTGTCGCCGGCGCGTTCGCTCGCTAGGAGCCCGTCCTTGCGAAAGTCATCGTCGTCATTGGGCGCGGAAGGGAAGGCCATGCATATCCTGTTGTTGGGTTCGGGCGGGCGCGAACATGCCCTGGCCTGGAAACTGGCCCAATCCCCGCTGTGCAGCAAGCTCTATGCGGCGCCCGGCAATCCCGGCATCGCCCAGGACGCGCAGCTCGTGGCGCTCGATGCCACCGATCATGCCGCCGTCATCGCGTTTTGCAGCGAGCAGCGCATCGGTCTGGTGGTGATCGGGCCGGAAGCGCCGCTGGTCGATGGCTTGGCCGATTCGCTGCGCGGCGAAGGCATTCCCGTGTTCGGGCCGAGCAAGGCCGCCGCCCAGCTCGAAGGGTCCAAGGGCTTTACCAAGGACCTGTGCGCCAAGGCCGGCATTCCCACCGCCGGCTATGTCCGCGCTACCAGCGCGCAGGCCGCGCACCAGGCGCTCGACCAGTTCGGCGCGCCAGTGGTGATCAAGGCCGATGGCCTGGCCGCCGGCAAGGGCGTGGTCGTGGCGATGACCATGGACGAAGCCCGCGCCGCGGTTGACGACATGTTCGACGGCCAGTTCGGCGAAGCCGGCGCCGAAGTGGTGATCGAGGAATTCCTCGAAGGCGAGGAAGCCAGCTTCTTTGCCCTGACCGACGGCGCCACCGTGCTGCCGCTGGCCTCGGCCCAGGATCACAAGCGCGTTGGCGATGGCGATACCGGCCCCAACACCGGCGGCATGGGCGCCTATAGCCCGGCCCGCGTGCTGACCCCGGCACTGGAAGCCCAGGCCATGGCGCAGATCATCGTACCCACGGTCAAGGCCATGCAGGATGCCGGCACGCCCTATTCCGGCGTGCTCTATGCCGGACTGATGCTCACGGCCAAGGGTCCGCAGCTGATCGAATACAACGCCCGCTTTGGTGACCCGGAATGCCAGGTGCTGATGCTGCGGCTGGAAACCGATCTGGTCGAACTGCTGCTGGCCTGCGCGGAAAACCGCCTGTCATCGGTCGAGCCGCCGCGCTTCAGCAGCGATCCGGCACTGACCGTGGTGATGGCTGCGCGGGGCTATCCCGGCACGCCGAAGAAGGGCGGCGCGATCCACGGCATCGCCGCGGCCGAAGGCACCGGCGCCAAGGTGTTTCACGCCGGCACCGCGCTGGGCGCCGATGGCCAGCTCGTGTCCAGCGGTGGCCGCGTGCTCAACGTGACGGCGCGCGGCAAGACCGTGCGCGCGGCGCGAGATGCTGCCTATGCCGCTGTCGATGCACTGGATTTCGCCGATGGCTTCTGCCGCCGCGATATCGGCTGGCGCGAGATTGCCCGCGAAGGGGCCTGATCGCCGGTTGCCTGCCCCGCGCTGATCGTTCAGCGCGGCGCCACGACCTGCCACGCGGCGATGTTGCTGGGCGTCTTGGCCGTTGTCGGCAAGGCGATCGGGCGCAGCCATGAGGGCGGCGTGCCGGCCAGCAGCGCGGCGGCCAGGCCATGGGGCGCCTGACGGCGATAGAGGTGCATCTCGGGCGCCACGGTGCACACCACCACCAGCGTGGCGTGGCGCTTGGCCACATAGGCGCGCGCCTGTTCGGGATCGGCCAGGAAGCCATGCATCACATCGCTGATCGCGGCAGCGGCGCGGTGATGCCCGGTGGCGACCACGCGCTGGTGCGTGCGCAGCAGGATATCGGGGCCGATGTCGACCGGGGCAAAGATATCGGTGGCAGGCATTGCCGCCAGCGCACCCACGCCACGATCGAAATCGCATCCGCGCAGGCTGCCCATGGCAAAGTCGCGATCGGCAGGCGGATGGCCCAGCTTGGCCCAGGCCGTCTCGCCCAGCGCGATCGGCAGGATTGGCAATGCCGCCAGCAGCATCAGCACATTGATGCCCATGCGGCGCGCGGAGCTGGTCTGCGCTACGGCCACCAGGCGCCATTGCCGCACCTGCCAGGCCGCAGGCAGGATGGCGATGCCCACCGCCGTGGCCATCGCCCGACTGACCATCGCCCCCACCGCCACGGCGCCGAGCAGGACCAGGCCATGCTGCACCCAGCGCAGCCGCTCCGGCATGGATGGCGCGCTCTGGATCAGGCGCCAGCAGGCCCACAGCCCCAGCGGCACCGCACCGATCAGCGCGATCGCATTGTGCAGCGTGGTTTCCCAGATCGGGCGCCCTTCGCGCACGTTGTCCAGCCAATGGCTTTTCACATAGGGATCAAGCCCACCGAAGGCGCCCGTGGCGCATTGTGGGGCGGCCAGCGCGACGATGGCGGCCGCGCCGCCGGCGGCGATAGCCAGCACGCCCAGTGCCACAAGACGTGAAGCCGGGCGCTGGGAAGGGCGCCACCACGCCAGGCCGGCGCCGCACAGCGCCACCCAGCCGAGCGCGGCGATGTGCATCGGGGAGACGGCATCGCAATGTTCGACCATGTCGCGAAGGCCACGGCAGGCCAGGAACAGGCCGGCGGTGCCCAGCGCCAGCGCCACCGCCGCATGGCCCAGCCGCTGCCACTGCCCATCGAGCAGTGCACGCACGGCAACCACGCCGATGAACAGCGCGGTGAGCGGTAGGCCTTCCAGCGAAACAGTGAGCCCGGCGGCCAGCGCCAGGCCGAGCACCCAGCCGCCACGACGCGGATCGCGCGCATGCAGCCCGACCACGGCACCCAGCGCAGAAACGATCTGCCAGCCATGGTGATCGATGCGCAGCGGCTGCATCTGGTGCAGCACGATGCCCGAAAGCCCGACGATGATGCCGGCCGCCACGGCAGTGTCGCAGCCGAACAGGCGGTTGGCCGCGTGCATCGCCAAGGCCACCGTGCACAGCACGGTCAGCGCCGGAACGATCACCGCCGCGGCAATTTCTGCGTTGGCCGTGCCCAGCAGCGGGCGCAAGGCCAGGATCACTGCCGCCAGCGGCAGATCGACCAGCCGCGACCAGTGCATCAGCACGCCTTCTGGCGCCATGATGCGGTACTGGTGCAGATCGAACCACGCCTGCCCGCTCAGCAGATCGCGCACCTGCACCAGACGCAGCACATCATCGGGATCGCCCATGCGCATGCCGGGAATATCGCGCGCAAAGATCAGGAGTTGCAGCCCCACGATCAGCGCCCAGATGCCCAGCACCATCCACCAGCGCAGCGGCGCGCTGGTCGTGGCACCGGGTGGGGGCGGGAACGAGGTATCATCGGGAGCAGGGGAAACGCGATCGGCGCGCACCGGAGCCAGCACGGTCATCAGCGAAACACCACCTGCTTACGCAGCACCCATGTAGCGGCAAAGCTCAGCGCGATGGCCACGATCTTGGCCGTGCGCGGATCAAGCCCCAGCTGCACCATGCCGCCCACCACCAGCGTGGTGATCGCCAGGCCGACCAGCGCCGATCCCACGAATAGCGCCTGCTGCCGCAGCCGCGCCGGGCCCGATGCGGCGACGTTCTCGGCAAAGACCGCGCGGCTCGACAGCAACCAGTGCGCGGCAATGCCCAGGGCATAGCCCAGCGCCGAAGCCGCCATGGCCGGCACGCCCAGCGCCAGCAGCGCCAGGAAACTGCCGATATCCACCGCCAGCGCCCCCACGCTGGCCAGGATATAGCGCACCAGCGTGTGCTGGCCCAATCGCTGAAACAGGGGCATGATCATCGCCGTCATTGCCGTCTATCGCCTTTCGGCCAAGAATTACCGCACGGAAAACCGTCAGACCATCAGGCGGCGCGGCGATCCGGCGCCGCGGCGATGCGTTCGGGAACCTGGCGCACCGATGCCAGCGCGGCAGCCTGGTCGGGCGTGACCGGGCGGGTGCTGGGCAGGCCCGTGTCCGCGCCTTCGGCCCCGGCCTCGTGATACTCGGCGTCTTCGTTGACGCACCAGGTGTCATAGAGGCGGCGCTCGGCCACGATGTTTTCCACCGTCAGCATCGCGGTCATCATCGCGTGATCCTGATTGTTGTAGCGGTGCATGCCGTTGCGGCCCACCAGGTGCAGCGTGGGATAGGCCGCTTCCAGTTCGGTGCGCATCGCCGCAACATTGGCGGCATAGCTATCGTCATAGACCGGATAGGCCTTTTCCTGGCGCACCACCACGCCGCCGATCACCTGGTCGGGCTGCACCAGGCCCAGGATCTGCATCTCGCGCGTGGCAAGGGCGATCAGGTCAGCATCGCTCGATGCCCACAGATCGTCGCCTTCAAAGCAGAAGTATTCCAGGCCCACGCAGGCCACGCTGTCGTCGGGCACCATTTCGGGCGACCACGAGCGGAAGTTCTGGATGCGGCCGACCTGGACCTTGCTGTCGTGGATATAGATCCAGTTGTCGGGGAACAGGTCTTCCGAGCGGATCTTGAGCGCCACGGTCAGGAAATCGCGGTACTTGAGGTCGTTGGCCTCGATCGTGGTCTGCGGCAGCGGATGCATCCGGGCTGCCAGCTCGCGCATCGGGGCCGAGGAAATCGCATGGCGGGCGCGGATCATGGTTTCGCCGCCTTCGGCCGGCGTGGCGCTCAGGCGCCAGCCGCCCTGGCCATCGCTGGCCAGCTGCTTCATCGCGTGGCCCATCAGGATATGGCCGCCCTTGGCGAGAATCTTGTCCCGCGCGGCTTCCCACATCATGCCCGGCCCGAGGCGCGGATAGCGGAAGGTTTCCAAGAGCGTCTTGGTCGCCATGCCATCGTTGGGCTTCTTGTTGAGTCCCAGGCTGCGCTTGAACCCATCGAGCACGGCCGCGCCGAGCGAGAGCCCCTTGATGCGCTGCGCGGCCCAGTCGGCGCTCATCTCGTTGCAGGGCATGCCCCAGACCTTCTCGGTATAGGTCTTGAAGAAGATCGAATAGAGCTTCTGCCCGAACTGGTTGGTGGTCCAATCCTCGAAGCTGCGCACGGTCTTCTTGGGGAAGGCCTTGGCCTTCACATAGCTGGCCATGCACAGGGTGGAGCGCACGATGCCGAGGTTGAACAGCGCCTCGAACGCGCGCAGCGGATAGGAATAGAATTTGCCCTCGTAGTAGATCCGGCTCATCCGCGGGCGCTGGATGAAGTCATCAGGCAGGATCTCGTTCCACAGATCGACCACCGCCTGCGATTTGGAAAAGAAGCGATGGCCGCCGATATCAAAGCGATAGCCTTCGTGTTCCACCGTGCGGCTGATCCCGCCGACATAGCGGGTGTCCTTCTCGATGATCGCCACCGAAAGCCCCTGCTTGGTCAGCAGGTAGCCGGCGGTCAGGCCCGCTGGGCCTGCACCGATGATCGCCACATCGACATCGTACTGACGGCCTTCATCCCCCGAAGTGCCCACCACGTTAACCATCCCATGCCCCCGTCCAAGCGGATTCGCTGATGCCCTCGGGATGAAGGAAAATGGATAAGGGACAGTTAACGTTAAGCAGTTCTTGCCGGATGTTGCAGGGGTTTCCCCGATTGGGCAGAGCGCGGGACAGGCCCACGCCGGGGCTCAATCGGGCTGGCCCTTGCGACGCGCGGCATCAGACAGCGCCTGGCTCAGCTGCAACGGCGCGGAAATGCGCGCCAGTTCATCCAGCTTGAAGGTCTGTTCGAACACCAGGCCATAACGCGGGTGGTTGCGCCAGCGCACCTTGGCATAGATCGAGGGCATTACCCCGGTATCCAGGCGCACCAGTTCGTGCACCATCAACCATTTTTCGCATTCGATGCAGGCGCCCTGCTGCGAAATGTCGTGAAACTGCACGTGCACGCTTTCGCCGCCGGAATGCAGCACGGCATCAAGCATCAGGCGCAGCCGCACCTGGCGGCGCGGATAGGCGCCGTCGCGCTCGTCGATCAGGCGCTGCACGTCGATTTCCTGCAGGAACTGCAGGCCGGCATGATCGCCGGTGGTCCACACCAGGCGCGCCGCATGGCGATCGCCGTTGCCCAGCTCGATCGCCAGGGTCTGGTGATCGGGAATGGGGGTGAACAGGCGAATCTTGACGCCGGTGGCCGAGGCATCGCGCAGGATGCACAGAAACTCGCCGCCATCGACGATCAGCTTGGCCGCGCGAATCAGCAGCGTGAAACGGGGCGCGGCGCGCATGTCGGCGCCGGCCGATGCGTCAGCACCGGCCGATGGGGCGGCGATGTCTTGCCCGGGTTCCTCGGGCAGATCGTTGCGCTGGGCCACTGCCCTGATCTCCAATTGCGTGCGTTCCCCCTTTGGCCGGGCGCACACGAACCCGGTATTGTTCATCTTATCCACCAAGTCTTGCCCGAGCGTTACCCTTATTTGCGGTATTCGTGCAAAAACACTTTCTCTTCGCACGGCAACGCGCGCGGCCGGTGACGGTGGGGAACCGCTAGATATGCCAAGTTCCTTGACTTTTCGTCCGCGCCTACCTAGCTGCACGCTTTCCCCGATCATTTCCATTTTTCGGAGTGCCCATGGCGCGCGTTACCGTCGAAGATTGCGTCGACAAGGTTTCCAACCGTTTCGATCTGGTTCTGCTGGCCGCCGAACGCGCCCGCGCGATTTCGGGCGGTGCCGAACTGACCGTCGACCGCGACCGCGACAAGAACCCGGTCGTGGCCCTGCGTGAAATTGCCGAAGAGACGGTGCGCCCCACCATTCTCAAGGAAAACCTCATCCAGTCGCTGCAGCGCGTGCTGCCCGACGACGATGACGAAGTCGATGAAATCGGCTCGCTTTCCCAGTCGGCCGAAGCGCTGCGCATCACGGCTGCGGCGCCAGTGCGCAACACCTCGCTGGGCGCCGATTACGACGCGTAACAGGCCCTGAAATCCGGCTCAGCTGGGTTTCGGCACGATCAAGCAGGGCGCCGGGGATAATTCCACGGCGCCTTCTTGCATGTGCGCCGCACGCCCGCCACATCTGGGGCCATGGCCAACCGCGTGCCCGCCTCTCCGCGAGTGACCTCGTCGGCGAATCGCCCGTCAGGCGGCACGATCAAGGCCGTGCTCGGCCCGACCAACACCGGCAAGACCCATCTCGCGATCGAGCGGCTCTGCGCGCACTCTTCTGGCGCGATCGGCTTTCCGCTGCGCCTGCTCGCGCGCGAGGTCTATGACCGGGTCTGCGCGATCAAGGGGCCGGCGCAAGTCGCGCTGATCACCGGCGAGGAGCGAATCGAACCCAAGGGCGCGCGCTGGCTGCTGTGCACCGCCGAGGCGATGCCCGCCCGGCCCGACCTCGCTTTCGTCGCGCTCGACGAGGCGCAGCTGTCCGCCGATCCCGAACGCGGCCATATTTTCACCGATCGCCTGCTGCACGCGCGCGGGCGCGAGGAAACCATGCTGCTGGGCTCCGCCACGCTGGAGCCGATGGTCAAGGTCCTGGTGCCCGAGGCCGAAATCGTCACGCGGCCACGCTTTTCCACGCTCAGCCACGTCGGCGCCAAGAAACTCAGCCGCATTCCCCCGCGCAGCGCGATCGTCGCGTTCTCGGCCGAGCAGGTCTATGTCATGGCCGAAATGCTGCGCCGGTTTCGCGGTGGCGCGGCGGTGGTCATGGGCGCGCTAAGCCCGCAGACCCGCAACGCCCAGGTGGCGATGTACCAGTCGGGCGAGGTCGATTACCTCGTGGCGACCGACGCCGTGGGCATGGGCCTCAACCTCGATGTCGAGCATGTCGCCTTTGCTGGCCTGTCGAAATACGACGGCCATCGCCATCGCCGGCTGACCACGGCGGAAATGGCCCAGATCGCCGGGCGCGCCGGACGGCATCACAAGGACGGCACGTTCGGCACGCTGGCTGGCACGGGCGGCCGCGATCCCGAATTTACCGACGAGGAAGTCTATGCCATCGAAGAGCATCGCTTCCCCCCGCTGACCCGCCTGTTCTGGCGTGAGGCGGAGCCGCGCTTCGATACCTTGGCCACGCTCATCGCCGACCTGGAAAGCCCGCCACCGCGCCCCGAACTCGCCACCCCGCCCGAGGCGATCGACCTGGCCGTGCTGCGCCGCCTGGCCGAAGAGCCGGACGTGGCCGCCACGGTGCGGGGCGCGCGCAGCGTCGAACGCTTCTGGCATGTCTGTTCGCTGCCCGATTTCCGCCAGCAGGGCGCGGAAACCCATGCGCGGTTCGTGGCGCGGCTGTGGCAGGATCTGCGCGGCGGTTACCTTGGCGCGGATTATGTCGCCCAGGCGATTGCCCAGCTCGACAATCCCTCGGGCGATATCGACACGCTGCAAGGCCGCATCGCGGCGATTCGCAGCTGGTCCTACATTGCCCAACGGCCAGACTGGGTGCTGGCCCGCGACGAGATGGCCGCGCGCGCCCGCGCCGTGGAAACGCGCCTGTCCGATGCGCTGCACGGGCGGCTGACCGAACGCTTCGTCAACCGCCGCACCACGGTGCTGATGCGCAAGGCTGGGGCCGACGCCTCGCTGCTGCCGGTGCGCCTGGGCGACGATGGCGCCGTGCTGGTCGACGATGAAGCCATTGGCCATCTCGAAGGGTTTCGCTTCGTGGTCGATCCGCTCGCCCGCGCGGCCGATCGCAAGCTACTGCTGGCTGCGGCCGAACGGCACCTGCCGGGCCTGCTCGCCACGCGCCTGGCCGAATTGGCGAGCGACGCTGCTACCGGCAAGGATATCGCCCTCGCCGACGGGCAGGTGCAGTGGCGCGGTCTTGCCGTTGCCCGCCTCGCCAAGGGCCGCACCGTGCTTGAGCCGCGCCTCGCGCTCGAACCTGCGCTGGAGCGCGCGGGCCCGGCCGCGCGTGACAAGGTACAGGCGGCGCTGGCGCAATGGCTTGAGCAGAACCTCGCCACCGCCTTGCGACCGTTGCGCCGCCTGGCCGATGCCGCCCGCGATCCTGCGGCAGGGGCCGCGCTGCGCGCGCTGGCGCTGCACCTGGTGGAAAGCGGTGGGGTTATCGCGCGCGACCATGCCCGCCTGGAAGACCTGACACCGGCGCAGCGCGCCCTGGCGCGCCGCCTGGGCATCCAGGTTGGTGCGCTCGACGTGTTCGTGCCCGCGGCCCTGCGCGCCGCGCCGCTGGCCGCCTGGGCGGCCCTGGCCAAGGTCTGGGGCCTGGCTCCCACCGCCCCGCCGCCGAGCGGCATGACGCCGGTGCTGGCGCAAAAGGATATTCCGCTGGGCTATCGCCGCACCGGCCCGCAGGCGTTGCGCGTCGACATGGCGGAAAAGCTGCTCCATGCCGCGCACGGCGTGCGCCAGGGCGCAAAAGGCCGCCGCTTCGTGCTCGATCCGGCGCTGGCCCGTTCGATGGGCCTGTCCACCGCCGGCTATGCCAATCTGCTGCGCGCTGCCGGCTTCCGCGCCGCGATGCCGCGCCCGCTGGCCGAAGGGCAGGCCGGGCCGCCCGCACCGCCGTTGTGGGACTGGCGCCCGCCACGGCCGGCCACGCCACCGGCCAGGAACAGCAAATCCAACCAGCAGGCCTCGCGCGCGCCGGTGCAACCGGCACCGGCCAGCGGCGCCTTTGCCGCGCTGGCCACGTTGCTGCGATAAAGGAAAAGCGATCACGAGGGAGGAGCAATGCGGATAGACAAGTTGCTGTGGTTCCTGCGCTTTGCCGGCAGCCGGGGGCTTGCCCAGGGTTGGGTGGAAGAAGGGCACATTCGCCTCAACGGCCGCCGCGTGGAACGCTGCAGCGCGGGCGTGAAAACCGGCGATGTCCTGGTCCTGCCCTTGCGCAATTCGGTGCGCGTGATCGAGATTATCACCCTTCCGGCACGCCGCGGGCCTGCCCTTGAGGCACAAGGATGCTATCGGGTGCTTGACGCGGCGCCCCTCGCGCCTCTAGCACGGCCCGAAATCGAGCCTTGAGGAAATACCCACAGCATGACTTACGTCGTCACCGATGCCTGCATCCGCTGCAAGTACATGGACTGCGTGGAAGTGTGTCCTGTCGACTGCTTCTATGAAGGCGACAACATGCTGGTGATCAACCCCAGCGAATGCATCGACTGCGGCGTGTGCGAACCGGAATGCCCCGCCGAAGCGATCCTGCCCGACACCGAAAGCGGGCTGGAGCAGTGGCTGGAGCTGAACACCAAGTATTCTGCCGAATGGCCGAATATCACGACCAAGAAGGACGCGCCGGCCGATGCCGACGCCTGGAAGGGCGTGGAAAACAAGTTCGAAACCCAGTTCTCGCCCGAGCCGGGCGAAGGGGACTGAGCGAACCGGCAACCGCGCCAGGGGTGATTCGCGCCCCTTTGTCGCGCGGCTGATTGCGCCAGACGGGGCTTGATCCATGCCCCGATCCAGCGCCGGAAATCGGGCTGCCCCGGCTTTTTGGCCGGGCGCGGCCAAAAGGCGCATGCCTTTTGCTGTCTCGGCTCTGGTAATTTTGCCACAATGCTGCTATATAGCCATCAAGCGCCGGGCAAATCCTTTGCCGGGCGCCCTTTTTGTTACGAGAAGGCAGAAACAGGCGGCACACGGAAAACGCTGACGGATCGCGCTATCGGATCGCCTCGTCGATCGCAGGGCCTTGGCCGGGCTTAAAACGGTTCTTTGCCAGTTCACGCTCCCCGGGACCAGCCCCGCACCGGATCAACCAGACCGGGCAGGGTGGAGTGTCACAGGCATATTCGGTTCGCCGTCATGGTTTTTCCTAGCCGGGCATCCCGCCCCCGCCGTCCCGTCTGCCGGCGTCGAAAGGATAAGAAATGGCAGCCAAGGCTCTTGCCTTCGATGTTGGGGATTACGTCGTTTACCCGAAGCATGGTGTCGGCCGCGTGGTCGAGCTTCAGCAGGAAGAAATCGCGGGCATGAAGCTGGAGCTCTACGTGCTCCGCTTTGAAAAGGAGCGCATGACGCTTCGCGTTCCGGTCAACAAGGTCGAAGCGATCGGCATGCGCAAGCTGTCTTCGGACAAGACCCTGCGCGAAGCGCTCGATACGCTCAAGGGCAAGCCCAAGGTCAAGCGCACCATGTGGTCGCGCCGCGCCCAGGAATACGAAGCCAAGATCAACTCCGGCGACCTCGTCTCGATCGCCGAAGTGACTCGCGACTTGTTCCGCGCCGATGACCAGCCGGAACAGAGCTATTCCGAACGGCAGATCTTCGAAGCCGCGTCTTCGCGCCTGGCCCGCGAACTCGCCGCGATGGAAAAGACCGACGAGCCGGCCGCGCTCAAGAAGATCCTCGCGATCCTCAACGAGCATGCTCCCAAGTACTACGAAACGGTCTGACCGGCGCAACCTGCCGAACAGATGTTTCACGTGAAACGGGCCGCCGGAACCACCGGCGGCCTTTTTCGTTTGGCGGCGGGGCAGGGGCTGGTGCAAACGCCTGGAAGACCCGCCATTGGAAAGGCAAATGCATGTTGCGCAAGGTGATCGTCCTGACCCTTCCCCTGGCCCTGGCTGCCTGTGCGGCGCAGAACGCCGCCCCGCGCGATCCAACCCGGCCTGATCCGGCCGCCCAGGCCCAGCGTGCTCAGGCCCATGCGCAGGCGCTGGCCAAGGCGCAGGCCCGCCTGGCGAACGAGCAGGCCGCCTGCAAGAAGGGCAACCGCCGCGCTTGCGCCCGCGCCACGGCCGCGCAGGCCGTGGTCAACGATCTCAACAACCCGCAATAAGGTTTTCAGACTGCGGCCCGGCGCAGGCGATCGTTGATCGCCGCGCCGATGCCCTCATCCGGCACCGGGGCAATGGCAATACGCGGCTGACGTGCCGCTGCGCCGTCGTGTAGGCAGGCGTAGAGGCGCGCGGCCGCCTCGGCCAGGTCACCCTGGGCCGAGAGCGTGACATCGCCTGAGACCGCGCCGAAACCGATCATGAACTCGTCCGTCTGCGCGTGCTCCGCGCCCAGGCGCACCGGCTTTCCCGGGGCATAGTGGCTGGCCAGCTGGCCCGGGGCCTCGATCCCGCGCGACGGGCCTTGTTCGGCCTCCTCGCCCAGCACGGCGGCGATTTCGGCGCCGGTGATCGGGCCGGGGCGCAGCAGCGCCCAACCGCCCTCGGGCCGCAGGCCAACGATCGTCGATTCGATCCCCTGGCGGGTTTCGCCGCCATCAAGCACCAGATCCACTCGCCGCCCGAGCGAGGCAGCGACATGGGCCGCGCTGGTCGGGCTGATCGCACCGCTGCGGTTGGCCGATGGCGCAGCCAGGGGCAGGCCGGACTGGCGCAGCACCGCCTGCATCGCCGGATGCGCCGGGCAGCGCAGCGCGACGGTGGGCAGGCCGGCACTCACCGCCGGGGCCAGCCCACTGTCAGGCCGGCGCGGCACGACCAGGGTCAGCGCGCCCGGCCAGAACGCGGCCGCCAGGGCCTTGGCCCGGTCATCCAGCACCGCCAGACGCCCTGCCGCCGCCAGATCGGGCACATGCACGATCAGCGGGTTGAAATCGGGCCGCCCCTTGGCGCGATAGATACCCGCCACCGCCGCATCGCGATCGGCCCGCGCCGCCAGGCCATAGACGGTCTCGGTGGGCACGGCGACGGTTCCGCCCGCCGCCAGCACGGCGATGGCAGCCGCGACGCCATCATCGTCTGCGGGGCGGATTTCGGGCGGCAAGGGGTCGGAAAAGGGGTTGGACGTCATGGCTGCCGTCGCTATCGCGACTGCGCGCCTTTTGCAAAGCATCCCCTCAGCCGCAAAGTTGCCCACGTGATGATCGATCAGCCGCAGAGCTTGCCCGAAACGCTTCTTACCCGCATTGCCGAAGCGCTGGAGCGGCTGGCGCCGCCGGCGCCGCCCCAGGTGAACTGGTTGACCCATCCCGCCTATGTCTGGCTGGGGCAGACCGCCCGCGCGGTGGAAAGGCTGGAAGCGCCAAGCCTGCCGCTGATGCGCGGCATCGATGCGCAAAAGGCTGCAGTGGTGGACAACGTGGCGCGGCTCGCCCGTGGCGCTGCGGCACATGACATGCTGCTGTGGGGATCGCGCGGCATGGGCAAATCGGCGGTGCTGCGCGCTGCCGTCAACGCTGCCGACGCTGCCCACCCCGGCGCCATTGCCCTGGTCCAGGCCATGCCCGATGCCAGCTTGCCGCTGCTGTTTGCGCAGCTGCGCGGGGTGCCGCGCCAATTCCTGGTCCTGCTCGACGACCTTGGCTTTGATGCCGGCGATGCCGAAGGCGCGCGCCTGCTGCGTTCGTGGCTGGAAGGCGGGGTGGAAGCGCGACCGGCGAATGTGCGCCTGGCCGTGACGTCAAACCGCCGCGCGATCGTGGAGCGCCACATGAGCGAGCAGGACGATCCGATCAACCCGCGCGATGCGGTGGACGATCGCCTGGCCCTCGCTGATCGCTTTGGCCTGTCGCTGGGCTTTCATGCCTGCAACCAGGATGATTACCTGGCAATCATCGCTGGCTATTGCACCGAACTGGCGCTGCCGTTCGACGCGGGCGATGCGCTGGAATGGTCCAAGCGGCGTGGCAGCCGTTCAGGCCGCGTGGCATGGCAATATGTCAACGAACTGGCCGGTCGCGCCGGCAAGGCACTGTAAGGCCCGCGTTCATCGGCGTTCAGCGGTAGAAGATATGCCCGCCGATGGCGGCCAGGCGGGTCTTGCCCCAGGCCGGGGAAACGCGCGCGGCGTGGAAGAACAGCGCCCCTTCGACCGGGCTTTTCCAGCTGCCCTGATCGGCAATCACGGCAATGCGCGCGGCATTGGCCCAGAACCGGCTGGCGTGGTTGATCGCCGGCATCGCATGGCCGCGCACGAACGAGAACTGCGACGGCTGGAACACCACGCCGCAATAGGATGAGGGATAGCGGCCGGAATGGCTGCGCGCCACGATCACGCGGGCAACGGCCAGTTGGCCCGCCAGGCTCTCGCTCTTGGATTCAAAATAGACCGCGCCGGCCAGGCATTCGAGTTCGGCTGAAAGATTGGCCGGCACCGGCGTCGCCGCCACCAGATCGGCCAGGCTGGCGACGTTGACCGCACCGGCGGTGGCAGAGGGGGCCGGCGCCAAGGCCAGCATGCCGCGCGCCGGAGGCAGCGTGGTAGTGGCAGGGCCGGTAGAAGGAAGCGTGATGGCCCCGTTGGCGGGGCCTTCTGCCACCACGACCTGGAGATCGTGCGGGCCAGCGGGGGCGTGAACAGACAGGGCGTGAACAGGTTCCTGAGCCTGGGCAAGCGGTGCGCCCAGCAGCATTACCACGGCAAGCAGGCCGGAAAGAGCCTGGCGGGCAACGCGGAACGGATCGGTCATCAGCCATCTGCATTGGGCGGTGATCGGCCGATTGCGGCGCGCAGCACAGCGCTTCGGCAATCATGCCGAAAGCCATGCCCCTTGGGCCGTAACGGTAAACCCCCGTCTGCGTGCCAGCGCCTGAAGACCCCATGCCAAGCGGCGCCGCCTGCGCAATTCGATGGCGCCGGGTCTATCCACGCGCGAAAGGGAGTCAACCTTCGCCGGCAAAGTTCCCGATGAACTGTTGTGCGTCTGCGATGGTCAGTTCAAGCAGCCACAAATCGGGATCAGCCGCAGTTCTGCGCGCTATATAGTCGTTAAAATCTTTTTTACTTTCGGGGTCTTGCGCCTTTGTGGCGGTCCATGGCCGGCTACCATCGGCGCGCGGCATGCGCTCCCACAATTGCGCCAGCAGCCCATGCTCGGGGTGATTTTCCAATGTCACCAAGGCGATAGTGCCGGCGTCGGGATCACCCTTGTGCAGCACCATGGCAAAGCCGCCAGCGGCCTGCGCGGCCCTGATCCAGCCTTTGGCCTCGATCCCTGCGGGCAGGCGCGCTGTCATGGCTTGGGGTGCGCGCGGTTCAGGCCGCGTCGCGATCAATCACGTTGACCAGCACGGCATAGAGCGCGTCGGCATCGGGCGCGCTGGTCAGTCGCTGGTGCATACGATCATCGCGCATCAGGCGGCTGATCGCAGCCAGTGCCTGAAGATGCACGGCGCCCGCCTGTTCGGGCGACAAGAGACCGAACACGCAATCGACCGGCATGCCATCGGCCGAGGCGAAATCGACCGGTTCTTCCAGCCGCAGGAACACCGCCACCGGGCGCGACAGGCCATCGAGCCGGGCATGGGGAATGGCCACGCCACGGCCGAAACCGGTGCTGCCCAGGCTCTCACGCTCTTCGATGCGTTCCTGCACCTGCGCCCGGTCGAGCCGATAGACGCTGGCAAAGCACGCGGCGAGCATATCCAGGATCTGCGCCTTGGATTCAGCGCGAACGACGCGGACAGCCTGAGGATCAATGGAAAAAAGTGCGGTCATGAAACGAAAAACGCCACAGCCTGTGTAAAGGCACGGTCAAGTTGGCGGCGCCATGCGCTCTATTCGTTCCCCATGCAAGCGCCGAATCGTATCACGGGTGAATTGGCCAATGCCGTCATGGCGCTGCCCGCAAACCCGAAATGGGCCTGCGGGCAGGGCTTAGAGATCAGGCGCCGGCCGGTTCAACCCAGCCGATCGAGCCATCACCACGGCGATAGACCATGTTGTGCACGCCGGTGCCGGCATTCTTGAACAGCAGCGCGTTGGTGTTGCGCAGATCGAGCATGATCACCGCGTCAGACACCGTCGCGGTGGGTACGTCGACCCGGGTTTCGGCAATCACCAGCGGCGCATCGGCGGCTTCGGCCTCGTCCTGATCGTGCGCAGGTTCTTCCACCATGAACACGGTGTAGGCCGCGTCTTCACTGCGGCGGGCAAAATCCGCGCCCTCGGAATGGGCCTTGATCCGGCGCTTGTAGCGGCGCAGCTGCTTGTCGATCTTTTCGGCCGACTGGTCCAGCGCCTGGTGCGCATCCTGGGCCACGCCGCTGCCCTTGAGAATCAACCCTTGCGTCACATGGGTGATGATGTCGCAGCGGAAACCTCCGTGCGGCGCCTTGCCCAGGGTGACCTGCGAGGAAAGCGCGCGGGAGAAGTACTTGTCGACAATGCCGGAAAGCCGATCGGCCGCGTGGGCCTCAAAGGCGGCACCGGCCTCGACCTGGTGTCCCGAAACGCGAATGTCCATGGGTCTTCTCTCCTTCTTGGGCCCGCTTTGACCGCGAGGCCACTTGCGGCCCGCACAGTGGGCCGCAAGCGAGACCTAGCGCGACCAGAGCGGGTTGCTGATGCCCGCCATGAACTCCGCATGGCGGGCCAATTCCGCTTCGCTGGCCGCATGCGGCCGGGGCTCGCGGAAGATCCGGGTGGTTTTGGCAACGGACACCTCGGCCACGGCCGCAACCGCGGCCACAGCGCCGGTACCTGCAGAAGAGACGCTGACCTCTGCCGCAAGTTCCAGGCCGATCTGCCGGCCACCCATCAATTCGACGTAAAGTTGTGCCAGAAGCTCGGCATCGAGCAGCGCGCCGTGCTTGGTGCGATGGCTGCGATCGATGCCATAGCGGGTGCACAGCGCATCGAGGCTGAGCTTGGCGCCGGGATGCTTGCGCCGCGCAATTGCCACGGTATCGACCATGCGATCGCGGCTTACCGGCTCCATCCCGATGGCGGAAAGTTCGGCGTTGATGAAGCCAAAGTCGAACCCGGCATTGTGCGCCACCAGCGGCGCATCACCAATGAACTCCAGGAAATCGGCGGCACACTGGGCAAAGCGCGGCTTGTCAGCCAGGAACGCCGCAGACAGGCCATGGACCGCCTCGGCCTCGGCCGGCATGTCGCGTTCGGGGTTGAAATAGGCGTGATAGGTGGCGCCGGTGGGCACCCGATTGACCATTTCCACACAGCCGAGTTCAACCAGCCGGTCACCGCCTTGCGGATCGAGTCCCGTCGTTTCGGTGTCGAAGACGATCTCACGCATGCCCAATATGTGAACCTGCCGGCCGGGGCTGGCAAGGGGCGCGGCGATCAAGCCGACGGGTTTTTTTCCCCAAGCTGGCCGATCAGATCGTTAACCATGGCCCGGGTCTCGTCGAGCGGAAGGCCAGTGTCGATGATATGATCGGCCCTTGCCCGCTTTTCCGCGTCGGGCACCTGAAGTGCCAGGATTTGCGCGAATTTTTCCGCAGTCATGCCCGGCCGGGCGAGAACCCGCGCCCGCTGCACCGCCGCCGGGGCAGAAACCACCGCCACGGCATCGAGCCCGGCGCCATGGCCCTTTTCAAACAACAGCGGGATGTCGAACACCACCAGCGGCTGGCCGGCATGCTCGATCAGGAACGACTCGCGCGCCGCGGCAACCGCAGGATGGACGATTCGCTCCAGCCGGGCGAGCGCGGCGGGATCGCCAAACACCAGCGCGCCCAGCTTGCCCCGGTCAACACCGCTGGGGCCGGTGGTGCCGGGAAATGCCGCCTCGATCGCGGGTAGCAGTTCTCCGCCTGGCCCCTGCAAGCGGTGCACCTGCGCATCGGCATCGAACACTGGCACGCCTGCCTCGCGCATCATCTGCGCCACGGCAGACTTGCCCATTCCGATCGAGCCGGTCAGTCCGAGCACGAAGGGCCGGCTCATGCCGGAACAGGCGTCAGCAGGCGGCGGCGCAGTTCCGCATCGGCATCCCCGCGCGGCGGCACCGCGCCAAAGAAGCGGCGGAACGCATGGTCGGCCTGGCCGATCAGCATGGCCAGGCCATCGACCGTGGCATGGCCAGCGCCCCTGGCCCGCGCCAGCAGGTCGGTTTCGAGCGGGCTGGTGATGATGTCATAGAACACCGCGCCGGGCGGGGTGTGGGACAGGTCATAGGCCAAGGCCGGCTGCCCCGTCATGCCCAGCAGCGAGGCATTGACCACCAGATCGAACAGGCCCTGGCGATCATCGAACGCGAAATCGGTGGGATCGGCAAAATGCGCGATATCGACCGCGTGATGATCGCTGCCGCGCGCCAGTTCATCGAGCAGCGCCCGTGCCTTGGCCGGATCGCGCCCGGCCAGCACGATCAGGAACCCGGCATCAGACAGCGCCGCCACGATCGCCCGCGCCGCGCCACCGGTGCCCATGACCCGCGCCATGCGCAGCAGGTGGGCATCGGCCAGCCACGGCGCCAGCGGCTCCATGAACCCGGGAGCATCGGTGTTGTAGCCCACCAGCAGGCCCTGTTCGGGCACGATGGTGTTCACCGCGCCGATGCGGGCGGCCAACGGATCGAGCCGGTCGAGCAGCGGGATCACCGCCTGCTTGTGCGGCATGGTCACGTTGCAGCCGCGCCAGGCGGGATCGGCACGACGACTGGCAAGGTAATCGGCGAGGCCATCGCTGCGCACCTGGGCGCGGCGGTAATCGCCGGCCATGCCCAGCTGTTCCAGCCAATAGCTGTGGATCACCGGACTTTTGGACTGGGCAATCGGATCACCGATCACCTCGGCATAGGGGAGTGGCGCCTGGCTCATTCCGGCAGTTCCCCGGCGGTGCGCAACGCGGCGAGCAGCGCCAGCAGCGGCATGCCCAGCACGGTGAAGTGGCTGCCCTCGATGCTCTCGAACAGCTGCACGCCCAGCGCCTCGATCCGGAACACGCCGACGCAGCCCGAAACCGCCGGCCATTCCTTGTGGAGATAGCTGTCGATAAAGCTGTCGGAAAGCCGGCGAACCTTGAGCCTGGCCGTTTCGCAATGGCGCCAGGTCACCTGGCCATCGCGCATCAGCACGGCGGCGCTGTGCAACTGCATGGTCTGTCCGGAAAAGAACCGCAGGTGTTCGGCCGCCTGCTCGCGGCTTTGCGGCTTGTCGAACGAACGGCCGCACACCTCCACCAGCGAATCCCCGCCCAGCACCAGCCGGCCCGGCATGGCGGCAGACACCGGCATCGCCTTGGCCTCGGCAAGGATCTGCGCCACCTGGCAGCCCGGCACGCCGATCAGCTCGCGCTTGATCTCGCCTTCGTCCACATCGGAACTGCGCGCTTCAAACGGCACGCCAGCGGCATCGAGCATGGCCTTGCGCGAGGCGCTTTGCGAAGCAAGTACGATCATAGAGCCTTCATTCCCGGATTGGCGTCCCCGGCGACCTTGCGCTCGTTGTAGAGCGTGATCACCGCTGCGGCCGTCTCCTCGATGGATCGGCGCGAAACGTCAATCACCGGCCAGCCATTGTCGGCAAACATCCGCCGCGCATATTGCACCTCGCGCGCCACGTGCTCGCTGTCGACATAGGCGGTCTCGGGTGCCTGGTTGAGCGAGAGCAGGCGGTTGCGGCGCACCGCGATCAGGCGTTCGGGGCTGGTCGTCAGCCCCACGATCAGCGGCCGCCGCACGGTATAGAGCGTGGGCGGTGGCGGGCTTTCCACCACGATCGGGATATTCGCCACCTTATAGCCACGGTTGGCAAGATAGATTGAGGTGGGCGTCTTGGAACTGCGCGAGACACCGGCCAGCAGGATATCGGCCTCTTCCCAGTTTTCCCAGCCGACGCCATCGTCATGGGCAATGGTGAACTGGATGGCATCGACGCGCTGGAAATAGGCCTCGTCCATCATGTGCTGGCGGCCCGGCCGGCCCCGCGCTTCCTGGCCCAATTGCTGTTCCAGCGCATTGGTCACGGCATCGAGCGCGGCCACGCAGGGCAGGCCCAGCGTGGCGCAGCGCTGCTCCAGCCGATCGCGCGTTTCGGTGTTGACCAGCGTAAACAGCACCAGGCCAGGGTTAGCGGAAATTTCACCCAGGATGCGGTCAAGATGCTGCTGCGAACGGACCATCGGCCAGAAATGCCGCACAACATCGGCATCCTCGAACTGGGCAAGGGCCGCTTTGGCAATCATTTCAAGGGTTTCGCCTGTTGAATCTGACAGCAGGTGAAGGTGCAGACGCGGCATGGGAACCCTTTGTGAACAAGCCGGCGCACCGCGTTGCAGGGCCGCCGGGGTAACCCTGTGGAAAGCGCTAGGATAAACCACGGGATGAAACTGGCGACAAGTTTCGCCCCCGATTTCACCCCCGAAGCGAGTCATCCACTGGCCGTTTCATCCCCATGGGGACAGCCTTACCCACAGCCTGTGGGTAACGGGCACAAGTTTGTCTTGCATCGGGAGTCATCGGGATTCGCACCACGCGAATTTTGTGGAGCATCCGGGACAAATCGGGCAGAGCTTGGCTATCCCCGGTTTCCACAGGGCCAACTACCTTCATCATCCCATTTAATAAGATTCTATTTTTTTGATTGGATTGGAAAAACAAGAACGATGCCCGGTCCCATTCTCGAAACGCTCAGCGGCCAGAACCTTTCCCGCCGACCGATCTGGCTGATGCGCCAGGCGGGGCGCTACCTGCCGGAATATCGCGCCTTGCGGGCCGAAAAGGGCGGGTTCCTGGAACTGGTCTATGATACCGAGGCTGCCGCCGAGATCACGCTGCAGCCGATCCGCCGCTTCGGGTTTGACGGGGCGATCCTGTTTTCCGACATCCTGATCGTGCCCTATGCCATGGGCCAGGATCTGACCTTCACTGCCGGCGAAGGACCGCGCCTCGCCCCTCGGCTTGTGGATACCGCGCTCAGTGCCCTCCAGGCCGTGCCAGAGCGTCTTGCGCCGATCTACGCTACCGTGGGCAGGGTCAAGGCAGCCTTGGGCCCACAGACCACCCTGCTGGGCTTTGCTGGCAGTCCCTGGACCGTGGCGACCTACATGGTGGCGGGCGAGGGCAGCCGTGATCATCACGAGACGCGCAGCTATGCCTATCGCGATCCGCAGGCGTTCCAGGCGATCATCGATGCCATCGTCGAGGTGACGATCGAATACCTCGCCGGCCAGGTCGAGGCCGGCGCCGAAGGCTTGCAGCTGTTCGACAGCTGGGCCGGCAGCCTGGCACCCGCCGAATTCGAACGCTGGGTGATCGCGCCCAATGCCCGTATCGCCGCGGCGATCCAGGCGCGCTATCCCCACGTTCCGGTGATCGGTTTTCCAAAGGGCGCGGGCGAAAAGCTGGCCGCCTATGCCCGCGAAACCGGGGTCAACGCGGTGGGCGTGGATGAAACCATCGATCCGCTGTGGGCCGCGCGCGAATTGCCGGCGGGCATGCCGGTGCAGGGCAATCTCGATCCGCTGCTGCTACTGGCCGGCGGGGCCGAGCTGGACCGCCAGGCCCGGCGCGTGCTCGATGCCTTTGCCGATCGGCCGCATGTGTTCAACCTGGGCCACGGCATCGGCCAGTTCACCCCGATCGCCCATGTCGAACAGCTGCTGGCGACGGTCAAGGGTTGGCAGCGCCCGTGAAGCGGGGGGCGCTGGTCCTGGCCTTGGCGGTGGCCGCGCTGGGTGGCGCAGCCACGGCACAGGCCGCGCCCGATCGCTTGCCACCTTTGGCCACCACCACGCTGGATGGCGCGCCGTTTGCGATCAATCCGGCCGCGCATGACGTGGTGGTGGTGCATTTCTGGGCCACCTGGTGCGCGCCGTGCCGGCATGACATGCCGATCCTCGATGCCGCGTGGCAGCGATATCACGCCCAAGGCGGCAGCGGCCAAGGCCTGCGCATGGTCGGCATCGCGCTCGATACCGCCGCCAGCCGCAGCCGCATCCTGGCGGCGGGCATGGGCGTGCATTTTCCCCTGATCCGCGCCACCGATACCCATGTGCGGCCGCGCGACTTGCCCACTGCCTTGCCCGAAACCCGCATCTATGGGCGCGATGGCACGATCGTGGCGCGTTTTGGGCCGCTCGATGCCGCGCGGTTCGACCAGGCGCTGGCCAAGGCGCTGGCCGGCTAGCGCGGCCAGCTGAGGCGCCTGCTGCATCGTTCCCTCTTGCGCTGGGCCGGGGGCAGGGTACCCATGCGGCCCATGAACAAGCTCACCCACACGCTTTCGCTTGCCGCACTGGCCCTTGGCGCGGCCCCTCTCGCCCTGGCAGCGGCGCCCGCTCCGGCCGTGGCATCCGCATCGGCCGCCGCCGCACCGGCGATGACCGCGCAGGATCTCGTCACGCTGCCGCGCCTGGGCAGCTTTGCTGTGTCGCCCGACGGGCGCCTGGCGGCCTACACCGTCACCACCACCGATCCGCACAGCTACAACCGCAGCACCGCGCTGTGGCTGCTGCCGCTGGGTGGCAAGGGCGCCACGCCGGTCAAGCTGGCCTGGCAGGGCAGCATCAGCGATCCCGCCTTTGCCCCCGATGGGCGGCTGTGGTTCCTGTCTGACAAGGATAGCAAGACCGCGCAGGTCTGGTCGGTCCTGCCTGGTGCCGATGGCAGTGCCGGTGGGCCGATCAGGGTTACCGATCTGGCTGCCGAGGTGGCCGGGTTCAAGCTTTCGCCCGATGGCACGCGGCTGGCAGTGTGGGGCGATGTCGCCCGCGCCTGTCCCACGTTTGGCGGTTGCGCCGATCTGCCCCATGGCGATGGCAACACCGGCCTGCCCGGGCCGGGCAGCGGGCGCCTCTATCGCGATGGCGCCGGCTTCGTGCGCCATTGGGATACCTGGGAAACGCCGGGCATCCACAGCCGCATCTTTGCCTTCGCGCTCAAGGGCGGGCAGGTCGATCCGGCATCCGGCCACGCGCTCGATGGCGATCCGGCCAAGGGCGGCCTGGTCGGCGACGCGCCGAGCAAGCCGTTCGGTGATGGCGGCGAACTGACCTGGAGCGCGGATTCCAGCGCGGTGATCTATGCCGCGCGCCAGGCCGATCGCGACGAGCCGCGCTCGACCAATCTCGATCTGTGGTGGGCACCTGTCGATGGCAGCGCGCCGCGCAACCTGACGGCCAGCAACCGTGGCACCGATACCACCCCGGCGGTATCGCCCGATGGCCACTGGCTGGCCTGGGCGGCAATGGCGCGCCCGGGGTACGAGGCCGATCGTCTGGTGATCCAGTTGATGGACCTCAAGACCGGGCAGAGCCGTGCGTTGACCCAAGGCTGGGATCGCTCCGCCGGCTCGCTGGCCTTCACGCCTGACAGCAAGGCCCTGATCGTCACGGCGCAGGACCTGCTCGATACGCCGGCCTTCCGCGTCGATCTCGCCACGGGCAAACCCACGCGCCTGGCCTTCCAGAAGGGCCGCGAAGGCCACGTTTCGCAGATTGCGATGCTCAAGGGCGGGGCGTTCCTGCTCAAGCGCGATGCCATCGATGCCACGCCCGAACTCTATCTGGGCAAGCCCGGCCAGCAGGCCACGCGGCTGACCGATCTGGGCACCACCGCGCTGGCCGGCATGGCCCCGGTGGCGGTGGAGCGCTTTGCGTTCGCCGGGGCCAATGGCGATACGGTGTGGGGCCAGATCCTCAAGCCGGCAGGTGCCGTGGGCAAGCTGCCGACTGTGCTGCTGGTTCATGGCGGGCCGCAGGGCTCGTTCAGCGATGGCTGGTCCACCCGCTGGAACCCGCGCCTGTGGGCAGCGCAGGGCTATGCCGCGATCACCATCGATTTCCACGGATCGACCGGTTACGGCCAGGCCTTTACCGACAGCATCAACCAGGATTGGGGTGGCAAGCCGCTGCAGGACCTCAAGCTCGGCATGGTGGCGGCCGCGGCCAAGGATGGCGCGGTCGATCCCGGCAATGCCTGTGCGGCCGGTGGCAGCTATGGCGGCTACATGATGAACTGGATCGAGGGGCAGTGGCCCGATGGCTTCAAGTGCATCATCCAGCACGATGGCGTGTTTGATGCGCGCGCCATGGCCTATGAAACCGACGAGCTGTGGTTCGACGAATGGGAACACGGTGGGCACCCTTACTACGAGGCGCCCGAAGCCTTTGAAAAGTGGAACCCGGTCAACCACGTGGCGCAGTGGAAGACGCCGATGCTGGTGATCACCAGCGAGAACGACTTCCGCATTCCCTATACCCAGGGCTTGGCCAGCTTTGCCGCGCTGCAACGGCGGGGCATCCCGTCCGAACTGCTGGTCTTCCCCGATGAAAACCATTGGGTGCTCAAGGCCAAGAACTCGCTGCAGTGGCACCAGACCATCTTTGGCTGGATGGCCCGCTGGCTCAAGCCGGCGCAGTGACCCCGGTGTCCCGGTGGCGCCCCATGGCCGCCACCGGAAACCCGTTCAGAACCGCGCGGTAAGCCCTGCAGCCAGGTTGACGCGGGGTGCCAGCTGCCAGCCCACCACGCGCTGGTATAGCGGCAGCTGGACATGGGCAAAGGCAGAAACCCGCGCCGCCAGGGGCATGCTCAGCCCCGGCGCAAGATAGACCTGCTCGCCTCCGCTGTTTTCGACGTCGGCATTGAGGCCGCTGTCCTGCACGTTGATCCGCGCATTGATCTGCAACTGCGGCACCACGCGGCCCAGGCCCATCCACTGCACCGCCAGCGAGGCTTCACCGATCGTACCGGGGCGATAGTCCTGCCGCGCATTGAGCGCGATCTGCGCCTGGGCCTGCACCATCAGCGCCCAGTCCCGGCCCAACCGGCGATAGTGATAGGCGCCGATCACCGCCTGAGTGGTGCCGGTGCCCGGCTGCAACCCGCGATCCACTTCCTCGCCCTGTGCCGGGCCGCTGCGGAACGTCTGGTGAAAGCCGCCGGTGGGCAGGATGAGCCCGAACTGCAGCCCGGTCACGCCGCTGGGTGTCGACAGGCCCTGCCAGCGCGCCGTCACCCGGATATCGCCCAGGCCATGGGTGCGGGAGCGGCTTTCTCCGTCGGTATCTTCGGCGATCGTCGCATGGGGGCGGATGATCAGCGGCACGGCCACGTTGATGCCCCAGTCGCTGGCAAACTGCCGGTCATAGCTGGCGGTGACATAGACATTGTCGGTCCAGCGTTCGATCTCGCGATCGTTGGGGATGGTCAACTGGCTGGTATCGACCTTGCTGGTGCCGGTGCGCAGCTGGCTTTGCGGCACATAGTCCACCCGCAGCGTGGCGGCCTGGCCAGGCTGGGTGACCAGGCCCTGGTTGAGCCAGTCAGAGGTGAACGTGCAGCCGCAGCTGGCACAGGCCAGCGCTGGGGTGGACGACAGCGCAAGGGCAAGGGGCGCAGCCGCAAGGGCGCGCGAAAACAGGCGTGGCATGGATCGGATATCCCGACAGGCGGCTCCGCCACTGTTGCAGCGCGGGCCGGAAAAACAAAAATGCTCGGTGTGCTTGGCTTAGCCGAAGGCGCTTTGCGGTGGCGCACGTGCCGGCGGCCGCGTGCGGGCAATCGCCGCCAGCATCAGGGCCGCCACCAGTGCCGGCGCGATGGGTGCCATCAGCGAGGGCGCCAGGGGCAGGGCGGGGGCCTCTCCACCCCCCATCATGGCATTGGCCAGCACGCCGAAGGCGCAGGGACCGGGATTGGCCGTGCCGTCGGTCTTGCCGGGATGGCTGGTGGGCAGAATGATCGTGCGCCGGTTCGCTTTGCTCACGTCAGCGCCAAGTGGGCCGCTGCCATCACACAGCGCCACGACGATGCCGCGCGCGCCGTTGGGCACCGGCATCATCCCCGGCGGGATCAGCACGCGCAGGCCGAGCACCAGCGCCAGGATCATCAGACCCAGGCGCGGATGGCGCATCAGCAATCGGCGGCCTGCCTGCAACACGTGGCGTCCCCCTCATTGGCTCGCCTGCTTGCGCCCCTCCTACCCGAGCGGGCAAGGTTCTTGCAATCATCGCCGCAAAGGCCGAGATGCGGTGGAGCCGTTCGGCGTGCCGCACGTTGCCCGTCGAAAGGCCCGTTCCCGTCCCCCTCGCGCAACGCTAGAAGACCCTCATGCTCCAGGTGCTCTCGATGCTCTATCTCTGGCTCAAGGCTGGCCACGTCATCTTCGTGATCTTCTGGATGGCCGGGCTGTTCATGCTGCCCCGCCTGTTCGTCTATCACCAGGAAACGCCGGTCAATTCTCCCGAAAACGCGGTGTGGACCGATCGCGAGCGCAAGCTGATGAAGATCATCATGGCGCCCAGCGTGGCGGTGGTGTGGATTCTCGGGCTTGCTATGGCGATCACCGGCGGCTGGTTCACCCAGGGTTGGCTCCATGCCAAGCTGCTGCTGGTGGTGGCGCTGACTGGCTATCACATCTGGCTCGCCCGTTATCACCGCGCCCTGGCGCGGGGCGAACGTCGGCTTACCGGCAAGCAGCTGCGCCTGCTCAATGAAGTGCCCGGCGTGCTCGGCGCGATCATCGTCATCCTGGTGATCATCAAGCCGTTCTGAGCGACGGCGTACATGGCGGCGGCCAGGCCCAGCGCTGGCCGCAAGCCCCGCACCCTTCACCAATCCTCAATTGACGCCGGGCTTTTCCCGGCATAACGCACATCTCGACCGGCACATACCCGGGCGCGCACTGGCGCGCTCACGGCCTGCTTTCTCCAAGCCCATCGGCCCGCCGGCCATTTTTCCAGCCTATTTCCGCTGACGGAACACACGCAATGCATCTGAAAGAACTCAAAAAGAAAACCCCCGCCGAGCTGGTCGAAATGGCCGAAGAGCTGGGCGTGGAAGGCGCCAGCACGATGCGCCGCCAGGATCTGATGTTCGCCATCCTCAAGGAAGTGGCCGAAGACGGCGAGGAAATCCTCGGCATCGGCACGATCGAGGTTCTGCCCGACGGCTTCGGCTTCCTGCGCAGCCCGGAAGCCAACTATCTCGCTGGCCCGGACGACATCTATGTCTCGCCCAACCAGGTCCGCAAATGGGGCCTGCGCACGGGTGATACCGTGGAAGGCGAAATCCGCGCGCCCAAGGATGGCGAGCGCTATTTCGCCATCACCCGCCTGATGAAGGTGAACTTCGACGAGCCGGAGGCCGTGCGCCACCGCGTCAACTTCGACAACCTCACGCCGCTTTATCCCAACGAGCGCCTCAAGCTCGATACGCTCGATCCCACGGTCAAGGACAAGTCCGCCCGCGTGATCGACCTGGTCAGCCCACAGGGCAAGGGCCAGCGCGCGCTGATCGTGGCGCCGCCGCGCACCGGCAAGACCGTGCTGCTGCAGAACATGGCCAAGGCGATCACCGACAACCACCCGGAAGTGTTCCTGCTCGTCCTGCTGGTCGACGAACGCCCCGAAGAAGTGACCGACATGCAGCGCTCGGTGAAGGGCGAGGTCATCTCCTCGACCTTCGACGAACCGGCCACGCGCCACGTGCAGGTTGCCGAAATGGTCATCGAAAAGGCCAAGCGTCTGGTCGAACACAAGCGCGACGTGGTGATCCTGCTCGACTCGATCACGCGTCTTGGTCGTGCCTACAACACCGTCGTTCCTTCGTCGGGCAAGGTGCTGACCGGCGGTGTTGATGCCAACGCCCTGCAGCGCCCCAAGCGCTTCTTCGGCGCCGCGCGCAACATCGAGGAAGGCGGCTCGCTTTCGATCATCGCCACCGCGCTGATCGACACCGGCAGCCGCATGGACGAAGTGATCTTTGAAGAGTTCAAGGGCACCGGCAACTCGGAAATCGTGCTCGACCGCAAGGTCGCCGACAAGCGCATCTTCCCCGCGCTCGACGTGGGCAAGAGCGGCACGCGCAAGGAAGAACTCCTGGTGCCGCGCGACCAGCTCAGCAAGATGTGGGTGCTGCGCCGCATCCTCATGCAGATGGGCACGGTCGACGCGATGGAATTCCTGCTCGACAAGATGAAGGATTCCAAGACCAACGAAGACTTCTTCGCCACGATGAACCAGTAATCCCGCCAAGGGTTTGCTGCGCAAAAAAGGGGTGGGAGGCAGCCAGGCCTTCCACCCCTTTTTGCGTCCGCCTGGCGATGGGGTGAGGGCTTCGACAAGCTCAGCCCGAACGGCAATAGCAGCCGCCGTTCCCCAACGCTCCGTTCGCCCTGAGCCTGTCGAAGGGCGCTGGCACAAACGCCCCGATCATTCTCAACCGTCTTCCAGCGCCTCGGCCATCTTGCGCCACAGCAGGTCTGCCGCAGCAAACGGACGCACCATCACTTTGGCATCGACGATCCGCCCTTCCAGATCGAAGCGCAGCAGGTGCACGCCGTTCACCGCCACACCATCGAGCGTCGCCTCGAACTCCAGCGCCGCTTCCGGGCCATCGGCCAGTTCGCGCACATAGGCAAAGCGTCCCAAGGCCAGGATGCGGCAGGCGGCCGACAGGTGCAGTGCCACCGCCTCGCGGCCCACCTGCGGGGTGTGCAGCACCGGCGAGTGAAACACGGCATCGTCAGCCAGGAGTTCGGTGAGCAGGTCTTCGGGGCATCCCGCAAGCATGGCGCGGTGCCAGGCGGCCAATCCAAGCTGCATGATACGTCTCCCAGCCAAGGGCGCGCGACTGCCGGCACCCGGCATGTTCCACGTGAAACAACGCGTGGCCGGGCGCATTGATCCGGCGCAACGCGGCATGGGCAAGCCTGCAGCGGTTGATCGTTCGCGATACCGTTTCGGTCGATCATGGGCTTGGCGTGCCTGGCCGACTGTGACACCTTCCGTGCCGCAAGCCACGACAAATTCCCGGGAGCAGGCCATGAAAGTGAATGTCGAGATCGAATGCAGCCCGGAAGAGGCCCGCCGTTTTCTCGGCTTGCCAGACGTTTCCAAAGCCAATGACGTCTATGTCGATGCCGTGGCCAAGGCGATGCAGGGCGTAAGCAGCGTGGACCAACTCCAGGGCTATGCCAAGCAACTGGCGCCGATGGGCGAAATCGGCCTCAAGCTGTTCCAGCAGTTCATGGAGCAGGGCGCCGGGGCGGCCATGGCTGGCTTCAAGGCCGGCATGGGCGGCGACAAGAAGTAGGCACCGCCGAGATGTAGGCACTAAGCCCGCCGCGTGATAAGCGGTGCGGCATGAGCGACAACCCGACGATCTTCGCCCTCAGTTCCGGGGCGCCGCCGGCCGGCATTGCCGTGGTGCGGATCAGTGGCCCGGATGCTGGCACGGCCCTGTCGGCTCTGGCTGGCAGCTTGCCCCCGCCACGCCGCGCCACGTTTCGCCGGCTGGTCGATCCGGCCGATGGCGCCTTGCTCGATGCCACGATGGTGTTGTGGTTGCCCGGCCCGCACACCGCCACCGGCGAAGACAGTGCCGAGCTTCATCTCCACGGCGGGCGTGCCGTGGTTCAGGCCGTGCTTGCCGCGCTCGCTCGTTTGCCTGGCCTTCGCGCGGCCGAGGCGGGGGAGTTCACCCGCCGTGCGTTCCTCAATGGCCGCATCGATCTCAACGAGGCCGAAGGTCTCGCCGATCTGCTCAATGCCGAAACCGAATTGCAGCGGCGCAGTGCTCTGGCGATGGCCGATGGCGCGCTGTCCCGTCAGGTCGAGGATTGGCGCCAGGGTGTCTTGATGCTTTCTGCCCAGCTTGAGGCACTGCTCGACTTTTCCGATGAGGATGACGTTGGTGAAGGCGTGGCCTTGCTGCCGCCCGGCTTTGCCGATCAGGCCGCAACGCAGGCGGCGCAGGTGGCCGCGTGGCTAGACCGCCCACGTGCAGAGCCGTTGCGCGAAGGGTTTCGCGTGGTGCTGGCCGGCCCGCCCAATGCCGGAAAGTCCACGCTGTTCAACGCGCTGGTCGAGGCAGAGGCCGCCATCACTGCGGCGGAGCCCGGCACCACGCGCGATGTTCTGACGCGCAGCGTGGCAATCGATGGTGTGCCTTTCACCTTTGCCGATACCGCCGGGCTGCGTGACGAGGGTGCCGGCGAGATCGAGCGGATCGGTATTGCCCGTGCACGCGCCGAGGCTGCGCGGGCCGACCTGATCCTCTGGCTCGGCCCTGAGGGGGAAGGGCCGGCTGACGCTACCGTGCCGCTGTGGGAACTGGCTGCGCGCGCCGACGATCCGGCCGCCCCGGCCAAGGCTGCGCCCCGCCATCGTCTCTCAGTTCATGCCGGCGAAGGGCTCGATGCCTTGCGTCGCGATCTCGTCAGCCATGCCCGGGCTAGCTTGCCAGGGCCGGGTGAGGCGGCGCTCAATGCCCGCCAGCATGCACTTCTTTCGCAGGTGCACAACAACCTTGCGGCAGCGACGCTGGAGTTCGACCCGCTGCTGGCGGCCGAGCACTTGCGCCTGGCCCGCCGCGCGCTGGATGGGTTGACGGGCCGTGCTGGCACCGAAGACATGCTCGATGCGCTGTTCGGGCGCTTCTGCATCGGCAAATAGGCGAACGGGTTTTTCACGCGGCGCAAATCTCCCCTCCGCATGTTTCACGTGAAACACAAGTTTGACCCAAGGCGCGCAGAGCGATAGGGCAGAGCGCATGCATTCCTTCGACATCATTGTGGTCGGCGGCGGCCATGCCGGCGTCGAGGCGGCCTGCGTGGCGGCGCGCATGGGGGCGCGCACCGCGCTGGTCAGCTTCGATCCCGACAAGATCGGCGCGATGAGCTGCAACCCGGCGATCGGTGGCTTGGGCAAGGGACACCTCGTGCGCGAGGTTGATGCCTTTGATGGCGTCATCGCGCGGGCGGCCGATGCTGGCGCTATTCATTACCGCATGCTCAACCGCTCGAAAGGCAGTGCGGTGCAGGGACCGCGTGTCCAGGCTGATCGCAAGCGATTCAAGGCGGCGGTCCAGGCGGTGGTGAACAGCCAGCCTGGCCTTACCGTCGTGCCGGGGGAAGCAGCCGCGCTGCGCCTGGCAGGTGGCCGTGTCGTCGGCATCGAGCTGGCCGATGGATCCATTTTGGAGGGATCGGCCGTGGTGCTGTGCACCGGCACGTTCCTGGGCGCGCGCCTGTTCCGTGGCGAAGAGCGGATGGAAGGTGGCCGCATCGGCGAAGACGCCGCCCATCGTCTGGCGGCCCAGCTGCGCGATGCCGCCCTGCCGATGGCCCGGCTCAAGACCGGCACACCGCCGCGCCTGGATGGCCGCACCATCGATTGGGCCCGGCTGGAAGAGCAGCACAGCGATACCGATCCATGGACGATGTCGCCGCTCACGCGCGCGCGCCCGCTGCCGCAGATCTTTTGCGGGATCAGCCGCACCAATGCGCAGACCCACGATATAATCCGCAGCGGCCTGGATCGCTCGCCGCTGTTCACCGGCGCGATCGGCGCGCGCGGTCCGCGCTATTGCCCGTCGATCGAAGACAAGATTCACCGCTTTGCCGATCGCGACAGCCATCAGGTCTTCCTCGAACCCGAGGGGCTGGACGATCATCTGGTCTATCCCAATGGTCTGTCGACCTCGTTGCCTGCCGATGTGCAACTGGCGATGATGCGTTCGATGGAAGGCCTGGAGCAGGTGGCCATCGTCGTGCCCGGCTATGCCGTGGAGTACGATCATATCGATCCGCGAGCGCTGCGTCCCAGCCTGGAAGTGCGCGCCATGCCTGGCCTCTATTGCGCCGGGCAGATCAACGGCACCACCGGCTATGAAGAGGCCGCCGCGCAGGGACTGGTCGCGGGCATGCATGCCGCTGCCGCCGTGCTGAGCACCGCGCCCGCAGCGCTCGATCGCGGATCGAGCTATATGGCGGTGATGATCGATGACCTGACGCTGCATGGGGTGAGCGAGCCCTATCGCATGCTCACCGCGCGGGCCGAATATCGCCTGCGCCTGCGCGCCAACAATGCCACCACCCGGCTGACGCCATTGGCCATCGCGGCGGGCTGTGTCGGCGATGAGCGCCGCGCCTGGTTCGAACGCCGGCTCGACGCGCGGGCCCGGCTGGAAGAGGGACTGGCCCAGGAAACCACGCCGAGCGAGATGGCACGCGCTGGCCTGGCGGTTCGCGCCGATGGTGCGCGGCGCAGCCTGATGGAGTGGTTGCGCTTCCCCGAAGTGACGCTGGCCGGGCTGGCGCCTTGGCTTGCCGAGGCCATGCCCGACGACGCCTTGCTGGTCGAGGAAGTGGAAGAGGACGCTGCCTATGCGCCCTACCTCGCGCGGCAGGAAGCGGAGCTGCGTGACCTGCGCGCCAACGAGACCGTGCCGCTGGGCGAGGATTTTCCCTATAACCGCGTGCCCGGGCTTTCCGCCGAAATGGTCGAACGCCTGAGCGCGGCCCGGCCGGAAACCTTGGCAGCCGCCGGCCGTTTGGCGGGGATCACCCCGGCCGCGCTGGCCAGCCTGCTCGTCCATGCCCGTCGCCGCATGGTGGCAGCATGACCACCATGATCGAAAGCGAGGCGCAAGCGCAGGACTGGTTGCGCCAGACGCTCGGCACCGATGACGCCACGATGGCGCGCCTGGACCGGTTGGTTGAGCTGCTGGTGGTGGAGAACGAGCGTCAGAACCTGATCGCGCGCGGCACCATTCCCATGGTGTGGCAGCGGCATATTGTCGACAGCGCCCAGCTGCTCACTGTTCCACGTGAAACATTGCCCAACGGCGCATGGCTCGATCTGGGCACCGGGGCCGGGTTTCCTGGCCTGGTGATTGCCGCGCTGCAACCACAGCGGTCGGTTACCCTGGTCGATTCGCGCCGACTGCGAACCGAATGGTTGGCGCGCGCGGCGGCGGAGCTTGGGTTGTCGCACGTCAACGTCGTGCTTTCACGCGTCGAAGACTTGCCCGATCAGACCTATGCAGTGCTTTCCGCGCGCGCATTTGCGCCGCTCGACAAGTTGCTGAAGATTTCTTCGCGTTTTTCCACACCGGAAACGATGTGGTTGCTGCCAAAAGGGGCGAAGGCAGCGCAAGAAGTGGCTATACTGCCTGAAACCTGGCGCCACGTGTTTCACGTGGAACAATCGCTGACCGATCCCGCCGCTGGTGTGATCGCCGGTCGCTTGCTGGGTGGCCATCCCCCGAAGCCTGCCCGCCAGTCGGGCGCAGCTTCCCAACGAGGCTCCCGTCGATGATCACCATCGCCATTGCGAATCAGAAGGGCGGCGTGGGCAAGACCACCACCGCTATCAATATCGCGACTGCGCTTGCCGCTACTGGCTGGAAAGTGCTGCTGGTTGACCTTGACCCGCAAGGCAATGCCTCCACCGGGATCGGCCTCAACGCCGCCGATCGCGAGCGGTCTTCTTATGACATGCTGATCGACGGGGCAGGGGTGGCGGAATGCGCCGTTCCCACCCGCATTCCCGGCCTCGATATCATCCCCGCCACGGTGGACCTGTCCGGCGCCGAGGTGGAGCTTGTCAGCGTGGATGATCGCACCGGCCGTCTGCGTGCTGCACTGCACCGTGACACGACGCACGAAATCTGCCTGATCGATTGCCCGCCCAGCCTGGGCCTGCTGACCCTCAATGCCATGGCCGCAGCCGATAGCCTGATGGTTCCGCTGCAGTGCGAATTCTTTGCGCTGGAAGGGCTTAGCCAGCTTTTGCAGACGGTGGAGCGGGTGCAGGAGCGCTTCAATCCCGATCTGGGCATCCTGGGCATCGTGCTGACGATGTACGATCGCCGCAACCGGTTGACCGACCAGGTGGCCGACGATGTGCGGTCGTGCCTGCGCGATCTCGTGTTCGAATCGGTGATCCCGCGCAACGTGCGCCTGTCCGAGGCGCCCAGCCACGGGCTGCCGGCGCTGATCTATGACCATGCCTGCTCGGGATCGCAGGCCTACATGAAACTGGCGCGCGAGCTGATCGGGCGCCTGCCGGAACGGAGGAAGGCGGCATGAGCGGCGAAGACGGCGTCAAGGCACCGGTAAAGCGCGCCGCACTGGGCCGGGGGCTGGGCGCCTTGCTGGGCGAGACCCGGCGCGAGGAATCGCTGGTCCGTCCGGCGCCCGCCGCAACCGGTGGTACGCCTGCGGCCGCAGCCCCGGCGCGGGCCACCACCGGCGTCGCGCTGCTGTCGGTGGCCGAGATCGAGCCGCACCCGGATCAGCCGCGCCGCCATTTCGATGAAGAGGCGCTGGACGAACTGGCCCAGTCGATCGCCGCGCGCGGCGTGATCCAGCCGGTGATCGTCCGCCCTATGGCCGGTGGCCGCTATCAGCTGGTGGCGGGCGAACGCCGCTGGCGTGCGGCGCAGCGTGCCCGCGTGCACGAAATCCCCGCGATCGTCCGCCAGCTCGATGAGCGCGAGGTGACGGCGCTCGCCCTCATCGAGAACCTGCAGCGCGAAGATCTCAACCCCGTGGAAGAGGCCCGCGCCTATCAGCGCCTGTCCGACAACGACGGGCTGACCCAGCAGGAAATCGCCCGCTTTGTTGACAAGTCGCGCAGCCATGTCGCCAATCTCATGCGGCTGCTCTCGCTGCCTGAGGAAGTGCTGGACATGGTCCAGCGCGATGACCTGTCGATGGGCCATGCCCGTGCCTTGGCGGTCGTGCCCGATCCACTGCCGCTGGCGCAGGAAATCATCGCCAAGGGCCTTTCGGTGCGCGATGCCGAGCGCATGGCCAAGCGCGCGACCAAGCCGGAAAGTGGCCCGCGCCGCGCCCGCGCCGAACGCGATCCGTCAGACAGCGCCGATATCGCCGCCGTGCAGGCCCATGTGGAGGAATTCCTCGGCCTCAAGGTGACGATCAATGCCGATGCCGATCCACGCACCGGCAATGTCGTGATCCGCTACAAGACGCTCGACCAGCTTGACCTGATCTGCCAGCGGCTGACTGGCGGCGCGATTTAAACCGCGCCGGCCAGCACGGCCGCCAAGGCCTCGATCCCGCGCGCGTCTTCCTCGTCGAACCGCGCCACGGTCGGGCTGTCGAGGTCGATCACCGCGATCACCACGCCATCGCGCTTGATCGGCACGACCAGTTCAGAGGCGCTGGCCGCGTCGCAGGCGATATGGCCGGGGAAGGCGTGGACATCGCGCACCAGCTGCGTTTCGCCGGTAGCCGCGGCGGTGCCACACACGCCCTGGCCCAGTGGAATGCGGATGCAGGCGGGCTTGCCGGCAAACGGGCCCAGCACCAGGGTATCGCCGATCAGGCGATAGAACCCGGTCCAGTTGCAATCGGGCAGGGCCAGCGCCAGCAGCGCGGCGACATTGGCCATGTTGGCCACGCCATCGTTTTCACCATGGATTAGCCCGCGCACGGCCGCGACGAGATCGGCATAGAGGGTGGGCTTGTCAGCGCTATCGAATTGAAAATCGTACATGGCGGTGGGGCTTAGCGCATTTCCCGCAAGCTGTCATTGCAGCGAAGCCCTGGCCGCCCTAGTTTGCCCGGCATGAGCACCCTCAAGAAGTTCCTCATCGCCCTTGGCCTGCTGGTGATCGCGATTGGCGCGTTCCTGGTCTGGGCCATCCGTGGCCCGGCCGGCCAATACACCACCGACGAAACCTCGGGCCCCCATCCCAAGATGGCCGAGCCTTCGCCGCAGACCATTCCCGGCGTCGGCATTGCCAAGCCGATCGGTTGGCAGGCGGGCGAAGCGCCGGTGGCCGCGCAGGGGCTGGTCGTCACCCGATTTGCCGATGGTCTGGACCACCCGCGCACACTGGCGGTCCTGCCCAATGGCGACGTGCTGACCGCCGAAACCAATGCGCCCGCAGGTGATCATGGTGGTGGCGGCCTCACCGGGCTGGTGGCAGGCTTCCTGTTCAGCCAGGCCGGTGCGGGTGAACCCTCGCCCAACAAGATCGTGGTGCTGCGCGATAACGGCAGCGGCAAGGCGAGCCAGCGCTTTGTCATGGAAAATCCGGCGCTGGATTCGCCGTTCGGCATGGTGTGGCGCGAGGGGCGGCTCTATGTTGCCAACCACAATGGCGTGGTGTCTTGGCCGTTCCAGCCGGGGCAGACCACCCTGCCGGGCAAGCCGGAAAAGCTGATGGATCTGCCGCCGGCCGGCATGCACTGGGCGCGCAACCTGGCGCTCAGCCCCGATGGCCAGCGGCTCTACATCTCGGTCGGTTCGGGCAGCAATATCGCTGAAAACGGCATCGATGCCGAGGCGCAGCGTGCCGCGATCTTCGAATATGATTTCGACAAGCACCGCGTGCGCCAGTTTGCCGGCGGGATGCGCAATCCCAACGGGATGGATTTCAATCCCTACACCGGCGAACTCTGGGCCGTGGTGAACGAGCGCGACATGCTCGGTCCCGATCTCGTGCCCGATTACCTCACCAACGTGCCGCTCGGCGCGCAGTATGGCTGGCCCTGGGTGTACTGGAAGAAGTACATCGACTGGCGCGTAAACGAGCCGATGCCCGAGTACCTGATGGAATACGTGCGCAAGCCAGAATACGGCCTGGGCGCCCATGTCGCGCCGCTCGGCCTGGCCTTCGCGCGCGGCGGCAATACCATGGGCGATCGCTTTGCCGGGGGCGCCTTCATCGCCCGTCACGGTTCGTGGAACCGTCGCCCACTCGCTGGCTATGACGTGGTCTTCGTGCGGTTCGACAGCCACGGCAATGTGCTGCCGGCCCCGCCTGCGCCTGTGCTCACCGGCTTCCTCACCAAGGACAACAAGTCCCATGGCCGTCCCACCTGGGTGGCCTTTGCCAAGGACGGCGCTCTGCTGGTCAGCGACGATGTGGGCGGCGTGATCTGGCGCGTCACCGCGCCGGGCGCCAAGCCGGCCCCGGCGATTACCCAGATCGCCGATACCCCGCTGCCGCCCAAGCCGCCGATGGGCAAGATCCGCATCCAGGAAAACCCGGATTCGGTGCTCAACAAGCCGCAGCCGTAAGCCACGCTTCCCTCTATAGCCCCCCTCCCGCGAGCGGGAGGGGTTGGGGGAGGGCGTGTTGTTTTTTCAGAACGCGGGTTGGCAGGGCCAAACATTCCCTCCCCCAGCCCCTCCCGCTTGCGGGAGGGGAGCAAGAAAAAGGGGGCGGTGCCGCATTGGCACCGCCCCCTTTTTTCGTTCCGAAATCCGCGATCAGTGGCGGAAGTGGCGCATCCCGGTAAAGACCATGGCCAGGCCCGCTTCGTCGGCGGCCTTGATCACGTCTTCGTCGCGGATCGAGCCGCCCGGCTGGATCACCATCGTCGCACCCGCTTCCACCGCGGCCATCAGGCCATCGGCAAAGGGGAAGAACGCGTCAGAGGCCACCGCTGCGCCCACCGTGCGGGCTTCGCTCCAGCCATGGGTCTGGGCGGCTTCCTGGGCCTTGGCGGCGGCAATGCGGCTGCTGTCGCGGCGGTTCATCTGACCCGCGCCGATGCCGGCGGTCACGCCATCCTTGGCATAGACGATGGCGTTGGACTTCACGTGCTTGGCCACGGTCCAGGCGAACAGCGCGTCCTTGAGTTCCTGTTCGGTCGGCGCGCGCTGCGTCACGACCTTGAGGTCGTCAGCCGTGATCGCGCCATTGTCGCGGTCCTGCACCAGCAGGCCGCCGGCGATTGGCACGGTCACCAGGCCGGCGCGATGCGCGTCGGGCAGTTCGCTGACCAGCAGCAGGCGCAGGTTCTTCTTGCGGGCAAACGCCTCGCGCGCGGCGGCATCGGCACCGGGGGCCACGACCACTTCGGTGAAGATTTCGCAGATCGCGTTGGCGGTGGGGCCATCGAGCGGCTGGTTGACCGCCACGATGCCGCCAAAGGCCGAAACGCTGTCACACGCCAGGGCAGCCTGCCAGGCGTCGAGCAGCGTATCCGCGCTGGCGACGCCGCAGGGGTTGGCGTGCTTGACGATCACCACGGTCGGCTTGTCGGTGGCAAATTCGGCCACCAGTTCAAGCGCGGCGTTGGCATCGTTATAATTGTTGTACGACAGTTCCTTGCCCTGGATCTGCTCGGCCTGGGGCAGGCCAGGAACCGTGGCGCGGCGCGGCACATAGAGCGCGGCGGACTGGTGCGGGTTTTCGCCATAGCGCAGCGTCGTCACCAGGCTGTGCGCGCTGGCCAGTGTGGCGGGGAAATGCTGCTGCTGGTCCACGGTGGCAAACCAGGTGGCAATCGCCGAATCATAGGCGGCCGTAGTGGCATAGGCCTTGGCCGCCATCGCGCGGCGGAACGGCAGGGTGGTCTTGCCGCCGGTCTGCGCCAGTTCGGTCATGACCGTGGCATAATCGGCCGGATCGGTCAGGATCGTGACGTAATCGTGGTTCTTGGCCGCCGAACGCACCATCGAGGGGCCGCCGATGTCGATGTTCTCGATCACTTCGTCGCGGTCCGCGCCCTTGGCCACGGTCGCTTCGAACGGATAGAGGTTCACGACGACAAGGTCGATCGCGCCGATTTCGTGTTCGGCCATGCTGGCCGCATGCTCGGCATTGTCGCGCACGGCCAGAAGGCCGCCGTGCACCTTGGGGTGCAGCGTCTTGACGCGGCCATCCATCATTTCGGGAAAGCCGGTCAGTTCCGAAATGTCCTTCACCGCCAGGCCCGCCTCGCGCAGCGCCTTGGCCGTGCCGCCGGTGGAAACCAGTTCCACGCCGTGTGCGGCCAGTGCCTGGCCCAGGTCAACCAGGCCGGTCTTGTCAGACACCGAAAGCAGCGCCCGCCGGATCGTCACATCGCTCACGTTGAAAATTCCTATCTCATCTTCTTGAGCAGCCAGGAGAAACTCTCTCCGCTGCGCGGGATCTTGGCCGTGATGACAAGCTGGCGCGTGCCCAGCGGGCGGCCCAACCCATCGGCCCAGAGCGATTCCTCGATCGTCACCGGCTCACGCCCCGAACGGAACTGCCACAGGCCGCCATCGGGCAGGGCAAGGGTAACGCCAAGGCCGTCCTGGCCCTGCGCCAGCTCGATATGCGGGCCAAGGTGGAAGCGCAAGGCAACACCGATCATGCCACGCTTGCCTTTCTTGCCGTGCGGCACCAGCAGGTCTTCACCGCGCAGTTCGGTGCCATCATCGCGCAGGATCAGGATGCGCTGGTGCATCAGGCCATAGCGGCTGACATAGCCGTTGTGGCTCGCCTCGATCCGGGTGGCAGACTGGCCCATCGGGCCGGGCGCCGTGGCGGCATAGCTGCCATCGGCCTGCAGCGTGCGGCGGTCCACTTCCACTTCGGAAACGCCGCTGCCCAGCTTGCCGTTGATCAGCACGGCAGTGGAATTGAAATCGTCGATCGTCAGCGTGGAATGGGCCGCCGTGGCGCGCAGGCCCTGCGCGAGGCGCAGCGGGATCAGCCCGCCGGCAAAGGCCGCGCCGCCGCAATTGACGATCAGTCGCTCGGCGCCATGGCTGAATTCGAACGCCAGGGTAGAGGCACAGCCTTCGCGCGCGTGGCGGGCGATCGGCGGCGGCGCGGCATCGAGCAGCAGGACCGACTTGCCCGCCGTAATGCGCTGGTAGCCCCATTGCCGGGCATCGCGCAGCGGCCGGGTGCGCACGCCACTGGCCTTGATCAGCGTGGCGATATGGTCGGCTTGTACCGCGCCCGCGCCCTGCCAGCTGCCCAGCGCGCCATCGCCATGCAGCAGCGCGAGCAGCGGCGGGACCAGCAGCGACAGGATCGTTTCAATCTGCTGGGGCGGATCGCGGCGCACGGCGGCATAGCAGGCCTTGAGCCGCACCAGGATGGTAATCGCCTCGATCTGGCCCAGCGGGCTGCGCGACAGCACGCCGCCATCATCGCCCACCATGTCACCAAGTGCGCGGATCAGCCCGGCCTCGCCAAACAGGCGGCGCGGGCCACCATCGGCCATCAGCAGCCCGGCGGCGGTGATCGCCGCCCAGCCGGCCACTTCGCCCAGCTTGTCATCCGCACGGGTGACATGGCGATCGAGCCAGCGGGCGGTTTCGGCCATGGCGTGCAGCACACGGCTGCGAAACTTCTTGTCGTTGCCCGACAGCAGCAGCGGCGCGTGGATCAGCCAGGTGAGCAGGCGGTGGCCGGTATGCCCCACATCCCACGCCGGGCTGGCATTGGGCTGGGGATTGGCATTGAGCCACATGCCCAGCACGCGTTCGGCCACGGGGGTGCATTGCGCGCGTGGTCCACTGGCCTCCAGATCGGGCAGCCAGGCAAAGCCATGCACCATCCGCTCGAACGGCGGCGGCAGGCGTGGCCCGGTGAACTCAGTATCGGCAATCGGGGTCTTCATGCCGTGGACCAGGAAATGCCCCGCGCGCAATGCCTTGCCTGCGCAGGAATCGCCCGGAAGCGGGTTGCTGACCGTCGCCGTCAGGCGCGGGCGAGAACGCTTGCGAAAGGGTTGCAGCGCGGCGGCCGGCAGCCCCAGGCGATAGGCAAAACGCATGAAGCGTTCACCCGCGCTGACCGGGGGCGGCGAAAAATCCGCCAGCGCCAGGGCGCGGCCGGGCTCCACCACTTCGGGGCGCAGCGGCATGTCTTCGTCGGCGGGCATCGGCGGCAGGGGGCGGACCACAGCAGCGGCGGCGGCCGCATCGCGCCGCAAGGGTTCGTTTTCCAGCCCCAGGGGCAGGGCGGGGCTGGCTTCGTCCGCCGAAATGGCCTTGCCCTTGGCGGGCTGGCCGGGTGCGATGGAGAAGCCTGGTTCGCCCACGGGGTCAGTCGATCCTTTTCAGCGCGGCGATATTCGCGGCATAGTGATCGGGCCCACCCTTGAAGGTCGCGGTGCCGGCGACCAGGGCATCGGCGCCGGCGGCCACGCACAGCGGCGCGGTTTTGGCATCCACCCCGCCATCCACTTCCAGGTGGATCGGCCGGCCGGTCTTGTCGATCATCTTGCGCACCGCCTCGATCTTGCGCAGCTGGCTGGAAATAAAGCTTTGCCCACCAAACCCGGGGTTCACGCTCATGATCAGCACCAGGTCGATATCGTCGATCAGGTAATCGAGCATCTTGGCTGGCGTTGCGGGGTTGAGCGCGATCCCGGCCTTCTTGCCCAGCGCCTTGATCGCTTGCACGGTGCGGTGGATATGCGGCCCGGCTTCGGGATGCACGGTGATGATATCGGCCCCGGCGTTGGCAAACGCCTCAAGGTAGAGATCGACCGGGCTGATCATCAGGTGCACGTCGAACGGCTTGGTGGTGTGGGGGCGCAGCGCCTTGACCACGGCCGGCCCGATCGTGATGTTGGGCACGAAGTGGCCATCCATCACGTCCACATGGATCCAGTCAGCCCCGGCGGCATCGATCGCGCGGATTTCCTCGCCCAGCCGGGAAAAATCGGCGGATAGGATCGACGGGGAAATTATCGGCAAGGCAGTCATCGACAACGGGTCCGATCGCAATTCTGGGCAAGAAATAGCCCGGCCCGGCCAAATCGCCAAGCGGGCGCCGTTCGGCGCTTAACCGCGCCGAATCGGGGCCACAAGCGCTCTTTGCAGTATTTTCCACACGCGTTGTGCAGTTTCGGGCCGGTCTGGCGCGGGTTTGCTCCGAAAGCGCGCGGATTTGTCCAGGCCGGCGATCAACCCATGCAGCAATGCCACGGTCGCGCCGCGAACGCGCCCTGCGGCCTTGCGCCCCCTTGCCATTGGCGGCCGGGCTTGTCATCGAAGATGGGGTGAAGACGCTGATCGAATCCCTCAAGACCACGCTTGGCGCCTTGGCGCTGGGTGCAACGCTGGCCCTGCTGCCGGGCACCGCGATGGCGGCCAAGCATGGCGTGCATCTGCCGCCGCTCGGCTGCGCCGGCCCGCCCAGCGATACCTGGCTCAATGTCACGATCGACAAGGTGCGATCCGATCGCGGCGTGATTGCGCTCACCGTCTATCCCGATGACCAGCGCAAGTTCCTGATCGATGGTGGCTCGCTCTATGTTGCGCGCGTGCCGGCCCGTGCGGAAAAGACGCATATGTGCCTGTTCCTGCCGCAGCCGGGCATCTATGCTCTGGCCGTCTATCATGACGAGGACAATTCCGGCTCGCTCAACCGCATCGGGCCGATGGGCCTGCCGGCCGAAGGCTTTGGCTTTTCAGGCAATCCCGGCTCGATCGAAAGCCTGCTGGAATTCCGCGCGGTGCGCCTTTCCGTGCCGCGCACCAACCTGTCGACGCGCATTCGCCTGCGCTATCCTTGAGCGATTGCCGGGATGAAGGGCTGACTTTTCAACCGTTCGCGCGCTAACATGCGCGGCATGACCAAACCTGCCGTCCTCGCCGCCGCGCCCTTTCCGCCGTTCACCATGCAGCCGCTGGAAGCGGCCTTTGCCGTGCACCGCCTGTGGGACGGGCTGGACGATGCCGCCGCCGGATCGATCCGCGCCCTGGCGACCAACACCCTGTTCGGCCGCCTGGGGGCAGAGGTGATGAACCGCCTGCCGGCGCTGGAAATCATCGCCAACTTTGGCGTGGGCTATGACAATATTGACGTGGCTGCGGCCGCCTCGCGCGGCGTAATGGTGACCAACACCCCCGGCGTGCTCGACGAGGAAGTCGCCGATCTGACCCTCGGCCTGCTGCTATCCACGATCCGCCGCCTGCCCCAGGCCGAGCGGCACCTGCGCGCCGGGCTGTGGGAACAGGGCGCCTTTCCGCTTTCGCCCACGCTGCGCGGGCGGCGCGTGGGCATCCTGGGGCTGGGGGCGATCGGCAAGGCGGTGGCGCGCCGCCTGGAAGGCTTTGGCGTGGCAATCGCCTATCATGGCCGCACGCGGCAGGAGGGCGTGGCTTATCCCTGGTATCCCACGGCGCTCGCCCTGGCCGAGGCGGTCGATGTGCTGGTGGTGGTGGTGCCCGGCGGTGCTGCCACGGCGGGGCTGGTCGATGCCGCCGTGCTGCGCGCGCTGGGGCCGCAGGGCGTGCTGATCAACGTATCGCGTGGCAGCGTGGTGGATGAAGCAGCGCTGATCGCGGCCTTGCAGGATGGCACGATCCTGGCGGCCGGGCTCGATGTCTTTGCCCGCGAACCCCATGTGCCTGCCGACCTTGTCGCGCAGGATAACGCGGTGTTGCTGCCCCATGTCGGCTCTGGCTCGGTCGCCACGCGCACGGCCATGGGGCAACTGATGATCGACAACCTTTCCGCATGGTTTGCCACGGGCCGGGCGTTGACCCCGGTGGCCGAAACCCGCCATCTGCAAGGGTAAACAGGGCGTTTCACAGGGTGTCTGTCCGATAACGGTTCGTCGCATCGCGCTGGGCCTTGCGGCGAACGCTTGCAATAGTGCCACGGATTTGCAACTTGCGCGGTTCACGCACCAAGATAGGGATGCCTGTCCATAATGAATTCGACCCAGGCGGCGCGCGCTCCTTTGCATCAGCGGGTCCGGCGCAAGGCGGAACGGATGTTCGGTCCGGCAGGCATTTTCTTCAAGGGCTTCATCAAGCACCCGGTGATGGTCGGCGCGATCGTGCCGTCCTCGCGCCGCACGATCGCGCGCGTGCTGTCCAAGGTGGATTGGGAAAACTGCGATCTGTTCGTGGAATATGGCCCCGGCGTGGGCACGTTCTGCCAGCCGGTGCTCGATCGCCTGCGCCGTGACGCGCGGCTGATCGTGATCGACACCAACCCCGATTTCATCAACTACTTGGCCCGCACCATCGGCGACAGCCGCTTCATCGCGGTGCACGGCTCTGCGGCCGAGGTGGAAAGCATCGTGCGCCAGCATGGCTTTGACCATGCCGACTATGTGCTGTCGGGCCTGCCGTTCACCACGCTGCCCGAAGGCGTGGGGCCGGCGATCATGGCCGCGACGCAGCGCGTGCTGCGCCCGGGCGGGGCGTTCCTGGTCTATCAGTACACAGCCCGCGCCCGCGCGCTGATGAGCCGCTATTTCCACCGCATCGACAAGGGTTTCGAGCCGATCAACGTGCCGCCCTGCGTGATCTCGTGGGGCTGGAAAGACTGACCACCCGGCGCGCCCTTTCCACAATGGAACGGGCGCGTTTCATTTTCTGAGTTACAGAAACGGGCGGGGCAGATCGGCAGTCAGCTGCCCGTGAATGCCAGCCAGCATGGCCACGAAATAGGTATAGCCCACCGAATAGAGCAGCGCGGAGATCGCTTCGTTGATCAGGCGCGCGCTTTCGTTTTCGGCGCCAAGCAGCTGCGTGGTGATCAGGCCCACCACCATCATCACCACGCTCATCGCCACCAGGAACACCACCATGGCCAGGCCCAGAAACGCCAGGATGCGCGCAGTATTGCCCCGCGTCAGTGCCACGCTGGCGCGGATCGCCATGATCGGGTTGTGGGTGCGCCCCACGCCCAGCACCGGGCCGACCATGATCGTGCGCAGCAGCGGATAGACCACGGCTGCCAGCCCGGCGCCGGCGGCCAGCGGCGCCGGCACGCGCAGGCCCAGCAGCACGCCGCTGACCACCATCATCAGCAAGAGCGCGAAGAGGCCGATCAGCACTTGCGCCAGGAAATAGGCGGGCACCCGCGCCGCGCAGTTGCGCAGCGCCTGGCCCACCGTGGGGCGCGAGCGATCGAGCACGCAGACCAGCATGGTGATGAAGCCGACGATCTGGAACAGCGACAGCGGCAGCAGGTAGGGCAGGTTGCGCGTGTAATAATCCTGCATCACCTGCGCGAGTTGCTGCTGCGTCACCTGCGGGGGAATCACCGGCGGCGCGATGAACACCGCGCCAACCAGCAGCGGCAGCAGGAAAAACACCCCGGCAATCGCGATCAGCAGATCGGCATTGGCCGAAACGATGCGCGTGGCGCCCTGCCAGGCGGCCATGCTGTCCAATGGGGCGATCAACGGTTTGGTCACGTATAGTCCTCGGGGCTTGTTATCTTTTGTTCCTAGCAAAGCCTGCGGCCCGGCGCACCTCCCTTCCCGGTGTCTTGCCCCCTTGCTTCGGGCGGCATTCGGGGCCAAGTCGCAAGGCATCATGACTGCGCCCGATACCATCGAGATCGTCCGTGAAACCGCCCCGGTGCCCTATCGCTCCGCGCTGGAGGCGATGGCTGCCCGCAACGCCGCGATCGCCGATCGCACCGCATCAGACATGCTGTGGCTGCTCGAACATCCGCCGGTCTATACCGCCGGCACTAGCGCCGATCGGTCCGAATTGCTCGATCCCCGGTTCGAAGTGGTCGAGGCCGGGCGCGGCGGGCGTTATACCTATCACGGGCCGGGCCAGCGCATCGGCTATGTCATGCTCGATCTGCGCAAACGCGCGCGCGACGTGCGCGGATTTGTCCATGCCGTGGAAGGCTGGGTGATCGATACGCTGGGCGATTTCGGCGTGGAAGCCTGGCGGGCAGAGGGCCGCATCGGCATCTGGTGCGCGGGGGCCGATGGGCGCGAAGCCAAGATCGGCGCGATCGGCGTGCGCATTCGCCGCTGGGTGACGATGCATGGCTTTTCGGTGAACCTGTCGCCCGATCTTTCGCATTTCGGCGGGATCGTGCCGTGCGGGATCGAGGAGTTCGGCGTCACCAGCCTGAAAGACCTCGGCCGATCGGTCAGCAGCGCGCAATGGGACGATGCGTTGCTGGCGCGCCTGCCGGCGTTCCTGTCCAAGCTCGACGTGCCATGCCCTCCGGTGGAGATGGAGCCATGAAGACCCTGCTTTCCCTATCGGCGGTCGCCCTGCTGCTTGCCCTGGGCGGGTGCCAGAAGGGCAGCGAACCGGAAAAGGGCGCGGCCAAGGCCACCGGTGGCGAGGTTCTGCCCGGCAGTGTCAGCGATGCGATGATCGATCTTGATGGCGCCACTGGCACTCCGCCGTTGCAACCCGCGCCCAAGGCCAAGGCCAGCGGCGCTGCGCCACAGGCAGCATCGAGCGATGCGGCCGAAAGCGCCACGCCCGATGCTGCAGGGGCTGCAGGCGGCACAGCCGCGCCCGCAGCACCTGCCCCCGCTGCCCAGAGCCAGGCACCGGCGCAATAACGCGCCGATCCTGGCCGCTGGGTGATTGGCGCGTCAGACGGTTTCTTCGGCCAGCGTGGGATAGTCGGCATAGCCTTCGGGCACGGGGAAGTACCACGATTCGGGCACGTTGCGGTTGGGCGCCAGCGGGGCGTCCTTGGCGATGCGCGCGGGCAGGTCCGGGTTGGAAATGAACGGGCGGCCAAAGCTGATCGCATCGGCCCGGCCCGAGGCAATGTCGGCCGCGGCAGACTGCGGAGTGTAATCGCTGTTGAGCACCAGCGGGCCGGTATAGATCTTGCGGATCAGGCCATCCTGCTGCGGCACGTCGGTGGCGCCAAAGGTGCCATTCGGGCCGGGCTGGCGCAGTTCCACAAACGCCGGCTTGAGCGTTTCGAGAACCTGGGCGGCCAGGCCGAACACGGCCTCGGGGTTGCTGTCATCCACCCCTTGCGAATCGCCGTTGGGCGAAAGGCGCACGCCGACGCGCTCTGCCCCCCACACGCCGATCAGGCGTTCCATCACTTCGCGCAGCAGGCGCACGCGGTTTTCCGGGCTGCCGCCATATTCGTCGGTGCGCAGGTTGGCCGAATCGCGCAGGAACTGGTCGATCAGATAGCCATTGGCGGCGTGCAGCTGCACCCCGTCGAACCCGGCCTTCTTGGCGTTTTCGGCCGCGCGGGCATAGTCATCGAGCAGGCGCGGCATTTCATCGAGGCGCAGCGGGCGCGCTTCGACCGCGTCCTTGCGGCCTTCGAAGGTATGGACATGGCCCGGCACGCGCGTGGCCGAGGCAGAGACCGGCGGCTGGCCATCGTTGAGATCGGGATGGCTGACGCGGCCCATGTGCCACAGCTGCGCGACGATGCGTCCGCCGGCTTCGTGCACGGCTTCGGTCACCGGCTTCCACGCTTCGACCTGGGCGTCAGTCCACAGGCCGGGGGCATAGGGCCAGCCCAGGCCTTCACGGCTGATGCCGGTGGCTTCGGAAATGATTAGGCCGGCGCTGGCGCGCTGGCGATAATACGTGGCCATGATCGGCGTGGGCACTCCATCGCGCCCGGCGCGGCCGCGGGTGAGCGGGGCCATGAGAATGCGGTTCGGCGCATGGATCGCGCCCAGATCGATCGGCTGGAACAGCGCGGCGTGGTGGGGCTGGCTGGAAGTCTCGGTCATGCAGGCCTCTTGCTGGAAATGCATTATGGGTTTTTCTTTGCAACGTATATTGGCCGCGACCGTTCCGCCGCGCAAGGGGGCACGGGCAGGGCGGCGGCAGGTTTTCTTGAAACCGGCAAAGAAAAAGCCCGGAAGGCCATAAAGGCTCCCGGGCTTTCGCGGATCAGCAGGTCAAGGCGTGCGCCCGGCAGGCTCAAACCCCGCTCAAGGCCGGCCCAGATCGCCCTGGCCCACGGTGCCGCTGGCCATCGCCAGCATGGCATCCAGGCTCTTCTTGGCATCAAGTCGCAGGGTTTCCTCGATTTCCACCCGTGGCGTCAGATCGCGCAGCGCCAGGTAGAGCTTTTCCAGCGTGTTGAGCGCCATGTAGGGGCAGATGTTGCAGTTGCAGTTGCCATCGGCACCGGGCGCACCGATGAATGTCTTGCCGGGCATGGCCAACTGCATCTGGTGGATGATGTGCGGCTCGGTCGCCACGATCAGCGTGTCGCCGGTCATGGCCTTGGCATAGTTCAGGATGCCGCTGGTCGACCCGACATAATCGGCATGATCGACGATGTGCGCCGGGCATTCCGGGTGCGCGGCGATCGGCGCATCGGGATGCTGCGCCTTGAGCTTGAGCAGTTCGGTTTCGCTGAAGGCTTCGTGCACGATGCACACGCCGGGCCACAGCAGCATGTCGCGCCCGAACTTGCGGTTGAGATAGCCGCCCAGGTGGCGGTCGGGGCCGAAGATGATCTTCTGTTCGGGCGGGATCTTGGCGAGGATCGTCTCGGCGCTCGATGACGTCACGATCACGTCCGACAGGGCTTTCACCTCGGTCGAGCAGTTGATGTAGGTGAGCGCGATATGATCGGGATGCTGCGCGCGGAATGCGGCAAACTGATCGGGCGGGCAGGAATCTTCAAGGCTGCACCCGGCGTCCATATCGGGCAGCACCACGATCTTTTCGGGGCTGAGGATCTTGGCGGTTTCGGCCATGAAGCGCACGCCGCAAAAGGCGATGACCTCGGCATCGGTGGCTGCTGCCTTGCGCGACAGTTCCAGCGAATCGCCCACGAAATCGGCCAGGTCCTGGATTTCCGGCTTCTGGTAATAGTGCGCCAGGATCACGGCCTTGCGTTCGATGCGCAGGCGATCGATTTCCGCGCGCAGGTCAAGGCCTGACAAGTTGGTGGGCTGGGCCGTCATGGGATGCTCCTGCTTCCGGGCAATGCGGCACGCCCGGATTCCTTGCGCCGCGACTTAGGGGCGCGGGCGCGTGTTGCCAAGCCAGGATTGGGGGAATGCCCCTCCGTCAGGCCTGCGGCCTGCCACCTCCCCATCGGGGATGGGGAGGATCTTGCCGAGGGGCCTTAGCGGGCATCCCCATCGATCGTCACGTTGACGGTGACTTTGCCATAGCCGGCTACCTGCAGCGGAATGGCCAGGTTTTGGCGCACGGCATCCTTGGCGGCACTGCGGGCCAGGCCCATCAGCACGGGATTGGCGGCCTGGTTGGTGGCAAGCTGTTCGGCCAGGCGGGTGTTGTCGCGCGTCAGCTTGTCTTGCGCAGCGCGGGTGATCCACACGCCTTCGCGCAAGTATTGCGCGCGCGCCTCGTCCAGGTTGGGACGGCTGAGCCGCAGGGGCGGCAGGCGCACCGACAGCGTCTGCGTCTGCGCGTTCCACGCCATGCGATCGCGGTTCATCTGCGCCAGGTCGATGGTGTAATCCACCCGCGCCGGGATCACTGCCACCTGCTTGGACTGGACCAGGCCGAACAGGCGGCTGTCATCGCTCGACACCACCGGGGCCAGTTCTGCGCTGAAAACCGTCAGGCTGTTCTGCCGCTCGAACGCCACCAGGCTGGTGGCGAGCGGATCGCCGATGTCCTGCGGTTTCCACAGGAGCCAGGCAAACAGCCCGGCCAGCGCCAGTGCCGCCACGAACAGCAGCCAAGGCAGAGCGCTGCGCCGCGCCACCACTACCGTGGGCGCGGGTTGGGGAGAGTTCCCTGACAAGGGCGGGCTATTCAGCGTGCTGTCGTCCATTGTTCCCCCGAACGAACAACCCGGCCCTGGCGTTCCAGATCGAGCAGATGCGCCAATACCGAGCGGCCCGCGGCACCGGTCAGGCGCGGGTCGAGCCCCTTGTACATCTGCGCCACCATGGCGGGAATATCGTGCAGCCCGCCTTCCAGCACGCGCAGCACCTGGCGCTCGCGCTGGCGGCGATGGCCCAGCATGCCACGCACGAACTGGTGCGGATTGTCGATCGGATCACCGTGCGCGGGATAATAGACGCGGTCCTGCGGCCGATCGTACAGCTTTTGCAGCGAGGCCATGTAGGCGGCCATGTCGCCATCAGGCGGCGAGACCACGCTGGTTGACCAGCCCATGACATGATCGCCGGTGAACAGCGCGCCGCTTTCCACCAAGGCCAGGCACAGGTGGTTGCTGGTGTGGCCGGGCGTGGCCACGGCCTGCAGGGTCCAGCCATCGCCGCGCAGTTCCTCGCCATCGGCCAGCACGCGGGCCGGGCGATAGTCGGGGTCGAACGCCGCATCGGCGCGCGGGCCATCGTCGTCCAGGGCCAGCGGTGCGCAGCCGATGATGGGGGCGCCGGTCAATGCCGCCAATGGGCGCGAGGCAGGGCTGTGGTCGCGGTGGGTATGGGTGCACACGATCGCGGCGATGCGGGCGCCGCCCACCGCCGCCACGATTGCCGCCACATGGCCTTCGCCGTTGGTATCGGCATGTCCGGCTGCGCCAGTGCCATCGGGGCCGGGATCGATCACGGCCACATCGTTTCCGGCGCCGACGATATAGGTCTGCGTGCCGGTGTAGGTGTACGGCGATGGATTGGGTGCCAGCACCCGCCGCACCAGCGGTTCAAGCTGGGCGGCCATGCCGGTGTTCCACGTGGAACGATCGGGAAGGGAGGAACTGGCCATGCCCCGTGCTATGGGGACGGCCGCCCCCATGCGCAAGGCACGACGTGGCGCGTCGGTTCGCCCGCCTCGGCCAGCGCCAGGCCCAACCGCTCGCGCAGGTGGATCAGGGCCATAGGCAGTGGGTCGGTCTGGGGATCGTGCGGTGCGGCGTTGGCCATGCCCTGGCTTTGCCAGGCCTGTTCCAGCCGGGTGATGCGCTGATAAAGCCGTTCGCTCTCGTGCACCACCGCCTGTGCTGCCAAGGTCAGGTGGATGATGCAGGCCGGGTCGCTGGCCGGGAAATGGGCGATCAGGCGGCCGTGGCGGCGCAGTTGCAGCTCGGTCAGTTCGCCGGCGAACCAGGCGCGGTGGTTTAGCAGCCAGGCCAGGCAATGCATGATCCGCGTGGTGGTGCGCAGCGCCTCGCAGCTCGCCTGGACATGCGCCAGGTCTTCGTCCGCGCCGAGGCTGCCGCCGGCTGGCGGTGCCGCATCGTTGGCCGGCTGGCGGCGCAAGGCCTCGAACGCATCGCGCGCGCGATCGGCCAGGGCCAGCGCCTCTGCATAGAGCGCTTCGATGATGCGCGGATTGGCGCTGGGCGTGACGGGCATGGTGGCGATCGGAATGGGCGGCCTGCTGGGTACGACATGCCCGGGCGGATGCGCCGGCCATGGATCAAAGCCGGCTTTAAGGCCGATCGCCCCGCCGGCTCAATGCCCCGGCGGTGGCCAAGTGCCACCGCTTTGCCGCTGTCTCGATACGGAACGCTTTGCACGGCAGGCGGAATCGGTAAATACAGTATGCAATCGTTTGAAATCAGGCGATAATATCAGGGATAAGATAGTCTTCGAGCATGCTGATCTGATCGCGCAGCAGCAATTTGCGCTTTTTCAGGCGCGCCACCTGCAGCTGGTCGGCCACGCCATTGGCGCTCAGCGCATCGATCGCCACGTCAAGGTCGCGATGCTCGAGCCGCAGCGCTTCGAGCCGCTTGCGCATTTCCTCTTCGGTCACACCAACCACTCCCCGAAACCGACCTTGCTACCCCAAGCTGCCACATCGCCTCCCATCTGTACCTGGCGTTGTTCAGGTTGCCGACTCACGCTGGCGACCACGCACCGGCCAACGGCGCGCGGGGCCGCTGGAAAACCCGTTGACCGTTGATGGTGCACATTTCGTCATCGCCCTCTACACATGAACGCGATGCCGGTGCGACCCGGCGCGGTTCCACTTGCAAGATACGGCGAATGTGGGAGCATGACAACGCACCGACTGTCAGCGACTCGCAGAACAGAAGCATCGGAGCCGCAGACACCGGAGCCAGCCGCGCGGGAATGTCTCTCGCACGGGTTTTGACCGGGCAGCGCGCCTATCCCGGCCCGCGCCCCTCAGGAGGTCAACGCATGGAAACGACGCACATCAACGCCTTGCAGACAAAGCACGCCGGCCTGGAACGCCGGATTTCCGAGGAAATGGCACGGCCAGCCCCCGATGTGGCCCTGCTCATGCAGCTCAAGCGGCGCAAGTTGCGCATCAAGGAAGAACTGGCGCTGATTCACTGATCCCTTTGCGCCGGAACCAACCAACCAAGCGAACATAACCTGAAAACGATCAATACCCCTGGATTGTAACAGGCGTGAGCGGCCGATTGCGGCGGCCACGCCTGACAAACACGGCCGGTTCCCCCACGGGGACCGGCCTTTTGCCCAGAGCGCCGCTGGCGGCCGCGGCACAGTTGCATACGAATATTTCCGCAATGGCGGCAGGCCCCGTTTGCAAACGGCATGGGCTGCGCTAGGCCTTTGGTCATGTTGACTGCCGTCGCCTCTGCCCGCGCGATCCTCACCTCGCTGCACGAGGTCATGGCCTCGCGATCCGGCGCGCAGGCCAAGCTCAACCGCATCGTCGATGTAATCGGCGAAAACCTCAACAGCGAGGTCTGCTCGATCTATTTGCTGCGCGAGGGGATGCTGGAACTGTTCGCCACGCGCGGGCTGGAACAGGCGGCGGTTCACGTCACGCGGCTGGCCGTGGGCGAGGGCCTGGTCGGCACGATCGCCCAGAACATCGAGACGCTCAACCTGGCCGAGGCAGCCGCGCATCCCGACTTTGCCTTCCGCCCGGAAACCGGGGAAGAACGCTTCCACTCGTTTGCCGGCGTGCCGATCGTGCGCCGCCAGCGCGCCGTGGGCGTGGTGGCCGTGCAGCATGTCGATCCGCGCCGCTATGAAGAGGTGGAGATCGAGGCGCTGCAGACCGTCGCGATGGTCCTGGCCGAGCTGATCGCCAATGCCGAACTGATCGACGATGAAGACGTGGCCGGCGTGCCCGACCACCTGACCGGGCCCGATCGCCTCAAGGGCCAGACCCTGGTGAAGGGCCTGGCGGTGGGCCAGGCCGTGTTCCACCAGCCACGCGTGACGATCGAGCATGTCGTGGCCGAAGATACCGAGGCCGAGCGCCAGCGGGTCTATCGCGCGTTCGACAAGATGCGCGAGCAGATCGACCGCATGGCCAGCCAGGCCGAATTCGGCGTGGGCGGAGAGCATGAGGAGGTGCTCGAGACCTATCGCATGTTCGCCTATGACGAAGGCTGGAGCCGCCGCATCAACGAGGCGATCGATTCCGGCCTGACCGCCGAAGCCGCGATCGAGCGCGTGCAGCAGCGCACCCGCATGCGCATGCGCCAGATCGACGATCCCCTGCTGGCCGACCGGATGCACGATCTGGAAGACCTGTCGAACCGCCTGTTGCGGATCGTATCGGGGCAACTGGGCACCGCCGCCAGCCTGGGGCTGAAAGGCGATGCGATCCTGATCGCGCGCAACTTGGGCCCGGCCGAACTGCTGGAATACGATCGCCGCCGCTTGAAGGGCGTGATCCTGGAGGAAGGTTCGCTCACCGCGCACGTGGTGATCGTGGCGCGGGCCATGGGCATTCCCGTGGTCGGCCGCGTGCGCGCGCTGCGCGGCAAGGTGCGCGACGGCGATACCCTGCTGGTCGATGGCGATCAGGGCGTGATCGACGTGCGCCCGGCGCCCAGCCTGGTCGAGGCGTTCGAGGCGCGCTTTGCCAAGAATCGCGAGCGGCAGGCCCACTATGCCACGATGCGCGACGTGGAGCCGATCACGCGCGACGGACAGCGCATCACGGTGATGATCAACGCCGGCCTGCGCGATGACATGCCGATGCTGCCGCTGACCGGTGCTGATGGTATCGGCCTGTTCCGCACCGAGTTCCAGTTCCTGGTTTCCGCGACGATGCCCCAGCGCGAGCGGCAGCAGCGGCTCTATCGCGACGTACTCGATGCCGCCGGCGATCGCCCGGTGGTGTTCCGCACGGTGGATATCGGCGGGGACAAGGTCCTGCCCTATCTGCGCCACAACGATGGCGAGACCGAGGAAAACCCGGCGATGGGCTGGCGCGCGCTGCGCGTGGCCTTGGAACGCGACGGGCTGCTCAAGGTCCAGGCGCGCGCGCTGATCGAGGCGGCGGCCGGGCGCACGCTCAACGTGATGTTCCCGATGGTGACCGAACCGTGGGAATTCGATGCGGCCAAGGCCGTGTTCGAAAGCCAGGTGGCGTTCCTGCGCAAGCAGAAGAAAGTGCTGCCCGAGGCGATCCGCTATGGCGCCATGCTGGAAGTGCCGGCGCTGGCCGAATGCCTCGATATGCTGGCGCCGCGCCTGTCGTTCCTGTCGATCGGCACCAACGATCTTACACAGTTCCTGTTTGCCGCCGATCGGGCCCATCCCAAGCTGGCCGAACGCTATGACTGGCTCAGCCCCGCGATCCTGCGCTTCCTGGCGCGGGTGGTGCGCGATGTGGCGCCCCATGGCACGGCCTTGACGGTGTGCGGCGAAATGGGCGGCCGGCGGCTGGAAGCCCTGGCCCTGCTGGGCCTGGGCATCACCCGCCTGTCGATCACGCCGGCGGCAGTCGGGCCGATCAAGGAACTGATCCGCACGATCGACCTGGGCGAGATCCGCAACGCCATGGCCGGCTGGCTGCGCGAGCCGCATGCCGACATGCGCAGCGTCGTGGCGCAGTGGGCCAGCGCGCAGGGCATCGATTGCGACTGATCGGGTTCGCATGACCGTTTTGGCCGGTTGCGCGCCGCAAAACGGTTGACTTTCGCGCAATTGCAACGATCCCCTTTTACCGGCTTTTCATCAAGCCACCGGGTTGCAAAACAAGCAGAGAAGACGGGAGCCGCGCCTTGGCCGACTCGATCGGGTCAGATTTTCATTCCCCCCAGCCGGACGCCGCCGCCCCGGCGGGCGTGGGCCCCACCTTGCGCGCCGCGCGCGAGGCGCAGGGCCTTTCGCTGAAAGATATTGCCGCGCGCACCCGCATCACTGCCCGCCATGTCGAGGCGCTGGAGGCGGGCGATTATGACAGCCTGCCCGGTCGCCCCTATGCCCTGGGATTTGCGCGCAGCTATGCCAAGGCCGTGGGCCTGGACGAGGCGCCGATCGCCGAAGCGGTGCGGCGCGAGCTGAGCGCGCGCGCGCCTGCGCCCGAAACCCGCGTGATCCATCAGTTCGAAGCGGGCGATCCGGCCAAGACCCCCTCGCGCCTGATCAGCTGGCTGGCCGGCCTGCTGGTGGTGGCAGTGCTGGGCCTGGGGGTGGTGTTCTGGCGCAGCTATTACTGGCCCTCGGCCGAGCTGCCGGCGCTGGTCGGCCCCGAACAGCCCAAGCCGGCCGTAGCCAAGCCGGCGTCGCAGCAGCCCAGCGCGCCGGCGGCCCCTGCGCGGCCCAATGGCCCGGTGGTGTTCACCGCGCAGGAAGACCGCATCTGGGTCAAGTTCTATGACGGCAGCGGCAAGCAGCTGGTGCAAAAGCTGATGGCCAAGGGCGAAACCTATACTGTGCCCGATGGCGTGACCGATCCCAAGCTGTGGACGGGCCGGCCCGATGCGCTGACGATCACCATCGGCGGCCAGGCCGTGCCGCGCATTGCCGACAAGCAGGGCATCGTCAAGGACGTGGCGGTCAGCGGCCCGGCGCTGTGGGCGCGGGCCGATCATGCCGCCGCCCCGCCGCCAAGTGATCGGGCAGCCGATCAGGCCAGCGCCACGCCTGCTGCCGGCCCGGCCCATCGCCTGGTGCGGCGCACGGCGGCGCGCTCCGCCCCGGCGGGCGCGCCCGATGGCGGTGACGCTGCGGTGCAGCCGGCCGCGGCGCCCACGGTGGCCGCTACGGCGCCTGCCGTGGTGAACTGAGCGCGCGATTGGCGAAAGGCTTTGCGGGCAAAGGCGTGGGCGGGGCAAAGTCCTTGCAACAAGGCTCGACTTCGCGCGCGCGGTGCGGCACTTTGCGGCCATTGCACCACACGCCCTGATACCGGACCCGAAACGCGCAGAACGGGCCGATGCATATAGCTTTTCAGGAACGGACATGCGCTGGGGGGCGGATGTTGCCGTGGGGCGGCAGATGATCGAGACGGGAGTTACCATGAAGACCTTGTTCCGCCGGGCCAGCCCCGCGTTGTTTTCCGCCCTGGGCATGGCCCTGGCCGTGGCGCCGGTGGTGCCACAGGTAGCGCATGCCCAGGCCGCTGGCGAAACCACCGAAGCCCGGCTGCGCCGGCTGGAGGCAGAAATCCGCGCCTTGCAGCGCAAGGTGTTTCCCGATGGCGCCGGCCGCGCCTTTGGCCCGGAAATCACGCCCACGGCGCCGGCCCCCACGCCGGCTGTGCCCACGGTGGCGACGACCCCGCTCACCGATGTGCTGTCCCGCCTCGACGCGGTGGAAGCGCAACTGCGCCAGGTGACCGCCGCGACCGAGGAAAACCAGAACCACCTGAGCAAGCTGGACACCCGCGTGTCTGCCCTGGAAACCGCCGCGGCCCCCCCGGCGGCGGCAACCGATCCGGCTGGCGCCAATTCTTCGGGCATTACGCCCGCACCGGCTGCCGGCAGCGGCCTGGCGCCGCGCCCGGCCGCTGGCCCGGCACAGCCGCCGGCCAAGGCACCGGCCGCCACGCCCGCATCGGCCAAGGCCTCTGCCGACCGGGTGGCCGCGGTTGCCGCGATCGAGATGCCCTCGACCGGCGACAAGCAGGCCGATGAATATACCTATGGCTATCGGCTCTATGACGCCAAGTTCTATCCCGAGGCGCAGGTCCAGCTGAACAAGTTCGTGACGGCCTATCCCAAGGCCAAGCAGATCAGCCTGGCGCGCAACCTGCTCGGCCGCGCCTATCTCGAAGATGGCAAGCCCGGCACGGCGGCGCAGTGGTTCCTGCAGAACTACCTGGGCGACAAGAAGGGCGAACGTGCGCCCGATAGCCTGCTCTACCTGGGCGTGGCGATGACGCGCATCAACGATACCAAGCGGGCCTGCGGCGCCTTTGCCGAACTGCGCGATGCCTATCCCGACCAGATCGCCGGGCGCCTCAAGGGGCAATATGAAAACGCGATCAAAGGGGTGAAGTGCGATTGAGCCGGCGCCCGGCCCAATCCCCGAAGCCGCGCTGACCCGCTTTGCCGGGGACTGGGCCGCGCTGAACCTGCCGGAGACAGACCGGGTGGGCCTAGCGGTTTCCGGCGGGCCTGACAGCTGTGCCTTGCTGGTGTTGGCCGCTGCTCATGCGCCGGGGCAGATCGCCGTGGCCACCGTCGATCACGGCCTGCGCGCGCAGGCGGCGGATGAGGCGCGCGCGGTGGCGGCGCTGTGTGCTGATCTGTGCGTGCCGCATCACACCCTGCGCATCGATCTGGGCGAGGGCAGCGCGATCCAGGCCCGCGCCCGTGCCGCGCGCTACGCCGCGCTGGCCGGCTGGGCGCGGGGGCAGGGGCTCGCCGCGCTGGCCACTGCCCACCATATGGATGACCAGGCCGAAACCCTGGCCATGCGCCTCAACCGCGGGGCGGGGGTGCGCGGGCTGGCCGGCATGCGCGCGCGGGCGGGGGTGCCGGGCGATCCCGCGCTGCCACTGCTGCGCCCGCTGCTTGGTTGGCGCCGGGCGGAACTGGCCGACGTGGTGGCAGCGGCGGGCGTTGTTGCGGCGGATGATCCTTCCAATCAGGACACCCGGTTTGAGCGGGTGCGCGTGCGCGCCGGGCTGGCCAGCGCCGATTGGCTCGACCCGGCCGGCTGGGCAGCTAGCGCGCAGCATCTGGCCCAAGCCGATGCCGCGCTGGACTGGGCGGCGCAGCGCCTGTTTGTGCAAGGCTGGGATGATCAGCAAGGCCGCTTGGCCGTGCCCGATGGCCTGCCGCAGGCACTGGCCCTGCGCGTGCTGGAGCTGGTGCTGAACGCCATGGGGGCCACGCTTATGCCGCGCGGCGCCGAACTGGCGCGCTGGCATGCCGCGCTGGTGACGGGCCAAGTGGCGACGCTGGCCGGCCTGCGTGGGGAGGGGAAGGGGGCAACGTGGCACTTTTTGCGGGTGCCACCCCATCGCGCGGGGTGAAAAGCGCCGCTTTTGTGCCGTTATTGCCACCTTGGGCAGCCTGGGTTCGATTCGGCAACTTGCCATTCAGCGGATCGCACCTACCTTCCCTGTCTGAAAGGATTGCGTGACGCCCATGAACGATGACCAGCCGCAGGGTAATCCCTGGATCAAGAGTCTACTGGTGTGGGGAGGCATCTTCCTTGCGCTATTGCTGGTGGTCTCGATGTTCGGGGCGCGCGGCGATGCTTCGGGCACGCAGATCGGCTACTCCGATTTCCGCGCCCGCGTGGCCGAAGGCGCCGTTCGCGACGTGCAGATCGGCGCGGACAAGATCACCGGCACCCTGAAGAACGACCAGACCTTCACCACCACCCCGGTGGATGGTGACAAGGATCTGCTGCCCAAGTTGTTGCAGGACAACAACGTGCCCTACACCGGCAAGGCGCAGGAAGAACCCAACATGCTGGTCTGGGTGCTGGCGCAGTCGCTGCCGTTCCTGCTGATCCTGGGCGTGGCGTTCTTCGCCCTGCGCCAGGTGCAGAAGGGTGGCGGTTCGGGCGCGATGGGCTTTGGCAAATCCAAGGCCAAGCTTTTGACCGAACGTTCGGGCCGGGTGACGTTCGATGACGTGGCCGGCATCGATGAAGCGCGCGAGGAACTGCAGGAAATCGTGGAATTCCTGCGCGATCCCAGCCGCTTTTCCAAGCTCGGTGGGCAGATTCCCAAGGGCGCGCTGCTGGTCGGTTCACCCGGCACCGGCAAGACCCTGCTGGCCCGCGCCATCGCGGGTGAAGCAGGCGTGCCGTTCTTCACCATTTCGGGTTCGGACTTTGTCGAAATGTTCGTCGGCGTTGGCGCCAGCCGCGTGCGCGACATGTTCGAGCAGGCCAAGAAGAACGCGCCGTGCATCGTCTTCATCGATGAAATCGACGCGGTCGGCCGCCATCGTGGCCATGGCCTGGGCAATTCGAACGATGAGCGCGAGCAGACGTTGAACCAGCTGCTGGTGGAAATGGATGGGTTCGAGGCCAACGAAGGCATCATCATCATCGCCGCCACCAACCGCCCCGACGTGCTCGATCCCGCGCTGCTGCGTCCCGGCCGGTTTGACCGCCAAGTGGTGGTGCCGGTTCCCGATATCGAGGGCCGCGAAAAGATCCTGGGCGTGCACATGAAGAAGGTGCCGCTGGCGCCCGACGTGAACCCCCGCGTGATCGCGCGCGGCACGCCCGGCTTTTCGGGTGCGGACCTGGCCAACCTGGTCAACGAAGCCGCCCTGCTGGCCGCGCGCCGCAACAAGCGCCTGGTGGCCATGCAGGAGTTCGAAGACGCCAAGGACAAGGTGATGATGGGCGCGGAACGCCGCTCCATGGTAATGACCGAAGACGAAAAGAAGATGACCGCCTATCACGAGGCGGGCCATGCCATCGTCTCGGTGTTCGAACCGGCGTCTGACCCGATTCACAAGGCCACGATCATCCCGCGCGGTCGCGCGCTGGGCATGGTCATGCGCCTGCCCGAGCGGGACAGCTATTCCTATCACCGCGACAAGATGCACGCGAACCTGTCGGTTTCGATGGGCGGGCGCGTGGCCGAGGAAATCATCTTTGGCCATGACAAGGTCTCTTCGGGCGCATCGGGCGATATCCAGTATGCCACGGGCCTGGCGCGTTCGATGGTGACCAAGTGGGGTATGTCTGAAAAGCTTGGGCCGCTGCAGTATGAAGACCAGCAGGAAGGCTATCTCGGCATGGGTGGTTCGGCCCGCATGATGGCCTCGGAAGAAACCAACAAGCTGATCGACAGCGAAATCCGTGCGCTGGTCGACCAGGGCTATGCTCGCGCTGTCGACATCCTGCGCGCCAATGAAGACAAGCTGCACGTGCTGGCCCAGGCGCTGCTGGAATATGAAACGCTGACTGGTGACGAGATCAAGATTCTCGTCGATGGCGGCCAACTGGAACGCCCGGAAACCTTTGGTGGCCCGGCGCGGCCGATTGCCGCACCCGGTGCCACGGTGCCGCGTGCCGGCCGCCGCTTCCTGGGCGGTGGCAGCAATGGCGGGCTGCAGCCGCAGGGCGCCTGAGCGCGTAGGATCCTCCCCGCCTCGCGGGGAGGTGGCGGGCCGCAAGGCCCGACGGAGGGGCGGGCTTGGCGTTCGCCCATTCCTTTCTTCCTGGCCCCTCCACCACCCGCTGCGCGGGCGGTCCCCCTCCCCATCGGTGATGGGGAGGATTTTTTGGTCCTCCCCGCCTCGCGGGGAGGTGGCAGGCCGAAGGCCTGAAGGAGGGGCCCGAACCTCGCCCCAACGCCCATCTGGAACCCAACCGGCAGGCGGGCCATTGTGATGGCACATGCCCATCGATCTTGCCTGGATTCGCCCCGAGCCGCAGGGCATCTATCTGCCCCCCGCCGATGCCTGGATCGATCCAGCCCATGCGGTGCCGCGAGCCTTGGTCACGCATGGCCATTCCGACCATGCGCGGGGTGGCCATGGCCAGACCGTGGCCACGGCGGCAACCTTGGCGATCATGGGCCTGCGCTATGGCGTGATGCCGGAAGGCGCGCAGGCGGTGGACTATGGCGAGAGCATCGCTTTGCCCGGCGGCATCCGTGCCACGTTCGTGCCGGCGGGCCACGTGCTGGGATCGGCGCAGATCCTGCTGGAGCGCGACGGGCAGCGCGTGGTGGTGACCGGCGATTACAAGCGCAGCCCCGATCCGACGTGCGCCCCGTTCGAGCCGGTGCCGTGCGACGTGTTCATTACCGAGGCGACGTTTGGCCTGCCGGTGTTTCGCCACCCGCCGATCGCCGAGGAGATCGCGCGGCTGCGCGAGACGCAGGCGGCCAATCCGCAGCGCTGCGTGCTGGTGGGTGCCTATGCCCTGGGCAAGGCGCAGCGGCTGATTGCCGAACTGCGCCAGGCCGGGCACGATGCGCCGATCTTTCTGCATGGCGCGATGGAGCGGATGTGTACGCTCTATCGCGAATGGGGCATCGATCTGGGCGAATTGCGCCCGGCAGCCGGCGTGGCCAAGGCGGAACTGGCCGGGCACATTGTGGTCTGCCCGCCATCGGCGCTCAACGACCGCTGGAGCCGCCGCCTGCCCGATCCGATCACTGCCATGGCATCGGGCTGGATGCGGGTGCGGCAGCGGGCGCGGCAGCGCAATGTGGAACTGCCGCTGGTGATTTCCGACCATGCCGATTGGGACGAACTGACCACGACGATTGCTGAGGTAAATCCGGCCGAAACCTGGATCACCCATGGCCGCGAGGAAGCACTGCTGCGCTGGTGCGCGTTGCACCAGCGCAAGGCCCGTGCGCTGGCCATGGTCGGCTATGAAGACGAGGACGATTGAGCGATGGAACGCTTTGCCGCCCTAGTCGATGGCCTGGTCTATACCCGATCGCGCAATGGCAAGCTGGCGCTGTTGGCGCAGTATCTGCGCGATACTCCCGATCCCGATCGCGGCTGGGCCTTGGCGGCGCTGACCGATGGGCTGAATTTTCCAGCGGTAAAGGCGGGCACAATACGCGCGCTGCTCGATGCGCGGGTGGACGAGGTGCTGTGGCGCCTGTCGCGCGATTATGTGGGCGATACGGCGGAAACCGCCAGCCTGCTGTGGCCCGAACCCCAGACACCGCAGCTGCCCCCGCCCAGCGTGAGCGAAGCGGTGGAGGTTCTGGCAGGCGCCACCCGCGCCACAGCGGCGGAGCGGCTGGCCGGATTGCTCGACCGGCTCGATGCCAATGGCCGCTATGCCCTGCTCAAGCTGGCGACCGGGGCGATGCGCATCGGCCTGTCGACGCGGCTGGCAAAGGTGGCGTTTGCCCAGGCGTTTGGCGTGGATGTGGAGCAGGTGGAAGAGCTGTGGCACGGCCAGGCGCCGCCCTATGCCGATCTGTTTGCCTGGGCCGCCGATGGCGCGCCGCCGCCCGATGCGCAAAGTCTGCCGCTGTTCCGCCCGTTCATGCTGGCCCAGCCGCTGGAAGATACAGTGGTGGACTTGGCTGCGTTTGCAGCGGAATGGAAATGGGACGGCATCCGTGTGCAACTGGTGCATGTGGCTGGGCAAACCCGGCTCTATTCGCGCGGTGGGGATGATATTTCCGCCAGCTTTCCCGAATTGATCGGGGCCTTGCAGGTGCCGGCGGTGCTGGATGGCGAACTGCTGGTGCGCGGCAGCCACCAGGGCGGCGAAGCGGGCGGGGCGGCGAGCTTCAACGCGCTGCAACAGCGGCTGGGGCGCAAGAGTGTAAGCAAGGCCATGCTCGCCGATTATCCGGCGTTCGTGCGGCTTTATGACGTGCTCCAGCTTGAGGGTCAGGACCTGCGGCCGCTGGGCTGGGCCGCGCGGCGCGCCCGGCTGGAGGCATTGATGCCGCAGCTCGATCCGCAGCGCTTTGACATTTCGGCGGTGATCGAGGCCGACAACCTGGACCAGCTGGCCGAAATTCGCGCCCGTGCACGGGATGACGCGATCGAGGGGGTGATGCTCAAGCGGCGCGATGCGCCCTATGTGTCCGGGCGCCGCGCCGGGCTGTGGTACAAGTGGAAGCGCGATCCGCTGCTGATCGATTGCGTGCTGATGTATGCCCAGCGCGGCAGCGGCAAGCGATCCTCGTTCTATTCCGATTTCACGTTCGGTTGCTGGGATGGCGATCCTGATGCCGGGGCCGACCTGCTGCCGGTGGGCAAGGCCTATTTCGGCTTTACCGACGAGGAACTGAAGTGGCTCGATCGCCATGTGCGCCAGCACACGGTCAACCGCTTTGGCCCGGTGCGCGAGGTTGATCGCCAGCTGGTGCTGGAGGTGGCATTCGATTCGGTCCATGCCAGCAAGCGGCACAAATCGGGCCTGGCCATGCGTTTCCCGCGCATCCACCGCATCCGCAGCGACAAGCCCGCGCACGAGGCCGACCGGCTGGACACCTTGCGCGCGATGGTGGCGGATTGATGAGGGTCAAGGTGGCTGGGGGCAGGGGCGGTTAGGGGGAAGCATCCCCTCCCTCGCGCGAAAGGCCTGCCATGGCAGCGACTGCCGAATCCGTTGAAACGCCATTTGCCCGCATCGGCGGCCACGCCACGCTGCGCGCGATCACCGAGCGGTTCTATGACCTCATGGAAAGCGACCCGGCCTATGCCGCGCTGCGGGCGATGCATGCGGCAGACCTGGCACCGATGCGCGCATCCCTGCCCAGTTTCCTGGCGGGATGGTGCGGTGGGCCGCGTGACTGGTGGGACAGCAATCCCGGCAAGTGCATGATGTCGATGCACAAGCCGTTTCCGATCGATCGCGAAACGGCGGCTCAATGGGCCGAAGCGATGCGCCGCGCGATTGCCGAGGTGGCGCCGGCCGATGCCGAGGTGGCCCAAGCCATGGGCGATGCGCTGGAACGCATGGCGCTGGGCATGGCGCGCGGCTGACGTGAAAACGCCGCGCCTCAGTCGCCGGCCACGCTCATGCCATCGATGCGCAGGGTCGGCACGTCGATCCCCCGTTCGATCTTGAGATCGCTGGCCGGGATCATCGCGGCAAACATGGCCAACAGGTTGCCGGCCACGGTAAACTCCGCGATCGGGCCGGCGATTTCGCCGTTGACGATGCGAAAGCCGGCGGCGCCGCGGCTGTAATCGCCGGTCACGCCGTTGACGCCGCTGCCGATCAGTTCGGTGACATAGACGCCATCGGCAATATCGGCGATCAGCTGCGCGCGGGTGAGCGTGCCCGGCTCGATCACCACATTGCCGGCGGTGACATGCGGCGCGCCCGATCCCCCGCGTGAGGCATGGCCGGTGGGCACGGCGCCCAGCTGGCGCGCGGCGGCGCTGTCCATCAGCCAGCCGGTCAGGCGCCCGGCATCGACCAGCTTGCGCGGGGCGGTGGGCAGCCCTTCGCCATCGAACGGGCGCGAGCGCAGGCCACGGCGGCGCAGCGGATCGTCGGTGATGGTCACGCTGCTGTCAAAGATCTGGGCGCCGTCGTGGTCGAGCAGGAAGCTGGAACGGCGGGCGATCGACGAACCCGAGATGGCGCCGAGCAGATGGCCGACAAGCGAGCCGCCCACGCGCGGATCGAACACCACCGGCATCGCCCCGCTTTTCACCCGGCCGGGGTTAAGCCGCGCCACGGCGCGTTCGCCCGCCTCGCGCCCGATCTGGGCAGGTGGGGGCAGGTCGGCGGCAAAGCGGGTGCTGGCCCAGGCATAGTCGCGCTGCAACGCGCCACCTTCGCCGGCGATCACGCTGGCCGAAACCGAATGGCTGCTGGCGGCATAGGCGCCGGAAAAGCCATGGCTGGTGGCCAGTGCCACCACGCCGCGCCCGGTGCTGGCGCTGCCGCCCTCGCTGTTGGTCACGCCTTGGACGGCGCGCGCGGCATCCTCGGCTTCCTCGGCCAGGCGGCGCAGCTCTTGCGGGGCGGGCTCGGCCGGATCGTCGAGGTCGAGATCGGGGAAGGGGCCGCGCGCCAGAAGATGTTCGTCGGCCAGGCCGGCAAAGCGATCGGCTGGTGCGGCGCGCGCCATGGCCACGGCGCGGCTGGCCAGTTCATCGAGCGCGGCATCGGCAAGGTCGGTCGATCCGATCGAGGCCGATGCGCCGCCAACGAACACGCGCAGGCCGATATGCTCGGATTCGGAGCGTTCCACGTCTTCCAGCGCGCCCAGGCGCACGCTCACGCTTTCCGCGCCGCTGGCGAGATAGACTGCATCGCCCGCCTCTGCCCCGGTGCGCCGGGCGCGTTCGATCAGGGCGTGGCAGCGTTCCTGGGCCTGGGCGGGGGTCAACATCGGGGGCGCACTCCAAACCTGAAACACCGGGGGCCAGCCACACCGGGCTGGCGTGCGCTGCTCCTAGCCGCTGGGACGCGAAGCGGCAATCAGGGTGCAATCAGGCGGCCATCAGTGGGCGAACAGCGCGATCAGCCCTTCGATCAGCACGGTCACCAGCAGCGGCAGCCCGATCGATACCGCCCACACCGTCAGCCGCGCGCGGTTGAGCGCGGTGGCGAGCGCTGGCGGATCATCGGCCAGGCGGGCGGCGGTGGCGTCCCAGCGCTTTTCCATGCGGCGATAGAGCGGGATGATCGCACCGACCAGCACGACCAGCGCGATCATCGGCAGCAGCGTGTTGTCGGCCTCTTCCAAAGCGCGCATCGTCAGGAAGATCTGCAGCGCGGTATAGACCATCAGGCCATAGGCAACCGCATTGCTGACCCGCTTGTGCGCGCTTTCCAGCCGGGCGGCGCGATCGGCCACGCTTGGCTCCATGGCCATGAATGGCCTGTTCGCTGTCATGATCACCTCTCCCCCGGCATAACGCCGCCAGCATAACACCATGGCCGTGCGCGTGGTGCAAGCGTGTCCACGCGGCCGTGCCATGCACCAATCGCGCCAATCCTGCCGCGTTGGGGTTTGCCGTGGCGCCGGTCCGGGCTATGAGCAGGGAATGACTGGCTCTTCCTCCGCGCTCGCGTCTGAACCCGCCACCGGTGCCGCCGTGCCGATTCCCCAAGGGGGATTGGAAGTGGTGTCCATCGCCAAGTCTTACGACAAGCGGGCAGTGCTGACCGATATCTCGCTGTCGGTGGGCAAGGGGGAAGTGCTGGGCCTGCTTGGCCCCAACGGCGCGGGCAAGACCACCTGCTTCTATTCGATCATGGGCCTGGTGCGGCCGGATTCGGGCCGCATCCTGCTCGATGGCGTGGATATCACCAAGCTGCCGATGTATCGCCGCTCGGTCTTGGGGCTGGGCTACCTGCCGCAGGAAACCTCGATCTTTCGCGGCATGACGGTGGAACAGAACATCGCCACGGTGCTGGAACTGGTGGAGCCCGACAAGGCCACGCGCGCGGCCGAACTGGATCGGCTGCTCGACGAATTCGGCCTCACCCGCTTGCGCGCCAGCCCGGCCATGGCGCTTTCGGGTGGGGAGCGGCGGCGCTGCGAAATCGCCCGCGCGCTGGCCGCGCGCCCGTCGATCGTCCTGCTCGACGAACCGTTCGCCGGGATCGATCCGCTGTCGATCAGCGACATCCGCGATCTGGTCAAGGATCTCAAGAAGCGCGGCATCGGTGTGCTGATCACCGACCACAACGTGCGCGAAACGCTCGATATCGTCGATCGCGCCTGCATCATCTATGGCGGCCAGGTGCTGTTTGCCGGCAGCCCCGAGGCGCTGGTGGCCGATCCCAATGTGCGGCGGCTCTATCTGGGCGAGGGCTTTACGTTGTGAAGCCGCACGGCTTTCGCATTCTGTTTACCATAGGCGGCTGATACCCGCCGCCATGGCTCTTGGTCCACGCCTCGATATCCGCCAGTCGCAATCGCTGGTGATGACGCCGCAGCTGCAGCAGGCGATCAAGCTGCTGGCGCTGTCCAACCTTGAGGTGGAAACCTTCATCGGCGAGGCGCTGGACGCCAATCCCCTGCTGGAAATGGGCGATGCCGCGCCAGCAGCGGGCGGCGAGGAAGCACCGGGCGAAGACCTGCGGCGCACCCATCTCGAATCGAGCCCGGTCGACCAATTGGTAGGCGAGGGCCGCGCCGCCGAGGACCGCCCGCTCGATATCGATTCGTCTGCGCTCGATCTTGATCGCGATACCGGCGATGGCGCCATGGCGCTGGCCGATCTGGCCAGTAGTGGGTTGCGCGAAGGGACGATCGGCGCCGACGGTGGCGGCAGCAGCGGCGGCGAAGGGCCGGATATCGATGAGCGCGGCGCGAGTGCTGCCTCGCTGGCCGAGCATCTTCATGGCCAGATCGGCGCCACGACATCCGATGCCCAGCTGTTGTTCGTGGGGCGCTGGCTGATCGATCAGCTGGACGAGACCGGCTACTTGCGCATGACTCTGCCCGAAGTGGCCGAGGCGCTGGGCCTGCCGCTGAGCCGGGTGGAAGCGGCGCTGGCGCTGGTGCAGACGCTCGATCCCACCGGGGTGGGCGCGCGCACGCTGGGCGAATGCCTGGCGCTCCAGGCGCGTGAGGCGGACCGCTATGACCCGCTGATGGCGCGGCTGCTCGACAATCTCGATCTGCTGGGCCGGGGCGAACTGGCCCGGCTGCGCCGCCTGTGCGGGGTGGACGAGGAAGACTTTGCCGACATGCTGGCCGAATTGCGTGGCTATGATCCCAAGCCAGGCCTGCGCATCGGCAGCGGCCCGGCCGAGGCGATCAGCCCGGATATCCTGGTGCAGCCGGCGCGTGGCGAGGGCGATCCGGCCGACGATGCCGGAGCGGAGGTGCCCGGCTGGGCGATCAGCCTGAACCCTGCCACGCTGCCGCGCGTGCTGGTCAACCGCAGCTATTACGTGGAAATGCGCCGCTCTTGCGTGGACAAGACGGCGCGGGCCTGGCTGGGCGAGCGGCTGGCCGATGCCAACTGGCTGGTCAAGGCGCTGGACCAGCGGCAGAAAACCATTCTCAAGGTGGCGGCCGAGATCGTGAAGCAGCAGGAAGGCTTCTTTCGCCACGGCGTGTCGCACCTGCGCCCGATGACGCTGCGCACCGTGGCCGAAGCGGTCAAGATGCACGAGAGCACGATCAGCCGCGTGACCTCGAACAAATACCTGCATTGCCTGCGCGGCACGTTCGAACTGAAGTATTTCTTCACCTCGGGTGTGGCGGGCACCGATGGCGAGGGGGTTTCGGCCGAGGCGGTGAAAGCGGCGATCCGCCAGTTGATCGATGGCGAGGATCCCAAGGCGATCCTGTCGGACGATGCGCTGGTCGATCTGCTCAAAGCGCGCGGCTTTGACCTGGCGCGGCGCACGGTGGCCAAGTACCGCGAGGCGATTGGCCTGGGCAGCTCGGTCCAGCGGCGCCGGCAAAAGGCGCTGGCCGGGGTGCGTTGACCGCACCGGGCGGCGCGGGATAATGCGGCGCCGCACGGGTGCCGGGCGAAATCGGGCCGCCCTGGTGCGGCATGAGGGAAGATGTGATGAACGAAGCCGACCACAGTTCTGCCGCTGGCGGGCCCAAGCCCCCGGTCTGGCGCGGTGTGGCGGTGGGCGTGCTGACGGTGGCGGCGATCATCGGCGGCGGCATCGGCATCTATCGCCTGGAGCGTCCGGCCGAACTGGTCGAGGCCGCCGGCCAGCCCGAGCGGCCGGAAGTGACGCCGGTGGTGCTCGACAGTGCAGTGCCCGCGCCGCTGCCCGATGCCAGTGCGCCTGCCGCCGACGCCTCGAACGCGGCGCCCGATGCCGAGCCGAGCCCGGAACCCTCGCCCGTGGTCGATGATACGATCACGCGGATGGAACAGCGCCTGAAGGACGAGCCCGAAGACGTGCAGGGCTGGCGCATGCTGGGCTGGGCCTATTTCCAGAACGCCCGCTACAAGGACGCGGCGCGCGCGTTGCGCAAGGCCACGGCGCTCGATCCCGATCATGCCGAAAGCTTTTCGTTCCTGGGCGAGGCGCTGGTCATGGCTTCGCGCCGCGAAGGGCAGATGCCGCGCGGGGCGCGAATCGCCTTTGACAAGGCCTTGGCGATCGATCCCAAGAATGCGCGTGCGCGCTATTTCAAGGCGCTGTCGCTCGATCTGGCCGGCCAGCACCGCCGTGCCCTGCGCGCATGGTTTGCGCAGCTGAGCGAAACGGCGCCCGACGCGCCCTATGCCAGCGATATCCGCAGCGTGATCCGCAGCGTGGGCAAGCGCCACCATATCGAGGTGGAAAAGCGCCTGGCGATTGCCGATGCCCAGGCCCGCCTGCCCAAGGTGGACAAGGACAAGACCAAGGAAAAGGGCAAGGGCAAGGATGCCGAGCGCCGCAAAGGCGCGCTGCCGGGGCCGGCCCATGCCGAGCTGAAAACCGCGTCGGGCGCGCAGACCGGCGGCGTGGACAGCGGCACGCGTGCGGCGATGGAGCGCGGCATGGTCGATGGGTTGGAAGCGCGGCTGGCGCGCAACCCCGGCAACGTCGATGGCTGGATTCTGTTGATTCGCAGTCGTGTGCAGCAGGACCGGCGCGATGACGCAGCCAAGGCGCTGGCCAAGGGGCTGGCGGCGTTCAAGACCCAGCCTGCCAATGCGCAAAAGCTGCGTGATGCCGCCGCGCGCCTGGGCATTGCCGCCGATTGAGCGTTTTCGCGTCGCGAATCCTCGCCTGCCATTGCCGTTCTTCCCGATGGCGCATGGAAAAGCACGTTAACCGTGTGGGCTTACGATTGGTCTTCGCAAGCCTTGCCGTTGTCGCTTTGGGGGAAGCGGCGCGGTAAGGATTTGCGGGAATGCGACGAGGGCGGGGTTTGCAGCGATGATTGCTGGCAAATGGCTGCCGACACCGGACCTGTGCTTACGTTAAATTAACCTTTCATGTTCATAGGTCATATGGTTAATGATGGGCATGCGCCTCAGTAGGGGGCTGTGCCGGGGAATGGCAAGAAGGGGCTGATCCATGCGCGTGCTGCTGATCGAGGACGAGCCGGCAACGGCCAAGGCTATCGAATTGATGCTGACGGCCGAAGGGTTCAACGTCTACTCCACCGACCTGGGGGAGGAAGGCCTCGATCTCGGCAAGCTGTATGATTACGACATCATCCTGCTCGACCTGAACCTGCCCGACATGCACGGGTATGACGTGCTGAAAAAGCTGCGCGTCGCCAAGGTGCAGACGCCGGTGCTGATCCTTTCGGGCATTTCCGAAATGGATTCCAAGGTCCGCTCGTTCGGCTTTGGTGCCGATGACTATGTGACCAAGCCATTCCACCGCGAAGAACTGATCGCCCGCATCCATGCCGTGGTGCGCCGGTCCAAGGGCCATTCGCAGTCGGTCATCCGTACCGGCAAGCTTTCGGTCAACCTCGACGCCAAGACCGTGGAAGTGGACGCCGCGCGCGTGCATCTGACCGGCAAGGAATACGCGATGCTGGAACTGCTCTCGCTGCGCAAGGGCACCACGCTGACCAAGGAAATGTTCCTCAACCATCTCTATGGCGGGATGGACGAGCCCGAACTCAAGATCATCGACGTGTTCATCTGCAAGCTGCGCAAGAAGCTGGCCCATGCCTGCGGCGGCGAGAACTACATCGAAACCGTGTGGGGCCGCGGCTATGTGCTGCGCGACCCGGACGACATGACGGCAATCGAAGCGGCCTGATCCTCTTTTCCTGCGCACAATCCCGAAGCGGCCCGTTCCCACGACGGGCCGTTTTCGTTTGGTGTTTCACGTGTAACATTGGGTGTGCGGGCGAGCGTCGAGCGGATGAATCTACGGCCGTGCTGCCGGGCGGATGTGTCGTGTTTTGGTGGCTGGCTGCCTTTGCGCGGTGATTGCAGGCATGGTGCACGTTATCAAGCTGGACCCCGGATCAAGTCCGGGGTGACGGAAAATATAATTGAAATAAAAACTTATCACCCCGGACTTGATCCGGGGTCCAGCTGTTCTGCTTGTGCAAAACGCCAGTATGTCCTCAAATGGGCGCGAGTAGCCGATCTGGCCATCTCCCGGTCCTCCGCCACGATCGCCATAATAGCCGACGTTCGGGCGCCTCAGTTGGCGCGTCGGAAGCGGTCATTTGTTTATCGATGTCGCTTGCGCCAGGAATCGCCTAGGTCGGAGGGAAGCGGACATTGAGCATCGGCACTCTTGCGCGTAAATGTCTTTTATGGACCAGAGAGCTTTTGTAGACCTGCTCCAGCTAGTTGTGCTGGATAGACTATCTGTCGAGCTTGTGAAAACTTGGCAAAATCCGCCGGGACGACTTCGTTCGGAGGAGAGGTCGCGGCGTTCCGGATGGATGAAAAACCTTAGCGGCCCCGAGCGCGCCCTCGTCGAAGAGTTCGGCCAAGACGCGGCGAGGGCGGCTGTCTTCGGAGTGCTGTGCGTGCTCGACGGCGTCCGGAAGATCGAGGATCGCGAAAACGGCCACATTGAACTTCATCATGTCAAAAATGGTCGCTCTGAGCTTTTAGCTTCTAGCGGAAACGACATGACACTGGACTTCTTACACGATTTACTGCCGTAGATGTCCACATTTGGGCGCTTTCGGACATGCACACTATACCGCAATATTTGGGTTTGACCCAATCTGATTCGCGCAGAGGCGCGGAGATTCCATTTTCTCTGCGCCTCCGCGCCTCTGCGCGAAATACTATTCTTCTTCTTCAATTCTGAAAATCTGCAATCAGTCTGCGGTCAAACGCCTAGCGGAACTTCTCCAGCAGCAGAAACCAGCGCATGCCCAGCATCAGCAGCGGGTTGCCCAGCCAGTCGCCCAGCGGCACGCGCACCGGCTTGAGCGCGGCGAAAATGTCGAAGCGTTCCAGGGTGCCGGCGATGGCCTCGGCCATGACTTCGGCCACGACGTGGCTGGTGGCGACGCCGTGGCCGGAATAGCCTTGGGCATACCACACGTTATTGGCCAGCTTGCCCAGCTGCGGCGCGCGGTTGATGACGATGCCCATGGCGCAGGACCAGGCATGCTCGATCTTCACGCCCTTCAGCCGCGGAAACGTTGCCTCGATCGCCGGGCGCAATTCATCGGCGAACGAACGCGATTCGCGGCCGGAATAGTTGGCGCCGCCGCCAAACAGCAGGCGCCCATCGGCGGTGAGGCGATAGTAATCGAGCACGAAGCGGCAATCATAGACCGCCAGGTCGTGTGGATTGATCGCGCGCGCCGCATCGCCCAGCGGTTCGGTGGTGACGATCCCGCCCACCGCCGGAAAGATCAGCCCGCCCAGGCGCTTGCGTTCCAGCTTGTGATAGACATCGCCAGCGATCATCACCTGCGCGGCGCTGATGCTGCCCTGGGCGGTGACCACGCGGGGGCGCGGCCCGTGGACGATGTCGACAACCGGCGAGCCCTCGAACAGGCGCACGCCGAGCTGCGCGGCGGCCTTGGCCTCTCCCAGGCACAGCTTGAGCGGATGCAGGTGCATGTTGCGGCTGTTGAGCAGGCCGCCGCAATAGCGCGGGCTTTCCAGGTGATCGCGCATGCCGGCCGCATCGAGCAGCACGACATCATCGCCCATGCCGCGCGCGCAGGCCTGGGCAAAGGTCTCTTCCAACTCGGCCATGTGCGAAGGCTTCATCGCGGCGTGGATGTGCCCGTGCTTGAGGTCACACGCGATACCATAGCGGGCAACGCGCGCGGCGATCACGTCTTGCCCGTGCCAGCGCAGCCACCAGAGAAAATCGTCAAGTTCTGCGCCCAGGCGGCGTTGCCACTGCTTGCGCAGTTCGCCTTCGCCCGAAAGGCTGCCGGTTACCTGGCCGCCGTTGCGCCCGCTTTGGCCCCAGCCGATGCGGTTGGCTTCGACCAGGACCACCGACAGCCCGCGTTCGGCCAGTTCCAGCGCGGTGTTGACGCCGGTAAAGCCGCCACCGATCACCACCACATCGGCACTGTGATCACCTTGCAGCGCCGGCCAGGCAGTATCGTCGCCCAGGCTGGCGGAATAGTAGGTGTGGGGGCGATCGATCAGCGGTGCGGTGGCCATGGCCGATCATTGCCAAGATCGATCACAGATCAAGCGAAACCGTGCGGTATGTGCGCCGGGCATTGACCGCAACGCGCGCCCCTGCCATCGGCTGCCCCCCATGACGGCATACAAATCCGGCGATCCGACCACGCTCAACCGCCTCTATGGCCGCGCCAAGGGCAAGCCCCTGCGCCAGGGCCAGCAGGCCCTGGTCGATACCCTGCTGCCCCGCATCGCGGTGCCGGCGCAAGGCCCGGTCACGGCCCAGGCGCTGTTCGGGCACGATTGCCCGCTGCATTTCGAGATCGGCTTTGGCGGCGGCGAGCACATGGCCTATCGCGCCGACCTGCTGCCCGACCATGGCTTTATCGGCGCCGAGCCGTTTTTGAACGGTGTGGCGCAAGCACTGACCCATGTGGATGGCGACAATGGCGCCCATCCGCCGCTGGGCAATGTGCGCATCCACCACGGCGATGCGCTGGAAGTGCTGGAACGCGTGCCCGATGGCGCGCTGTCGTTCCTCTACCTGCTGCACCCCGATCCCTGGCCCAAGGCGCGCCATGCCAAGCGGCGCATGATGAACGATGGCCCGGTCGATCTGTTCGCGCGCAAGCTCAAGCCGGGCGGCGAATTCCGCTTTGGCACCGACCATCCGATCTATCTGCGCCACGCGCTGATGGTGATGCGCCGCCACACCGACCAGTTCCGCTGGCAGGCGCAGACCGCGCAGGATTTCCAGCAGCGCCCGGGCGGCTGGCCGGAAACCCGCTATGCCGCCAAGGCCCGCGCCCAAGGCCATGAAATCTGGTACTTCCGGTACACCCGCAGCTGAGTCAGGGTGCCGCGGGCTTTGGTGCAGTTTGCCATAAGCGGTGGGCGGGGCCCGTGCGCATGGGCTGATTAATGGCGCGATAACTATCGAGGCGTAGCGTTTGCCCTATCGGCGGGACAGGTGCGAACGGCACGGACCGCCGCATCGGAGCGCGCCATGTCTCACCACCAGACTGCCACCCAGCTGCTGAACGAACTGCGCGAATTTGCCAGTTTTCCGGCCGCGACCCAGCGCTATATCCGGCGCAGCCTGGATATCGGGCTGGGCCGGCGCGATGCTTTCCAGATCTGGGCGCGCACGGCGGCCGAAACCGCGGCGATCCGCACGCAATACGTGGTCTACCAGGATCTCAAGCTGCTGCGCACGATGCTGCCCGAAGGCCCAGCGGCCGAAGGCATCGAGCGGTTCATGGGGGCGCTGATCCGCCTGAGCGCATTCGATCTGGGCCAGGACCGGCTCGACGGGTTTTCCGCCTATCGCTTTCTTTATGAGCGCCTGCTGGGCGCAGAGGTGCGGCCCTGGCTGCCGGCCGCATTTTGCGGCGCGGCTGCCCTGCCGCAAATCCGCCCGTTGCGGCGCAAGGACCTGCTGCAATCGATCAGCGAGGCAGCGGCCACGGCGCCAGGCTGGTCCACCCGCGCGCCGACGTTCTATCCCGATTTCGTGCCGCTGGAAGAAGCGGCCTGAGCCACGGCCCGTGCGCGCTGCGCACTGGTGGCGGCGGTGCCGGCCGAGGCCAGCACGATCAGGCCGATCGCCAGCCACTGATCCGGGGTGAGCCTTTCGCCCAGCAAGGCCCAGCCGGTTAGCGCGGCCACGGCCGGCGCGCCGCTGAGCAGCATGCCGAAGACACCTGCGGGCAGGCGGCGCATTGCCTCGATCTCAAGCCCATAAGGCAGCGCGCTGGACAAGATGGCGATGGCCACGCCCATGGCCAGGGCGTGGGGCATGAGCAGCGCCGGGCTGCCGCTCAGCAGCGCCAGCACCGGCACGACGACCACGGCGGCCACGGCCATGCCCCAGGCCACCGCATCGGTGCCCAGTGCCGCCGCCACGTGCCGTCCGGTGAGGATATAGCTGGCCCAGCACACCGCCGCGCCGCCCGCCAACAGCAGCCCGCGCGGGTCCAGTGTCTGGCCGGGGTGCCAGGGCAGCAACAGCGCCAGGCCAGCTACCGCGCAGGCCAGCCACAGGAAATCATGCGGGCGGCGCGAGGCAGCCAGCACGATGGCGAGCGGCCCCATGACCTCTACCCCCACGGCAATGCCGATCGGGATGTGCGAAAACGCCTGGTAGATCAGGACGTTCATGATCCCCAGGATCGCGCCATAGGCGGCCAGGCCCGGCCACAACGCGCGCGACACCGGGCGCCGCCACGGCCGCCGCCAGGCCAGCAGTACCAAGGCCGCCAGCGCCACGCGCAGCAGCGTGGCGCCACCCGCGCCGACCAGGGGAAACAGCTGCTTGGCAAAACCGGCGCCAAGGTTGCCCGAAACCTGCGCGGCCAGCGTGGCACAGGCACCGGCCAGCGTGGCACGGGAAGTGGTGCGAGACATCGGCTTCCCTTAGCGCCTGCGCGCCGGTCTGCCAGTCTTATCCCTTGTACAGCGCGTCCATCCGCGCGCCATAGCGTTCGCGAATCTTGTGGCGGCGGATCTTGAGCGAGGGGGTGAGTTCCTCGTTGGCGATGGCAAAGGGTTCGTCGGCCAGGGTGAACTGGCGCACCTTTTCGATCACGGACAGATCACGGTTCACCCGGTCCACCGCCTCGCGCATCGCGCTGCGGAAGGCGGGCAGATCGGCCAGCCGCGCCAGATCGTGGGGGGCGTCGTTTTCCACCGACCACTGCATCGCCCATTCGGCATCGGGCACGATCAGGCCAACCACGTAAGGGCGCTTGTCGCCCGATACCATGGCCTGGGCGATTTCGGGCTGAAGGGTGAGCATGCCCTCGATCTTTTGCGGAGAGACATTGTCGCCCTTGTCGTTGACGATCATGTCTTTCTTGCGATCGGTGATCTTGATGCGGCCCTGGCCATCGATGTGGCCGATATCGCCGGTGTGCAGCCAGCCATCCTGGATGGCGCGGGCGGTTTCGGCATCGTTGTGCCAATAGCCGTGCATCACCAGTTCGCCGCGCACCAGGATTTCACCGTCGGGCGCGATGGCCACTTCCACGCCAGCGAGCGGCGGGCCGACGGTATCCATGCGAATGCCGGCGGCCGGGCGGTTGCAGGCGATCACCGGGCCAGCCTCGGTCTGGCCATAGCCTTGCAGCATGGTCAGCCCCATGGCCTCGAAGAACAGCCCGACTTCGGGGTTGAGCGGCGCGCCACCCGAAACCAGCGCCTTGATCCGCCCGCCAAAGCGCGCCCGCACCTTGGGGCGCAAGGTGCGTTCGATCAGCAGGTTGAGCGGCCGATCGATCAGCCGCAGATGCCCGGTCTCTTCCTGGTGGGCAGCGATCGCCAGGGCGCGGTCCATCAGCCATGTCGCCACACGCCCCTGCTTTTCGATCTGCTTGATGATCCGGGCACGCAGCACTTCGAACAGGCGGGGCACCACCACCATGATCGTGGGGCGCACTTCCTCGATGTTGCTTGCGAGCTTTTCCAGGCTTTCGGCATAGGCAATGCGTGCGCCCACGCCGATCGGCAGCCATTGCCCGCCGGTGTGTTCATAGGCGTGGCTCAAAGGCAGGAACGACAGGAACTGGTCATCGCCCAGGTGGAAATCCTCGGCCAGGACTTGGGCTGCGCCGGCCACGTTGGCGAGGATCGCACCATGGTGCTGGCGCACCCCGCGCGGGGCGCCGCCGGTTCCGCTGGTGTAGATGATGCAGGCCAGATCCTCGCGCCGGATCGCGGCAATCCGCTGGCTCACGGCCGCGCGGGCGGCGGCGGCATCGCCCTGCAGCAGGGTTTCCCAATCATGGAAATGCAGCGTGCCGGCCTGCTGCTGGCGCAGCGGTTCGATCCCGATGACGTGTTCGGCGCAAGGCGCGTTGAGCGCGGCGGCAAGCAGCGGCTGGGCCAGCTTGGCATTCGATACGATGATCGCGCGCGCCCCGGAATTTTCCAGGATATGGAGGTGATCGCGCGCGGTATTGGTGGTGTAGGTGGGCACGGTGACCAGCCCGGCGGCCATGATCGCGATATCGGCAATGCACCATTCGGGGCGGTTTTCCGACACCAGCATGACCCGGTCACCGGGATTGAGGCCGAGGGCGCGCAGGGCCTGCGCCAGAAGGCAGACCTGATCGGCCACGCTGCGCCACGATTGCGCCACCCAGGTGCCCTGGCGTTTGGCCGAAAGGAACGGCGCATCGCCATGCTGCGCCGCGCGGGCCAGAAACAGGCTGACCAGGTTCGGCATTTCAGCCAGCTGTGCCACTTGCACGGCAGCTTGGTTTTCACCCACGGACACGCACACTCTCCCTGCTGGCCCGTATTCGGACCAGTTCCCAAAACGGATAGCTAGGCCGCGCGTTCCGTTACGGCAAGCGGGGTTTGCGGGCAGTCACCCGGCTGCCATGGGGCAGCTGGATGACCGCGGACTCACTGGGCGATGGCGGCGCCTTCGCTGCGCGGATCGGCCGCGCCCTGCCAGCGATCGCCCACGCGTTCGATCGCATTGGCCTTGAGCGGCATCTTGCATGCCTGGGTCTGGGCATGGCCCATCGCCACCAGCGTGGGGATCATCGCCTCAAGCCGGGTGCCCTGTTCGACGCAGACGCGGTCACCAGGCGCAAACAGCACGGGCAGGGCCAGCGCCTGCTGCGCGGTAAGGTGCCAATCGAGCACGCCGATCAGCGCGCGGATCACCTGGGCGGGGATCGTGGCGCCGCCAGCGGCCCCCACCACCAGGCGGATCTGGCCATCAGGGCCGAACACCACGGTGGGCGACATCGAGCTGCGCGGTCGCTTGCCGCCTTCCACCCGGTTGGCGGTAGGCTGGCCATCGCGCAGCGGATCGAGGTTGAAATCGGTGAGTTCGTTGTTGAGGAAATAGCCACCGGCCATCAGTCCCGAACCAAACGCGCTTTCCACCGTGGAGGTATAGCTGGCGGCATTGCCCCAGCGATCCACCGTGACGAAATGCGAGGTGCCGAATTCGGGCTGCGGCTTGGCCGGAGCGAGCCGCGCAGTAACCCCGGCCGGAATCCCGGCGGAAACGTGGGGCAGTGCGGTCTGCGCCGAAATCAGCTGCGATCGCTGCGCCAGATAGGCCGGATCGACCAGGCCGGCCACCGGCACTTTGACGAAGTCGGGATCGGCCAGGTACTGATCACGATCGGCATAGGCAAGGCGCTCGCTTTCTGCCAGCAGGTGCCAGGCCACCGGATTGTCCGGCCCCAGCGCGGACAGATCGAAGCGTTCGAGCTGGCCCAGCGTGGCCAGCACCGTGGTGGCGCCTGACGAGGGCGGCCCCATCGAGCAGATGCGATACTGGCGATAGCGGCCGCAGACTGGCGGGCGCGCCACGGCCTTGAACGCGGCGAGGTCTGCCGTGGTCATCGGCGCCGGGTTGACCGGGGCGGTGCCCACCTTGGTGGCGATGGCCTGGGCATTGCTGCCGGAATAGAACCAGTCGGCGCCATGGAGTGCCACCGCTTCCAGCGTATCGGCCAGCGCCGGGTTGCGCACGATCGTGCCCACCGGCAGCGGCTGGCCATCGGCGCCATAGAACAGCGCCTTGCCGGCGGGATCGAGGCCGGCGATATCGGGATTGTCGGCCAGGGCATGATAGAGCCGCGGGGTAATGGCAAAGCCATCGCGCGCGAGGCGGATCGCCGGGGCGAACAGCATGCGCCAGGCGAGCTTGCCATGTTCGGCATGGGCGAGTGCGGCCAGGCGCAGCGAGCCGGGCACGCCCACGCTGCGCCCGCCGGGGCGCGCCTGGGGAAAGGCCATGGCCTGGCCATCCTTGAAGAACCACTGCGGCGTGGCGGCGGCTGGTGCCTTTTCCCGCCCGTCGACCGTATCGACCTGGCCGGCGGCATCGGCCATGATCAGGAAACCACCACCGCCGATGCCGGAACTTTGCGGTTCCACCACGGTGAGCGCGAGCATGGTGGCGAGCGCGGCATCGGTGGCCGAGCCGCCCTGGCGCAGCATCTGCGCCCCGGCATCGGCCGCGCGCGGATCGGCCGCAGAAACCAGACCCTGGCGGCCGACATCGGCCCCATCGGTGCGGCCCGGGGTGAGGGCGAGCGCGGGGGCCGGCGTGGTTGCCGTACCCGGTGTGGCGCCGGGCATGGTCTGGCAGGCGGCCAGGGCCAGCGTGGAAATAACCGCGAGGGAAGCGGTGGCAAGCGGGGAGAGGCTACGCAAGGTCATGGCAGCAATGGCTATTGCGTCCCGACCGCCTCTGCAATGCTTGTCATGCCTTCGGCACGCACGCGGCGGGCCAGGCCGGTGATGATGTGCTGCGCCAGCCGGGGGCCATGATAGACCATGCCGCTGTAGATCTGGATCAGGCTGGCCCCGGCGCGGATGCGTTGCCAGGCATCTTCGGCACTGGCGATGCCGCCCACACCGATCAGCGGAATGGCGCCGCCCGTGGCGCTGCGGAACGCACGCAGCATTTCCAGCGCCAGCGGCGCGAGCGGCTTGCCGGAGAGGCCGCCGGTTTCGCCGGCATGGGCCGAACGCAGGCTGGCCGGGCGGGTGATCGTGGTGTTGCTCACGATCAGGGCATCGAGCCGCTTGTCCATGGCGATGCGGCAGATCGCATCGATATCCGACCGTTGCAGATCGGGCGCCAGCTTGAGGAAGATCGGCGTCTTGTGCGGGGCGCGTGCGGCGATCACCGCATCGAGCAGATCGCCCAGCGCGCTTTCATCCTGCAACGCGCGCAGGCCCGGCGTGTTGGGCGAGCTAATGTTGACCGTGAGATAGGTGGCCAGCGGTGCCATGATCCGCGTCATTTCCGCGTAATCGGCCACGCGATCGACCGAATCCTTGTTGGCCCCGATATTGGCGCCCAGGATGCCGGGCTTGCCCAGGCGCTGGGTCAGGCGCCGGCTGACCACTTCGGCGCCGTGGTTGTTGAAGCCCATGCGGTTGATCACCGCTTCGTCCTCGACCAGGCGGAACAGGCGCGGGCGTGGGTTGCCGGCCTGGGGGCGCGGGGTGACCGTGCCGATTTCGACAAAGCCGAAATCCAGCCCGAACAGCGCGTCGGCCACTTCCGCGTTCTTGTCGAACCCTGGGGCCAGGCCGACCGGATTGGGGAACACGATCCCTGCCACGCGCTGCGCCAGCGCCGGCTCTGGTGCGGCGCGGCCGCCGGCTGGCGCCATGGCCAGCGCGCGCAGCGTCAGCGTGTGTGCGGTTTCTGCCGGCAAACGAAAAAGCAAAGGACGTGCAAGACGATAGAGCATTAACGGGCCATGCGTTGGGTGCGGTCGGGGAAGGGCTTCCTATTGCGGGCCGCGCGCGCGCCGCCAAGCCGCAAAACACGCTTGGCATGGTTTAGTGTCGTGAGGGGGGGCGAAAACTTTTCCGCTGTGGCGCGGATGCCACCGATTTTGTCGAATCCATACAATCAGGGAATCGACCTATCGCTTAGGTCCGCTTTGCGACCCGAAGGGCTCGGTGCAGTGATGTATCGGGTTCTCCACTTTACGGCGGCTTGGCCCTTGGCCCAGCCGCCGTTTTTTCATCCATTATCGAAGTATCGCTTTGTATTGCTTGACATGACAGTGGCTTGGATGGTCGCTGGCAGCCATGGGGCAATACGAAAGATCACAGTATCGGCAGCCGTTCCGGGTGCAGCGATGAACCATGCCACGGCGCCGCGGCACCCTGCGGGTATCGGCCTGCGTTCTTGGGGAGGCACCGACACTGGCGGGGATAGCCTGACCCTTGATCACTGGCCCGCGCCGCCTGCCCTGGCGCCTTATATCGGCAGCTTTTTCCAGATATGCGGCGCCGATCCGCTGCAGGAAGACATGCTGCCGGCCGGCCCAGCCATGCTGGCGATATTCCTGCGCGGGGAAGGGCTGCTGCGGCTGCCCGGCGGCCTGGCCGATGCGAGCGCGCCGGCCAGCGTTATCACGCCACTGCGGGCCGCAGCGCGGATCGAGATTGCCGGGCCCTGGCACGTGTTCGGCGCGCTGCTGTCGCCGCTGGGCTGGGCGGCGCTGACTGGCGGCCTTTCCGCCTCGGAGCACGGCAACCGGCTGCGCGATGCGGGCGAACTGTTGGGCGGCGGGGTGCGCCGGCTGGCGGCAGACCTGTCCCAGGGGCACGGCGTTCGGCCCTTTACCCTGGCCGAACTGGTGGCACGCAGCGTGCCGGTACTGCAGGCGCGGCTGCATGCCCTGTCTGACGCGCACGTGCGCCTGGTGGAGGAGGTGCAGGCCTGGCTGGCCCGCGCGATGTCACCGGTGGTGGACGATCTCTATCGCGATGCGTGCTATTCCCCGCGCCAGCTGCAGCGCCTGGTCGATCGCTATTTCGGCCTGCCACCCAAGCAGCTGGCGCGGCAGCATCGCGCCCTGCGCGCCGCCGCGCTGCTCGCCGATCCCGCCACCACGCCGCAGCAGGCCGCCAGCGTGGCCGATCATTTCTATGACCAGTCGCACCTGATCCGCGAAGTGCGCCTGGTGACCGGGCGCACCCCGGCCCGGCTGGTCGAGCAGCGACTGCCCCTGCTGGATGCCATGCTGGGCCTGCATGCGCCGGCGGTGCGGCGGATCGGCCCGCCGGCCCCGGCCGCCGCGCAGCCCAACAGCCCGGACTAAGCGCGCGCGGGGCTTAGCCGGCCAGCGTGTGCGCGCCGATATCGGCCACGGTGCGTGCGCCGGTCAGCGCCATGGTCACGCGCATGTCACGCGCGATGAGATCGAGCAACTGGCCCACGCCAGCGCCGCCGCGCGCCGCCAGGGCATAGATGAACGCGCGGCCCAGCATCACCGCATCGGCGCCGCTGGCCAGCATGCGCACCACGTCGAGCCCGGTGCGCACGCCCGAATCCGCCAGGATGCGCAGATCGCCCTGCACCGCATCGGCAATGCGCGGCAGCGCCGCGACGGAAGACAGCGTGCCATCGAGCTGGCGCCCGCCATGGTTCGACACGACCAGGCCATCGGCACCAAACCGCACCGCATCGCGCGCGTCTTCCGGTTCGAGGATGCCTTTGACCACCATCGGCCCGTCCCAGAAGGCGCGGATCCATTCGAGATCCTTCCAGCCGATGCCGGGATCGAAATTGTTGCCCAGCCAGCCGATGTAATCGCCCAGCGCCATGGGCTTGCCCATATAGGCAGAGACATTGCCGAGGTCGTGCGGCTTGCCGCGCAGGCCCACGTCCCAGGCCCAGGCGGGGTGGGTCATCGCCTGGATCATGCGCCGCAGCCCGGCATAGGGGCCCGACATGCCCGAATGCGCATCGCGATAGCGCGAGCCGGGCAGCGGCATATCGACCGTGAACACCAGGGTCTTGATGCCGGCGGCCTTGGCGCGTTCCAGCACGTTGCGCATGAAGCCGCGATCCTTGAGCACGTAGAGCTGGAACCAGATCGGGCGGGGGCACTGGGCCTGTACTTCTTCGAGCGGGCAGACCGACACGGTGGAAAGCGTGAACGGCACGCCATGGGCAGCCGCGGCGCGCGCCGCCTGCACTTCACCGCGGCGGGCATACATGCCGGTCAGCCCGACCGGGGCGAGCACGACCGGCAGGGCCATGTCCTCGCCAAACAGGGTGGTGGCAGTGGACAGGCCGCCCACGTCGCGCAGCACGTTCTGGCGGATGCTCAGCGCCTGGAGATCGGCCTCGTTCCGGCGCAGCGTGGTTTCCGCACCCGATCCGCCGTCGATATAATGAAACAGAAACGGCGGCAGGCGCCGCGCGGCCGCGCCACGGAAATCGGTGGGTGCGGAAATGATCATCTGCCTTGCTTCCTGCTGTGCCGTGTGCGGCGCGGCCGTTGCCGGCGGCCGTTCCTGGCGGCAGGCACTATCACGGCAGCGCCGCAATGGGGAGGGGGAGAACCTGCGGCGATGATCGATTGTGATTGCATGCAATCAAAAAGGGGCGCCGATGGCACCCCTTTCCGAAACCGCCCTTGCAGCCACGATCAAAGTTGGAAATCAGTGGCTTGCAGGTTGACGACACCATCCAGCCGGATCCAGAAATCCGACAGGCCATCGCCATTGGTATCACCCTGGACATAGGTGTTGCCGGCAGTCTGGATATAGCGCAACTCACCCGCCACGTGATGGAATGCGCTGTTGCCGATCCAGGCAAAGGCATCATCGCCCACGGTATGGGTATTGGCATCCACCCCGATCAGCGAGATCAGGTCTTTCGAGCCGCGCGAGAAATCGGTGATGCGGTCGGCGGTGGAGGCCGTGTTGCCACCGAAATCGCCATCGCGGAAGATGAACTTGTCGGCCCCCGCGCCGCCGGTCAGCACATCGCGCCCGGCACCGCCGATGAGGCGATCGTTGCCCGCGCCGCCATCCAGCGTGTTGCGCCCGGCATTGCCGGTGATCACGTTGGCGCCGCTGTTGCCGGTCACCACCAGGTTCTTGGTGCCGGTCAGCGTCACGTTGTCGACATCGGCGCCCATGGTGAAGCTGTGGTTCGAGGCTACGGTGACCACATCGGCCAGGGCAAAGCCGATGCCACCCAAGGCTTCATACTTGCTGGCATTGATGGTGATGCCGGTAGTGGCGTCAATCGCGGTGATGCCCGAACCGGCCAGCCCGGCCAGGGTATCAGCACTGAGCGCGGCGATCGCGGCGCCGGTGTCGACCAGCGTGATCGGGCCAGAGCCGATCAGCTGGATATTGCCGAGTTGCGCTGCCCGGGCCGCGGTGAGGCTGAAGCCGCCGCCCGAGACTTCCACGCTGTCGACCCCGTTGGCATCCATGGCCGCGAACACAGCAGGCGACAGCGTGGCAAGATCGGCGGCGCTGGCCGTGATCGTCACGTCGTCGGTAGCGGCAAGGTGCATCGTGCCCAGCGCGGTAAACTGGGCCAGCGACAGCACCAGTGCATCATCGCTGGCATCGATTGCGGTAATCCCCCGCCCGGCGAGCCAGGCCAGGTCATAGGGCGACAGGTTGGCAAGCGTCGCCCCGCTTTCGGCCAGGACCACGTCGCCGCCGGCAAAGGTGTAGTCGGCATAGCGATAGAGATCGGCCAGGCCGAGCGTGAGCGTGCCCTGGGTCACGGCGATGGCATCGATGCCATGCTGGCCCAGGATGGCGCCCGTTTCGGTGTCGAGGGCAAAGGCCTGCTCGGCAGTGAGATCGACCACGGCAAGGTCTTCACCCGCAACATACATGCCGCCCATGGCGCTCACTTGCGCAAGCGAGAGATGCACGCTGCCGTCAGTGGCATCGATCACGCCAACCCCGCGCGCGGCCAATGCGGCAAGGCCATCGGGCGAAAGCGCGGCGATGTGCGCACCAGTATCAACCAGGCTGCGGCCATCATAGCCCGCCAGGACCATCGACCCGAGCGCATCGTATTGCGCCACCGACAGGGCCAGCGGGCCGTTGACCTGGATGACATCCACGCCTTGCGTCGCCAGGGCGATCAGTTCCTGCGCGTCGTGTGCCGCCAGGGCGCTGCCGCTGACCATGAGGCGCACGGTGACATCGGGATCGATCGCCAGGCCGCCCTGCGCCAGATGGTGCAGCGTGGCCAGATCGACATAGAGCGGCTCGCCCAGCGTGCCCACCATATCGACCCCGGCGGCAACCAGCGCGGCGACATCGGCGTCATCCAGCGTGGCCAGGCTATCACCGTTGAACCACAGCCTGACGGTGTCTGCGCCGGTCAATGCCACGGTGCCCAGTGCCAGGAATTGACCATAGGACAGGGTGATCTGATCGTCGGTGGCATCAATCCGGGTGACCCCGCTATCGGCAAACGTGGCCAGCGTTTCTTCGCCCAGGTTGGCGATCGCCGTGCTGCTGTCGCGCACCACGACCGCGTCGCCATGGGCAAAGCCGATGCCGTCCTGCACCAGGCGCGACCAGCTATCGACGCCCACGGTGATCGCGCCATCGGTGGCGTGGATCGTGGTGACACCGCGCGCTGCCAGGTCATCGATCTGGGTGCGCGACAGGGCGGCCAGCGTTGCTGCGCTGTCGGCCAGGGTCAGCACGTCGTCTGGTGCGATGCCCAGCGGGGCGATGGCGTGGAACTGCGCCAGCGACAGCGCCAGCACGTTGTCGGTGGCATCGATGCGGTCGAACCCGGCATCGGCCAAGGCCGCCAGTGCTTGGGGCGAGAGTGCCGCCAACGCGCTGCCGCTATCGGTGATCGTGGCGGTGCTGGCGGGGTCGATCGTCATGCCGGAGATGGCCTGGGCCTGGCTGATCGTGACGGCAAAGCCATGGCCAGTGGCGGCAATGGCCGTGACGCCGGCGGCGCGCAGGGCGGCAATATCGCCCACCGACAGCGTGGCGAGATGCGCCCCGCTATCGACCAGGGTGGCGGGCAGATCGGCGGCAAAGACCATGCTGCCCAGCGCCAGGGCCTGTGCCACGGTCAACGCGGCACTCGCACCGGGCGTGCGCAGGATATCGATGCCCTGGCTGGCGAGGTCGTGCAGTTGCGTGGGCGTCAGGGCCGAAAGCTGTCCCGCCGCGATGGCCAGCGTGACGCTGTCGCCCTGGGTCAGGGTGGCTGTGCCCAGCGCATCGAACTGCGCCTTGCTCAGCACCAGGGCATCGTTGGTGGCATCGATCCGGTCCACCCCGGCGACGGCCAGGCCAGCCAGCGCCGTGGCGGAGAGGTTGGCCAGTGCATCGCCGGTATCGGCAAGGATCACCGTATCCCCATCGGCAAAGGTAACGCTGCCGAGGGCCAGAGCCTGCGCCACGCTCACCGTCAGCGGGCCATCGCTCGCGTGGACCTGGTCAACGCCGATGGCAGCGAGCCACGACAGGGTTTCGGGGCTGAGCGCGGCAAGTGCCGTGGCGCTGTCGGCCAGGGTCACCGGCTGCGTGCCACTGACGGCGATCTCGGCCAGATGCAGGGCCTGCGTCTGCGCCAGATCGAGCACCAGCGCGCCGCTGCTGGCGTTGAGCGTGACTGCGCCAGTGGCATCGAGCAGCGCGATCGCGGTGGGCGACAGTGTGGCAAGGTGGTCTGCGCTGTCTTCAATGATGATCCCGCCGGACGACGTGGGGTAGGCGGACAGGGCAAGCGCCTGCGCCACGCTCAACGTGGGCATGGCCATGCCCAGGTCGATCGCATCGATGCCATGGTCGGCCAGGGCGGCAATCTGCGCGGGCGAAAGGCTTTCCAGCGCGGACCCGGCAAGCGACAGCGTCACCGTGGCGGCCGGGGCCATGACCATGCTGCCCAAGGCATCGAACTGTGCCTGGGTCAGCGTCAGCGCGCCGCCGGTGCTAGCCAGGATATCGACATGCATGCCGGCGAGGTGGGCAATGGCTGCGGCGTCGAGCGAGGCCAGCACGGCCGGGCTGAGAGTCAGCGTCACGCTGTCGCTGGCCGTCAGCGCCACGGTGCCATCGAGTGCCAGGAACTGGTCATAGCTGAGCGTCAGCGCGTTGTCGGTGGCGTCGATCTGCCGCACGCCGGCAATGCCCGCCTGGACCAGGTAGGCCGGATTGAGCGCAGCCAGCGCCGCGCCGCTATCGGCCAGGACGATGCTGGCCACGTCCAGGTCCACGCCATGGAGCGCATCGAACTGCGCCAGCGAAAAGGTGACGGCGCCCGGATCGGTGGCGGCGATATAGGCCACGCCCAGATCCTGCAGCCGGGCAATGTCAGCCAGCGAGAGGCTGGAGAGCGCCGTGGCGCTGTCTTCCAGCACGATCTGGTCACCCGGCGTGAACGCGAGCGGCGCCAGCGCGCGGAACGTGCCCAGGCCAAGCACGATCTGATCATCGCTGGAATCGATCGCATCGACGCCTTGCGCCACCAGGGCGGCCACGCCGGCGGTATCGAGCGCGGCCAGGTGGACGCCGCTATCGACCAGGACCAGCGTAGCAGCCGGACCGACCGTGACCTGGCCCAGCGCGGCGAGTTGGGCCGGCGAAAATGCCAGGACGTGGTCGGTCACGGCGATGGTATCGATGCCGTGCCCGGCGAGGGCGGCCAGCGCCGTGGCATCCAGCGCGGCCAGCGCGGCGCCGCTATCGGCCAGGGTCACGCTGTCACCCTCCGCCAGCACGACCTGGCCCAGCGCGACCAGCTGATCGGTCGTGACGGTAAGCGTGCCGGCGGCCGATGCCAGGGTATCGATGCCCTGGCCGGCAAGGCCGGCCAGCATCGGCAGGCCGGCATCGTCCAGTTCGGCCTGCGTGGTCACCAGCGTTGCACTGGTGGCGCTGGCAATGTGCCCGCCATCGAGCGCGTTGAACTGCGCCCACGTCCATTCCAGCGCGCTTTGCGTGGCGCTGACCACACTCACGCCATGGCCGGCCGCCTGCGCGATCTGGGTGGGCGAGAGCGCGTTGAGCACGCTGGCGTCATCGGCCAGGGTGAAGCCATGCTGCGTGGCAAAGGCCAGTCCCGCCGCAGCATCGAGCCGTGCCACGTCGAGCACCAGGGCATCGTCACTGACCATGACGATGACGCCACCCTTGGCCGAAAGCGTGGCGAGCTGCGCCGTAGTGAGAGCGGAAAGCGCCGCGCCGTTGTCTTCAATGGTCAGCACTTCGTTGGCGGCCAGGCCGATCCCGGCCATGGCCACGGCGCTCGCCGCGTCGAGCGTGAAATGGCCTTCGACGCTGCCGACCGTGGTGGCGCCCAGCGCGGCGAGGGTGGCCCATTGCGTTGGGCTCAACCCTTCCAGCGTGCTTTGCGCATCGTGCACGATCAGCGTGCTATCCGGCGCCACCAAGGTGCCAGCGAGAGCCAACGCCTGCGTCGCATCCAACTGCACCGTGCCGTCGCTGACAGCGATGCGGTCGACGCCCAGCGCCACCAGATCCGCGAGGGCCGTGGGCGAAAGGCAGCCAAGCGTTGCGCTGCTATCGCGCAGGGTCACGGTATCGGCGGCGGCCAGCGCCAGCCCGCCCAGCGCCTGCGCCTGGGCCACGCTCAGGGTCAGCTCATGATCGGTGGTGGCCAGGGCATCGACCCCGGCTGCGGCCAGATCGGCAAAGTCCTGCGCCGTAAGGGCGGCCAATTCGCTGCCGGTGGCCACCACGGTGACCAGGTCTGCAGCGGCGAGCGTGACGCCATGCAGCACCTGCGCCTGGGCCAGTGACAGGGTAAGGGCATTGTCGGTGGTGTCGACCGTGTCGATCCCCTGCGCCACCAAAGCGGCCAGCGCGGCGGCCGACAGGGCGGCAACATGGGTGCCGCTGTCGGCCAGGGTGAGCGTGTCACCGGCAGAAATGGCCACGCTGGCCAGCGCGCCAAGCTGCGCCACGTTGAGATGCAGGGCATTGTCGGTGGCATCGATCGCGTCGATCCCGGCGGCGGCCAGCCCGGCCAGCGCCGTGGCAGACAGCGCAGCAATCGCCGCGCCGCCATCGGCCAGCGTGATGCTGTCGCTGCCGGTCAGCGCGATGGAGCCCAGCGCCTGCGCCTGCGCCACGGTCAGCGCCAGGGCATTGTCGGTGGCATCGAGCACATCGATTCCGGTGGCGGCCAGCGCGGCGATCTCGCTTGCGGTGAGGGCGGCAAGGTTGGCCGCGCTATCGGCCAGCGTGATCGTATCGGCGGCGGCCAGAGTTACCACGCCCAGCGCCAGGGCCTGGTCGGCAGACAGGGTAAGCGCGCCATCGGTGGCGTGGACCGTATCGATGCCAAGCGCGGCCAGACCGGCAAGGTCAGCCGGGGTCAGTGCCGCGATATGGGCGGCCGTGTCGGCCAGGGTGATCGCGTCATCGGCGGCCAGCGCCAGGCTGCCCAGCGCCTGGACCTGCGCCACGCTCAGCGCCAGGGCATGGTCGGTGGTCGCCAGGGCATCCACCCCGGCAGCAGCGAGGGCGGTAAAATCCTGTGTGGTCAACGCCGCGAATTCGGCGCCGGTGGCCAGCACGGTGACCATGTCCGCGCCGGTAAGGGCCAGGTTGCCCAGTCCCTGGACCTGGGCGAGCGACAGGGTGAGCAAGTCATCGCGCGCATCGATCGCGGTGAACCCGCGCGCGCTCAGATCGGCCAGGTCGGCCAGCGACAGCGCGGCGATATGCGCGCCGGTATCGGCCAGCGTCAGCGTGTCGCTGCCCGACAGGGTCGCGCCGGCGAGCGCCTGGGCCTGTGCGACGGTGAGCGCGAGGGCATCGTCGCTGGCGTCGATCGTATCGATGCCGGTTGTTACCAGCGCGGCCAGGGCCGTTGCCGAAAGCGCCGCGATGCTGGCGCCGGTATCGGCCAGCGTCACGCTGTCGGATGGGGTCAGGGCGATGGTGCCAAGGGCCTGGGCCTGCGCGACAGACAGCGTAAGGCTGCCGCCCGTCGTGGCGATGCGATCGATCCCGGCAGTGGCCAGGGCCGCAATGTCGGCGGCAGAGAGCGCCGCGATATGCGCGCCGCTGTCGGTCAGCACGATGGTATCGCCGCCTTGCAGCGCCACGGCGCCCAGCGCCTGGGCCTGTGCCACGCTCAGCGCCAGAGTGCCGTCGGTGGGGTGGATCGTGTCGATCCCTAGCGCCGCCAAGCCAGCGATGGTCGCGGCGGAAAGCGCGGCAAGATTCGCGCCGGTATCGGCCAGGGTGACACTGTCCGCCTGGGTCAGGGCGATAGTGTCGAGCGCGTCGAGCTGCGCCACGGTCAGCGCCAGGGCATTGTCGGTGGCATCGATGCGGTCGATACCCAGCTGCGCCAGATCGCCGATCGTGCCGGCCGCCAGCGCGGCCAGCGTGGCGCCGGTATCGGCCAGGGTGATCACGTCTGCCCCGGTCAGGGCGGTGCCAGCCTGGCCGACCGCCAGCGCCTGGTCCACATGCAGCGTCAGGACATCGTCGATGGCGTCGATCCGCGTCACGCCATGGAGGTAAAGGTCTTCCAGGCTCGTGCCGGTCAGGGTCGCGATCGCGGCGCCACTGTCGGCCAGAACCGCGCTGTGCCCGGTGAACCACAGGTTGCCGGCGACCACGGCCTGGGCCTGCGTCACGGAGAGCATCGGCTCGCCATCGCTGGGGCCGAGCAGATCCACGCCGGCCTGCGCCAGGGCGGCGATGGCAACCGGTGACAGGGCCTCGATCTCGGCAGCCGTCGCCTGGGCGATCACGGTGTTGCCCGGCGTCAGCGCCATGGTGCCCAAGGCGCCGATCTGCGCGAGCGAAAGGGTAAGCGCCCCATCGCTGGCATCGATCGCGTCGAACCCGGCCGTGGCCAGTTGCGCCAGTTCGGCCGGGGTCAGCGCGGCCAGGTTGCTGCCGGTATCGGCCAGGGGAATGCTGTCGCTGCCGGTCAGCGCCACGCTGCCCAGCGCCAGCGCCTGCTGCACCGTCAGGCTCAACGCGTTGTCGGTGGCGTCGATGCGGTCAATGCCGATGGCGCCCAGATTGGCGATGTCGGCGGCAGAGAGCGCGGCCAGCGCCGCGCCGCTGTCGGCCAGGGTAATCACGTCGCCACGCGCCAGTTCCACCGTGCCCAGACCCTGGACCTGCGCCACGGACAGGGTGAGGGCATTGTCGGTCGCGTCGATCTTGTCGATGCCGGCGTCGGCCAGCGCGGCAAAAGCACCGGCCGAGAGCGCGGCCAGGTTGCTGCCGCTGTCGGCCAGGGTGATCACGTCGCCCGCAACCAGTTCCACCGTGCCCAGCGCCTGATACTGCGCGACCGAAAGGGTGAGCACGTTGTCGGTGGCGTTGATCTTGTCAAAGCCCGAGGCGGCCAGGCCGGCAATCTGCGCCACGCTGAGCGCGCCGATGCTGGCACCCGTGCCCGATAGCGTGAGGACGTCGTTGGCGGCCACGGTCACGCTGCCCAGCGCCTGGTATTGCGCCAGGGTCAGCGACAGGACGTTGTTGGTCGCGTCAAGCTGGTCCACCCCGGCATCGGCCAGCGCGGCGATATCGCTGGGGGTGAGGGCGGAAAGCGCAGTGCCCGTGCCGGTCAGCGTCACGGTGTCGCTGCTGGTCAGGGCCACGGTGCCCAGCGCCTGGTATTGTGCGACGCTGAGGTTGAGCACATTGTCGGTGGCGTCGATCTTGTCGATCCCGGCATCGGCCAGCGCGGCGATATCGCTGGCAGAAAGCGCGGCGATATTGGCGCCACTGTCAGCCAGGGTGATCACGTCGCCCGCGGCCAGCGTCACCACGCCCAATGCCTGGTACTGGTCCACGGTCAGGCTCAGCACGTTGTCGGTGGCATTGATCTTGTCGATGCCGTTTGCCGCGAGGTTGCCAAAATCGCTTGCCGACAGCGCCGCGATGGCAGCGCCGGTATCGGCCAGGGTGACGGTATCGGCCGCGGAATAGGGCGCATTGGCGTTGTAGGCCGACACGGTGACGTTGATATTCGCCATTTTCTTGACACCTCAAGGCGTTGAAAAGAACATGGCGTACCGCTGCCGCTTGCGCAAAAAGTGGCCGCCAGCTGTGTTGATCCGCCCGGCCAGGGCCAGGCGGCGCATATTCACGAGGTTCGGCGGCGGTTATGCAGAATCGGCTGAATCAACACAATATTGGCTGAAATCTGCTGATTGCTAAGTATATATACCAATACTGTGCGTCTTGTTCCGCTGAACGTCATGCGCGGAACGGTATGCCGTGTTCACGGTGAATTTATTGTCGGAACAGCTTACGCACAATTACGCGGCAATGCCTTGAGCGGCATCGGCGCAGAGCTGGCGCCACGCACAGCGCGGGCCAGGGGCCGATCAAGCATCAGATGTTGAGGGAAGTGGCGCACCCGACAGGATTCGAACCTGTGACCCCTGCCTTCGGAGGGCAGTACTCTATCCAGCTGAGCTACGGGTGCGTGAAGTGGCGCCCTAGCAGTGGCGGGCAGGGCATGCCAGCGGTTTTTGCACGGCCCCTGGCCACGGCATCGGCACGGTGGAAAATTAGGAATCGGTTAACAATCCCAGCCTAGCCTTTCCGCCATGGAACACCCCCCATTCCAGTCCTTCCGCGCTGGCCAAAGCCTTGATTCAGCGCCGCGCGATCCCTTGCGCGAGCAGGCGCGGCAAACGGTGCAGGGCGGCCCGCCGCCGCTGTTGCCCGGCGGCGCATCGGATGTGCTGGGGGCCGATCGGCTGGCGGCGCGGGCACGGCTGGCGGGCATGTCGCCGCTCGATACGGTGTGGATGGCGCTGCACGAGGCGGCGCGGTCGGTGGCGGTGCTGGCGGGGCGTCCCCCTGAACCGCTGCGGCCCGACGTGCGCAACTTTCCCGCGATCATGCGGGCCACCGGCGGCTGGCGGGCCGACCAGGCGCGCGACGGAATCGAAGACCTGGCTGCCGTGCTGCAACCTGGCTTGCGCGCTCTGATCGCCGCCCAGGGCCGCGCCACGCCCGAGGCGCTGCGCCAGGCCGCCCAGGCGCTGTGGCAGGAATTCGAGGCCGCGCGCGCTGCGCTGCTCGATCTGATCCCGCCGCTCAATCTTCGGCCGCAACGCTAGGGTGTGTGGGGATTCAGCCCATGGCGGGCTGCGAACGGCCGCTTTTCGCGCTTCCGGTGCTCACGTACCGAAAGTACGCTGCGCTCCGGGTCGCGAAAATCAGCCATTCTCGCTCCACCCTGACCTGAATCCCCACACACCCTAGGTCGGATCACAGCGAACCTGGCGGGCTGCGGCTTTACCTGTTCGCATTATGTTCTTAATCTGGCGGCATGTCCGATTCGATTCTCGTTCCGCCCACCGCCCCCTCGCTGTCGCCCGATGCCTTGGCCGTGGCACGCGGCGTGGCGCGGCTGTTTGCCCGCAACGATATCTGGTGCCTGGCGGAAATGCCGCTGCGCAATGGCCGGCGGGCCGATCTGATGGGGATCGATGGCAAGGGGCGGGTGGTGATCGTGGAAATCAAGGTCAGCCGCGCCGATCTGCTGGGCGATAGCAAGTGGCCGGAATACCTCGATCATTGCGACCGGTTCTATTGGGGGCTGGCACCGCATCTTGATCGCGCCGTGCTCAACGATGCGGCGTTTCTGCCGCAGGCCTGCGGCATCATCGTGGCCGATGGCTATGACGCGGAAATCGTGCGGCCGGCGCCCAGCCTGCCGTTGGCCGCCGCGCGCCGCAAGGTAGAGGTGGAGCGCCTGGCCCGCACCGCCTTGCGCCGGCAGGTGGTGGCGGCCGATCCGGCCTGCGCCACCTGGGGCATTGACCATTGAGGATGGTTTAGCCGGCCGCGGCGGCGCGCAGCACTTTGGATACCAGCGCCTGGGAGACTGACAGCACCCGTGCGGTTTCGGTCTGAGTAAGGCCGCGCGCGGCGAGCGCCACGATCTGCGCATCGCGGGCGGCCCGGGCCTGGGCACCGCTGCGCCCGCTGGTTGCTGGCAATGCGCCGGGCAATTGATCCGGTTGTTCGTCTGGCGCGTTGGTCAGCGTATCGAGCGCGAGGCCAGGGCCGACGATCTCGCGCGTGGCGGTGCGGCCGTCCGCGCCGCTCGTCGCCAGGCGGGCAAGGCCGGTGGTCTTGTCGATCGACAGGGTGCAGCGCGCCACGTCCGGCTCGGCCATGGCTTGGGCCAGCAGTGCCATGACGGCCCGCGCCAGGCCTTGGTCAACCGCTGCCTTTTCCGCGTTGCGCTTGCGCTTCTTGCCCATGCCCCATCCCCGTTGCCTGCGCTTGCCGTGATCGATGGTGTATTCGTGATATGAAAAATATCACAAAAAGCCGCGACGGCAAGGTTCAGATGGTGAAATCCGCCGGCACGCTGTCGTCGCCCGGGCACAGATCATCAGCGTTGAGGGTAAGCGTCAGGCAGGCGCGCGTGCCGGGCATAGCCTCGCCGGGATGCACCGCCTCGTGTGCCAGGCGTGCCCCGCGTGAGCGGGTGAGCGCATCGATCAGCCGCGTGCCAAGGCCGGTGCCATGCACGGTGCCGTCGGGCGGCATGCCCCAGCCATCGTCTTCCACGCACAGCATCAGGCGCGCCTCGGCATCAACCTGCTGCGTCAGGCGCAGGGTGACGCGCACCTCGCCTTCGGCATCGGCCGGATAGGCATATTTGCAGGCATTGCCGACCAGTTCGTTGGCCGCAAGGCCTATGGTGACGGCAAGGTCGGTCTTCAGCCGCGCGGGATCGGCATCGACCGTTACCGTGCGCGGCCGCTGGGCCGACCAGGCATCGCCCATGTCGCTGGCCAGGGCGGCGAGATAATCGTCGATCGCCACGAATTCGACGTCATTGGTCGTGTAAAGCCGCCGGTTGACCTGGGCGATCGTGGCAATACGCTGGTGCGCGCGATAGAGCGCATCGCGCGCGGCCTCGTTGTCCACGCTGCGCGCCTGCATCGAGACGAACGCCATGACCATCTGGAGGTTGTTGGCAACGCGGTGGTTGACCTCGCGCAGCAGGGTTTCCAGCCGGGCGTTGCTGGCGCGCAGATCCTGTTCGGCGCGGTCGCGGGCCTGCCGCAGGGCGGTGGCTTCCAGCACCTGGGCAAAGCTTTGCGCCAGAAGATCGAAGAAATCGTCGCCCACTGCCTTGACGACATAGTCCTGCGCCCCGGCTTTCAGCGCGGCCACGGCGATGCGGCTCTCTTCCGAGCCGGTGACATAGACGATCGGCGGGCAATCGGGCAGGGCGCGCAGCCCTTCGAGCGTGGAGAGGCCGTCGCGACCCGGCATGTAATGGTCCACGGCTACCAGGTCGAAAGCCTGACTTGCAGTCATGGCGATGCCTTCATCGCCGCTGGCCGCGGTGGTTACGTCATATCCCTTGCGCGCCAGCACCCGTGCGACGAGGCGCCGCAGCCCCTCGTCGTCGTCGATATAGAGAATGCGCGCGGCGGGACGGATCAGACCTCCTCCGCACTCGGGATCTGGATCACCGACAGGAACAGGCCCAGCTGACGGATCGCGTCGGCAAAGCTTTCATAGTTGACGGGCTTGGTGATGTAGACGTTGCAGCCCAGGTCATAGCAGCGCTGGATTTCCACCTTGTCATCGGTGGTGGTCAGCACGACCACCGGGGTGCGGCGCAGCGGGCCATCATCGCTCTTGATCCGGGCGAGGATATCGATCCCGCTCATGTCCGGCAGGTTGAGATCGAGCAGCACCAGCGCCGGCCCGTTGTGGCTGGGGCCGTGCTCGCTATCGAGCAGGAACGACAGCGCCGAGGTGCCATCGACGAAGTGATGGATCGTGTTGGAAATGCCGGCGCGGCGGATGTTCTTCTCGATGAGACGGGCATGACCCTCGTCGTCCTCGATCATCACGATGTTGACGGGACGTTGATTAACCATTGGCTTCTGCGCCTTTCCATTCGATCGGCAGGTTGACGCGGAACGTGGCGCCTTTGTCCAATTCCGAAACCACTTCGATCACACCGCCAAGGCGATAGGCAAGCGCACGAACATGCGCAAGACCGATGCCTTCGCCCGGCTGGTCCTGCACGCCAGAGCGGCGGAAAAGGTCGAAAATGCGTTCATGATCACGCGGATCGATGCCGCGGCCGTTGTCCGTCACCTCGATGATGGCGCGGCCGCGCACGGCCTTGCCGCTGATGTGGATTTCACCAGCGCGGCCGGGCTGAAGGTACTTCAGCGCGTTTTCCATCAGGTTGGAAAGAATCTGTTCCAGCGCGGTGCGATCGCTGGTGAGCGTGGGCAACGCCGCGATGGTCAGCGTGGTGCCGGTTTCGGTCAGGCGGTGCTGCATCGTATCGGCGATCGAGCGGACCAGCGCGGTGAGATCGAGCGTCTCGGGCGCCAGGGTGCGGCGCCCTTCGCGCGAGAGGCGCAGGATGGCATTGATCAGCCGGTCCATCTTCTGGGTGGAACTGCGGATGAAGCCGATCGCCTCGGGCAGGTCTTCCTCTACCGCGCGCAGCACATCGGCGGGCGAGGGCACCGCAGCGCCCGCCTGCGCCGGATCGTGCAGCGAGCGGGCGATCACGTCGGTCGCCGCTTCCAGTTCGGCGGTAAAGCCCATGACGTTGACCAGCGGAGAACGCAGATCATGGCTGACGATATAGGCAAAGCGCTGGATTTCGGCGTTGGCGCGCTGCAGCTCGGTGGTGCGCGAATCGACCAGGCGTTCCAGGTCGGTATTGAGCGCGCTCAGCTCCAGACGCGATGCGCGCAGATCGCGCAGGGTGCGGCGCACCAGCAGGATCGTGGCGCTGGCCACTGTCAGGATCAGCAGCGCGATCGCCACCAGCACCATGTTGAACGTGCGCAGGCTTTGCGCCTGCAGCGATTCGCGCTGGCGCAGCAGGGCGCGCTCTTCATCGGCCATGGCGTCGGCCACCTGGCGGATCTCGCGAATATGGACGACGACGGGATCGTGGAAGAAATCGCTGCGCAGGGCGGCCTGCGCGCTTCTGCCCCTGCTCCGTTCCGTCCTTTCGGCCTTGACGTAATCGCTCAGCAATTGCCGCATCCGGCGGATGTTGGCGGCCTGCTCAGGATTGTCTGCGGTCTTGCTCTGGACCATGTCGAGATCGGCGAGCGCGCTGGCCAATGCCTTGTCGAACAGGCCATTGAACGCGGGGTCATCGCTCAGCAGGCGGCCGCGCCGGGCGGTCTCCATGCGCTCGGCCTTGCTGGCAAAGGCGCCGATGCGCGCCTGAACTTCCAGCGTATGGGCAACCCAGCGCTCGCTGTCGGTATTGCGTTGCTGCGTCCACAATGCCGCGCCGAGCCCGGCGAGCAGGGCGGCAAAACCGATGGTCAGCAGTGTCAGGATGAAGCGGTTGACCCGGGTATCCCTACCCAGCGCGGTCAGATTCGTCGTTTGCATTGAGACCCTTCCCGCGCGGCACGATCGCAGATGGCGCCGCGCGCCCACGACAGGAATGCCGATCGGCCCGGTTGGTTCCACCTGCGTCCCTCAACAATGGCATTTTTGCGCCGGGGCGAGCGCGGCATGGCAGCGGCGGCGCGCAGGTTTGCCATGAGAAAAAAGGGTGCAGGCCGCGCGGCCCACACCCCTTTTTCAAGCCATCGGCGCTGCCGCTGGATCAGACCACGCGGCGCACCTTGTTGCGGTGCTGGCCGGTCGTGGCCGGGCCGCGCGGGCGGAACCGGCGCTTGGCAGCGGCTTCGCCACCGGCGTCGTGCCGGGCGGCATCGCTGCGCGGGGCGTCGCTGCGACGGCGATCCTGGCCGGTGCGGTCTGCGCTGCGCGGCGCGTCACTGCGGGGAGCATCGCTGCGGCGCGTGTCGTCACGGCGGGGCTCGCCGCGATTGTCGGCGCGGGGGGCGTCCTGGCGTGGGCCACCGTCACGGCGGCCATCGCGGCGTCCGCCGTCCTGGCGGCCACCCTCGCTGCGCCCGCCATCGCGACGGCCACCACCGGCGCGACCACGCGGCTGGTCGCGGCGCATGTCGGTGTCTTCGGCCGCGCGACGCACGGGTGCGGGCAGGCGTGCCGCATCGGCCAGGAAGTTTTCCGGCAGCGGCATGACATCGGGCTTCACCTTGGTGAGGCGCTCGATATCGCGCAGGTAGGGCTTTTCATCAGGCGCGCAGAAGCTGATCGCCACGCCATCGGCACCGGCGCGCGCGGTGCGGCCAATGCGGTGCACATATTGCTCGGGCACGTTGGGCAGTTCGAAGTTGAACACGTGGCTCACCCCCGAAACGTCGATCCCGCGTGCGGCAATGTCGGTTGCCACCAGCACCGGGCACGAACCCTGGCGGAACGCTTCGAGCGCGGCGGTGCGCTGCGCCTGGCTCTTGTTGCCGTGGATGGCGCGGGCATCGATGCCGGCGGCGGAAAGATTGCGCGCCACGCGATCGGCACCATGCTTGGTGCGGGTGAACACGATGCCGCGATCGAGCTGCTTTTCCGCCAGCAGGCGGCGGATCGTCAGCGACAGCAGCGCCTGCTTTTCCGGCTGGTTGAGGAAGCTGACGAACTGTTCGACGCGTTCGGCCGTGGTCGATTGCGGGGCCACTTCCACGCGCACCGGGTTCTTGATGAACTGCTTGCCCAGGTCTTCGATCGACTTGGGCATGGTGGCGGAAAAGAACAGGCTCTGGCGCTTGGCCGGCAGCAGGTTGGCCACGCGCTTGAGCGCATGGATGAAGCCCAGGTCCATCATCTGGTCGGCTTCGTCGAGCACGAAGATTTCAGTGCGGCCGATGGTCAGCGCGCGGTTGTCGATCAGGTCGAGCAGGCGGCCCGGCGTGGCCACCAGGATATCGACGCCCGGCACCAGGCGGCGGGCCTGCTTGCCGATGGGAATGCCACCGAACACGCAATCGACCGTCAGGCGCAGGTTCTTGGCATAGCCCTTCATGTTGTCGGCGATCTGGGCGGCCAGTTCGCGGGTCGGCGAAAGCACCAGCATGCGGCACGACGCCGGCTTGCGCGGCTGCGGATCGGCGGCCAGGCGGTGCAGCGAGGGCAGCGCGAACGCGGCGGTCTTGCCGGTGCCGGTCTGCGCGATGCCGAGAAGATCGCGCCCTTCGAGCAGCGCGGGAATCGACTGGCGCTGGATCGGGGTGGGATCGGTGTAGCCCTTGGTTTCAAGCGCGCGGAGAATCGGCTCGGCAAGGCCAAGGTCAGAAAAATAGGACATGGAGTTCCAATGCTTTGCAATGCCTCCCATGGCCGGCCACGACAATGCGCGACAGGCCCGATGGGTGCAGGGTCGAACGTGCGACCCCTTGCGTGATAAAGGGAGGCGGGTGGGGCACGATGCGCGCAGCCGGGGCGGATCGTTTCCGTAGCGACGGTCGATCTCACGCTTGCCCGGGCCTCTGTCACCTGCCGCTGGATCGCGGCGGGCGCATCGCACCTGCTGGTCGCTCCCTTAGGGGCAATGGCCTCGATACGCAAGGAAATTGCGCTGCGCTGCACCCGGGCCTAGGGCGTGGCATGGATTCGCCCGGCCATCCTGCCCCACCCGCCAGCCCCTGCACGGGGGTGTGCAGCATCGCGCCCGATAGCGGCCTGTGCCGTGGCTGTGCCCGCACCATGGCCGAAATCACCGCATGGTACCGCGCGGGAGCGGAAGAAAAGCATGCAATCCTGGCACGTTGTGAAAAACGCCTTGCCACCGGCCACGTGGCACCCTAACCGATCGGCCACGTCACTTGGGGAGTAGCCACCGCGCGTCGCGCGCGGCGCCCAGCGTCAACATGCTTGGTCGAGAGATCATGGCGCGGGCAGAGGCAGGCCGGACACGGCCCGCTGCGGGCAAGACCAAATGGCAGCTGTGTGATTCGCTCGGCCGGGCGGAAGCACGCGCTGTCGTTTGTCTTCGTCTCGCCCGGCCCGGAACGTATCACCCATGGCACCCTTGTTCGAAGCCTTCAGCACCTCCACCGCCGTGGTCGCGCTGGCCGAAATCGGCGACAAGACCCAGCTTCTCGCCATTGTCCTGGCCACGCGGTTCAAGCGGCCAGTGCCGATCGTGCTGGGCATCCTCGCTGCCACGCTGGTCAACCATTTCCTGGCGGCCCTGGTCGGCATGGTCGCGGCCGACCTGCTCGATGGCCTGTGGTTCCGCTATGCCATTGCGGGCGGCTTCATCGCCATGGGCCTGTGGACCCTGGTGCCCGACAAGCTCGATGACGAGGACGACGCGGCGCGGCCGGCGCGCTTTGGCGCGTTCCTGACCACGGTGGTGGCGTTCTTCCTGGTGGAAATGGGCGACAAGACCCAGGTGGCGACCATCGCGCTGGGCGCGCGGTTCCACGATGCCGTGGCGGTCACGGCCGGCACCACGCTGGGCATGATGCTGGCCAATGTGCCGGCGGTGTTCCTGGGCAATGCCCTGATCGCGCGCGTGCCGATGAACCTGGTGCGCATGGTTGCCGCCGCGCTGTTCATCGTGATCGGCAGCTGGCTGCTGGCGCAGACGGCTGGTCTGGTTTGAGGGTTGGGGCGCTGCGTTGGCGCCCTTCGACAGGCTCAGGGCGAACGGGGGGCATTATCCCCCGGAACCGTTCGGGCTGAGCTTGTCGAAGCCCTTGTCGCGCGCAGCGCTTAAAACTGGGTGCGCAGCCCGTCGATCACGAATTGCGCCGCAAGGGCCGCCAGCAGCACGCCCAGCAGGCGGGTGACCACCGCCTCTACCTGCTCGCCCAGCACGCGGATGATCGGGCGGGCGGCCACCAGCGCAACAAAGCTGAGCACCATGACGACGCCCAGCGCGGCGAGCACCACCGCGGTTTCCTCGGTGCCGTGGGCGCGCGCGGTCAGCAGCATGATCGAGGCGATCGAGCCCGGCCCGGCCAGCATCGGCATGGCCATGGGAAAGACCGAGACGTCTTCCACGTGGGGCTGGGCATTGCGCACCTTTTCCGCGCGTTCCTCGCGCCGTTCGGTGCGCTTTTCGAACACCATGTCGAGTGCGATCAGGAACAGCATGATGCCGCCGGCGATGCGAAAGCTGGCGAGTTCGATGTGCAGCGCGCCGAGCAGGGCTTCGCCGAACAGGGCAAAGACCACCAGGATGCCGGTGGCGATCACGCAGGCGCGCAGCGCCATCTGCGTGGCCTGGCGCGCGCTGGCATGGGTGGTCAGCCCGGCATAGATCGGCGCGCAGCCGGGCGGATCGATCACCAGAAACAGCGTGGTGAAGGCGGACAGGAACAGTTGCAGCATGTCAGCCACCTTGGCGCTGGTCGGGGGCGGCGTCCAGATGGACAATGTCGGCCATCACGCCGTCTTTCCACTGCCAGGCGCGAAACGCGCGGCTGCCATCGGGCCGCACGGTGGATCGCCAGGCCAGGGTGCCATCGTTGGATTGCGCGGTCTGACTGTCGGACCCGGCGGGCGCGTCGTCAGCGGGAATCGCGCCAGCCAGGGGGCGCTGCACGATGGGCGCGTTCTTGGCGGGCTTGGGCGCAGGGCGATCGTCTGCGCCGGCTGGCATCGGCCGGGCCGGGCAATCGGCCACCAGGCCGATCAGGAATTCGGGCGCATCGGGCAGGCTGGCGGCCGTGCCCTCCAGCGACAGGCGCCATTGGTAGTTGCCCTTCTTGGCGTGGCGCTGCCACACCGTGGCATACCAGCCGCCGGTTCCGGTGGCGGTTTTCCAGCGGCCACGGGTGATGCCAAAGCTGCCGTCGCAGGCGATCCACGCGGCATCGGGCTGATGCGGGTGGCCCGGCATGGCATCCTTGCGGCGCAGCAGGGGATCGGCTGCCTGGCGTGGCGGCAGGATAAGCTCGGCCCCTTCGGCCATGCTGGTGGCCAGTCCCTCGCGCGGGCCCTTGGCCTGCATGGCCTGGGCCGTAGCGATATCGGCGCCGATCAGCGCGCTGGGATTGGCGATCATCCGCACGCGTCCGCCGGCCGGCTGGGCCAGGGCGGGGGCGGCAAGGCAGAAGGCAAGCGCAAGGGCGATGCCGGGGGCACGAAACAGCATGCCCCCGGTTCTATCGGATGCCGGCCCGGGGGCCAAGCAAGCACTTGGCAATGAAACGTTCCGCCAAGAACCGTGATCAGATCGCGTCAGGCGCCAGGGCCAGGCCGGCGTGGCGATAGGCCGCCACCAGCGTGTTGCGCAGCAGCACGGCAATGGTCATCGGGCCGACCCCGCCGGGCACCGGCGTGATCGCGCCCGCCACCGCAGCGGCTTCGTCATAGGCAACGTCTCCGACCAGGCGCGTCTTGCCTTCCACGGCACCGGCCACGCGGTTGATGCCCACGTCGATCACCGTGGCGCCAGGCTTGATCCAGTCACCCCGGATCATTTCCGGGCGGCCAACGGCGGCCACGACGATATCGGCGCGGCGCACCACATCGGGCAGGTTGTGGGTGCGGCTGTGCGCCACGGTCACCGTGCAGCTTTGCGCCAGCAGCAGCTGGGCCATCGGCTTGCCCACAATGTTGGAGCGGCCGATGACCACGGCATCGAGCCCGGACAGATCGCCCAGCCGGTCTTGCAGCAGCATCAGGCAGCCCAGCGGCGTGCACGGCACGAAGCCGGCCTGGCCCACGGCCAGGCGCCCGGCATTGGTGACGTGAAAGCCATCCACGTCCTTGTCGGGGTTGATCGTGGCGATCACCTTCTGCTCGTCAAGATGGCGGGGCAGCGGCAACTGCACCAGAATGCCATCAACGGCGGGATCGGCGTTTAGCTGTTCGACCAGGGCCAGCAGCGTGGCTTCGTCGGTATCGGCGGGCAGCTTGTGTTCGAAGCTGGCCATGCCGGCTTCCACCGTGCTCTTGCCCTTGGAGCGGACATAGACCTGGCTGGCCGGGTCTTCTCCCACCAGCACCACGGCAAGGCCTGCCTGGCGCCCGGTGGCCTGGGTGAATTCGGCCGCCAGAGTGGCGATGCGCGCGCGCAGGTTGGCCGCAAAGGCCTTTCCATCGATAACGTTGGCAGTCATGAAATCAGTACCCCGAGGCGGCCAGGCCGTTGAGCAGGATCGACAGCAGGCGCAGCAGCACGATCAGCACCATGGGCGAAAAATCGATACCGCCGGTGTTGGGCATGAAGCGGCGGATCGGCGCCAGCAGCGGATCGAGAATGGCATTGAGCGCGCGCCAGATCGCGACGACCGCGTTGTTGCTGGTGTTGATCACGTTGAAGCTGATCAGCAGGCTCATCACGAACTGCACGATCACGACCATGCTGACAACGCTGATCAGGTAATCGATCATCTGGACAAGGGTATAGAGCAGCACGGGCGGCGTTCCTTATGGCGGCAGCGGTGCTGCGCTTTAGCCCAGGCTAGGCCCCAAGGGCAATCGGGTGAACGCCGCCCTTTTGCGCAAGATTTCGTTGGGTCTTGGCCCGCTCAGGGCATCAAGGTGGTGCTGTCGATGTGCCAGCGCAGCTGCTCGGCGGTGGCGCCCGGCACATCGTTGACCCGGCGCAGCACCACTTCGCCGGTCAGGCGGCGGGCGCCGTCGATGATCGTCACCGGGGCCGTGTAATAGATCGATCCGGCGGCGCCTTCGGACTGGCCGGGATCGATCGTCACGCGCGGTTGCACCAGCTTGCCCCAGCGCGCGGTGAATGCCTTGGTGTCGAGCCCGCTGCCCTTGCCGTGATCGCCCCAGAACGCGCGGACCGAGGCCCAGTCGCGCGCTTCCACCGCCGTGCCCCAGGCGGCCAGCACCTTGCCCGGATCGCGCCGCGCGTTGAGCGCTGCGGCGTAGGCAGGATTGGGCGCCGGATCGGCTGCGGCTGCGTCAGTCGCGGCAGGCTTTGACGCTACATCGGGCGCGCTGTCTTCGCTCGGCAGGTCAGAAGGCGCCACGATCCAGGCCGGCGGGGTGGTTTCCGCACTGTCTGGCGCGTTGGCAGAGGCTTGCGGTGCGGGATCAGGCCGCCGGTCACATCCCGCAAGGTTGATGACGATGGCAGAGGCGAGGGCGGTGGCCATGCAGGAACGGATCATGCCCCTAACCACGCTTGGCATCGGCTTTCGTTCCATTCCCTGCCTGCCTGGCCCGTTTCGGCGCGCGCGGCTTTCAGCGATGGATCAGCGTGCCGGCGCCGCGCGCGGTGAAGATTTCCAGCAGCATAGCATGGGGCACCCGGCCATCGAGCACCACCGCCGCCTCGCACCCGGCCTCCACCGCGTGGACGCAGGTTTCCAGCTTGGGGATCATGCCGCCGCTGATCGTGCCATCGCGCGTCAGCCCGGCGATGTCGTGCGGGGTCAGGTCGGTCAGCAGGCGCTTGTCCTTGTCGAGCACGCCCGGCACGTCGGTCAGCAGGAACAACCGCGAAGCGCCGAGCTTGGCCGCGATCGCGCCAGCCATGGTATCGGCGTTGATGTTGTAGGTGTGCCCGTCCTTGCCCACGCCGATCGGCGCGATGACCGGGATGAAGCCAGCCGCGCTGGCGGTGTGGATGATGGTCGGATCAATCTCGGTCGGTTCGCCGACAAAGCCCAGATCGACCACACGCTCGATATTGCTTTCCGGGTCTTTGGTGGTGCGTTCCACCTTGGTGGCGGTGACCAGGCCGGCGTCCTTGCCGGAAATGCCCAGCGCCTTGCCCCCGGCCGCCGCGATCCAGCTGACCAGTTCCTTGTTGATCTTGCCCGACAAGACCATCTCGGCCACTTCGGCGGTGGCTGCATCGGTCACGCGCAGGCCATCGATGAAGTGCGATTCCACGCCCAGCTTCTTGAGCATTGCGCCGATCTGCGGGCCGCCGCCGTGCACCACCACCGGGTTCACGCCCACGGCCTTGAGCAGCACGATGTCTTCGGCAAAATCGCGCGCGGCATCGGGATCGCCCATGGCGTGGCCGCCATACTTCACCACAAAGGTCTTGCCGGCATAACGCTGCAGATAGGGCAGCGCCTCGGTCAGCGTTTCCGCCTTGGCGAGCATGCTGGTGCGATAGGAGTCGGTCTGATCGATGTTCGTGGCCATGATGGCGGCGCCTTAGCCGTCTTCGACCGAATTTGCAGTGGTTATTTGCGCCGTGAAGATTTGTGGTCAGGCGCGATCGAGGCGGCGCCCCAGCCGCACCGCGAGCCAGATCAGCGGCGGCACCATCAGCGTGGACAGCAGCAGCTTGGCGCCGAGCTGCCCGGTCATCAGCGCGCCGATCGGCAGCGGGTGCCCGTCGGCGCCCTTTTCGCCCCAGAACGACAGCGTGATGAAGAGCACGGTATCGGCCACCTGGCTGAGCAGGCTGGCGAGCCAGGCGCGCAGCATCAGCCGCTGCCCCTGGCCGCCGCCGATACGGGCAAAGACATGCACGTTGAGCGTTTGCGACACGCCATAGGAAATCAGCCCCGCCAGCTGCATCCGCGCGCCCTGGCCCAGCACCGTGGCAAAGGCTTCCTGCCCCTGCCAGAACGGCGCGGGCGGCACGGCGTGGATCACCAGGGTCAGCAGCACCATCGAGACGATCAGCGGGATGAAACCCAGCCGCACCAGCGTGGTCGCGGCCTTCTGGCCATAGAGTTCGGCCGTGGTGCTGGACAATACAACCAGCAGCAGAAAGCAGAAAATGCCCGATTCCACCGCCAGGCTGCCGACCACGGGCCAGGTGCCCAAGCTCGCGATCTTGGCCCCCAGCACGCCGGCAAGAACCACTAACCCGCCGTAAAGCAGGGAAAATACGAACAGTGCGCGGGGCAGGGAGACGGTCTGCGGCGCGGATGAAGGCATCTTTTCCATCGGTGGCCTCTATCCTGATTTTGACGCGGCGCCAAATATGGTTAGGAACGAAACCGTCTAAATCCCCCGTACGTGGAGTTGGCGATCCCGCCATGCGCATTCTTTCCAGTCTTGGCGGCATGGCGCTGCTGTTTGCCATCGCATTCCTGCTCTCCTCCAACCGCCGCGCCATTCGCTGGCGGGTGGTGCTGCCAGCCTTTGCCCTGCAGGCGGGCCTGGCCGCGCTGGTCCTGAGCTTTCCGCCGGGCAAGGCGGCGTTGCAGGGCGCGGCCAGCGCAGTGCAGCAGTTGCTGTCCTATTCGCGCGCCGGGGTGGAATTCGTGTTCGGCGATCTCGCCCGGCCCGAACTGGGCGGCAAGAGCGTGGCGATCGCTGTGCTGCCGCCGATCGTGTTCTTCGCCGCGCTGATCTCCATCCTCTATTACCTGGGCATCATGCCGCTGGTGATCCGCTGGATCGGTGGCGCGCTGGAAAAGGTGACCGGCATCAGCCGCGTGGAATCGCTGTGCGCGGCGGCCAACATCTTTGTCGGGCAAAGCGAATCGCCCTTGGTGATCCGCCCTTATCTTGCTGCGCTCTCGCCCAGCCAGGTGTTCACGGTGATGAGCGTGGGCATGGCGGGCGTGGCTGGCACGATCCTGGCCGCCTATGCCGGGCTGGGCGTGCGGGTGGATTACCTGGTCGCGGCGGCGTTCATGTCGGCACCGGGCGGGGTGTTCATGGGCAAGCTGATCATGCCCGACGTGCCCCCGCTGCACGATGCCGTTGATGCCGATGCCGACGCCGCGCTGACCAATCCGCACATCAAGCCTTCGCTGGAAGAGGCGCCGGAAGAACAGCGCCCGGCCAACCTGATCATGGCCGCCGCGCAAGGCGCGCAGACCGGGGTAAAGCTGGCTGTGGCGGTGGGCGCGATGCTGCTGGCGTTCGTGGCGCTGATCGCGCTGGCCAATGGCATGCTGGGCTGGGCCGGTGGCTTCTTCGGCCATCCCGGGCTGACTTTCCAGCAGATCCTTGCGCCGATCTTTGCGCCGGTGTTCCTGCTCTTGGGCGCGCCCAACTGGGCCGAGGCGATGCAGGCCGGCGGCCTGTTCGGCACCAAGATCGTGCTCAACGAATTCGTCGGCTTCATCGATCTGCAAGAGGCCAAGGGCCTTTCCGATCACACGATCGCGATCGTCACTTTCGCGCTGTGCGGCTTTGCCAATTTCTCCTCGATCGCCATCCAGATGGCGGTGACCGGCGGCCTGGCACCCAACCAGCGCCCGGTGATCGCGCGGCTGGGCATCAAGGCGCTGTGCGCCGGCGCGCTGTCCAACCTGATGAGCGCGGCGCTCGCGGGGCTGTTTCTGTCGCTTTGACATCAAGCCCCTCCGTCGGCCTTGCGGCCGCCACCTCCCCATCGCTGATGGGGAGGACCTGAAGATCCTCCCTGCCGAAGGCGGGGAGGGGGACCGCCGCGCAAGCGGTGGTGGAGGGGCTATGCGTTTGCCTCGCGCTTGAGTTCATAAAGCAGATCGAGCGCGGCGCGGGGTGACAGCGCATCGATATCCAGCGCGTTGAGCTTGTCGCGCAGCGCATCGACCTTGTCCTCGGCCGCCTCGATCGCGGCGGCAAACAGGGGCAAGTCACCAAGGCCCGCAGCCAGGCCACCAGTGGCGGCGCGGCCCTTTTCCAGCTTGTCGAGCACGCTGCGCGCGCGCTTGACCACCGGTTCGGGCACCCCGGCCAGGCGCGCGACGGCCAGGCCATAGGACTTGTCGGCCGGGCCCTGCGTCACCTCGTGCAGCAGGACCAGATCGCCTTTCCACTCGCGCGCCCGCACATGGTGCAGCGACAGCGCCGGGCAGGTTTCCGCCAGGCGCTGCATTTCGTGGTAATGGGTGGCGAACAGGCAGCGGCTGCGGTTGGTTTCGTGCACCGCCTCGGCCACGGCCCAGGCCAGGGCCAGGCCATCATAGGTCGACGTGCCGCGCCCCACTTCATCGAGGATGACGAAGCTGCGCGGGCCGGCCTGTTGCAGGATCGCGGCGGTTTCGACCATTTCGACCATGAAGGTGGAGCGTCCGCGCGCCAGGTTGTCGCTGGCACCGACGCGGCTGAACAGCCGGTCGACCAGGCCCACCGTAGCCTCTTGCGCGGGGACATAGCTGCCGGCCTGGGCCAGCAGCACGATCAAGGCGTTCTGGCGCAAGAACGTGGACTTGCCGCCCATGTTCGGCCCGCCGACCAGCCACAGCCGGTCAGCCTCGGCCAATTGGCAATCGTTGGCCACGAAGCGTTCGCCCGCCTTGGCCAGCGCGGCTTCCACCACCGGGTGACGGCCGCCGGTGATCGCCAGCACGGGTTCTTCCACCACCTGCGGCAGGCACCAGCCGCCCTCGCCGGCGCGCTCGGCATGGCTGGCGGCCACGTCGATGCGGGCCAGCGCGGCGGCGGTGGCGGCAATGCCCTCGCGTGCGGCGACGGCCTGGGCGATCAGGTCTTCGAAATGGGCTTCCTCGGCGGCCAGGGCATGGCCGCCGGCCTCGGCGATGCGGCTGGCTTCCTCGTGCAGGGCCAGCGCATTGAAACGCACCGCGCCGGCCATGGTCTGGCGATGCGTAAAGCCGGAATCGGGCGCCATCAGCCGGTCGGCATGGCGCGCGGGCACTTCGATGAAATAGCCCAGCACGCCGTTGTGGCGGATCTTCAAGGCGGCAACGCCGGTCTCGTCGCGGTACCTGGCTTCCAGCGCGGCGATGGCGCGGCGCGAATTGCCGGCTGCGGCGCGCAGTTCGTCTAGCCCGGCATCATAGCCTTCGGCGATGAACCCACCCTGGCTGCGCTCGGTGGGCGGGGTGGGCACCAGGGCGCGGGTATAGAGATCGACCAGCGCGCCATGGCCGGCCAGATGCGGCAACAGCGCGGCGATCAGGGCCGGGCGATCGGCGCGCGCCGAAAGGCTGTCGTGCAGGTGCCGCGCCTGGGCCAGGCCATCGCGCAGCTGGCCCAGATCGCGCGGCGAACCGCGCCCGGCGACGACGCGGCCCAGCGCGCGGCCGAGATCGGGCACAGTGCGCAAGGTGGCGCGCAGATCGGCCCGCAGCAGCGGATCATCGACCAGCCACTGCACCGTTTCCAGGCGGGCGCGGATCTGCGCCAGATCGAGCAGCGGCGCGGCGAGGTCTTCGGCGAGCAGGCGCGCGCCCGCACCGGTGACGCAGCGATCGATCGCCTCGGCCAGGCTGCCCTTGCGCGTGCCGCTGGCCGACACCAGCACTTCCAGGCTGGCGCGCGTCGCCTCGTCCATCGCCATGTGCGCATCGGCCCCGCGCGCCACCGGCGGCAGCAGCAGCGGCAGGCGCCCGCGCCCGACGTGGTCGAGATAGGCGATCAGCCCGCCCGCCGCCGCCAGCATGGCGCGGCCGAACATGCCAAAGCCATCGAGCGTGGCGACACCGTGCAGTTCTTTGAGGCGCGCTTCGCCCGCTGCGCTGTCAAACGTGCGGCCGTCGCGCGGCACGGCATCGAGCGGGGCATCGGCCCAGCCATCGGGGGCGACGATCTCGCGCGCACCGAGCCGGGCGAGCGCGGCGCCGAGCCGATCGGGCGTGCATTCCTCCAGCTCCATCCGCCCGGTGGAAATGTCGCATGAGGCGAGGCCCACGCTGTCGCGCAGCGGGCACAGGGCAGCCAGCACGTTGGATTCGCGCGGGTTGAGCAGGGCTTCCTCGGTCAGGGTGCCGGCGGTGACGAAGCGCACGATGTCGCGCGCCACCAAGGCCTTGGAGCCGCCGCGCTTCTTGGCCTCTTCCGGGCTCTCCACCTGCTCGGCAATGGCCACGCGGCAACCGGCGCGGATCAGGCGGGCAAGATAGCTTTCCGCCGAATGGACCGGCACGCCGCACATCGGGATCGGCGCGCCGCCATGCTCACCCCGGCTGGTCAGCGCGATATCGAGGATCTGCGCGGCCTGGCGGGCATCATCGAAAAACAGTTCGAAGAAATCGCCCATGCGATAGAACAGCAGGCAATCGGGCGCCTGGTCCTTGAGCGCCAGATATTGCGCCATCATCGGGGTGGGGGCGGGGGTGGACATCGCGCTATCGCTAGCCCAGGCGGCGCGCATTCTCAAACCCGCAGGCGGGCCTTATGAACAGGCCGGATAGGCCGGCAGGGCGGCCTGCGGGTGTCACGGCTCCCCATGGCGGCATCGGCGTGATAAGGGCAGCCGCTCCACGCCCAGTATCCATCCCTGTTTCCACCCCAGCCCGACGCAGCGCAAAAGAGGCCTGATGCAAGTTTTCCCCCAGCGATTCCGGTTTCTGCTCGATTGGCGCGGCGGGGGTCTGCCCTGGCTTTCAACGCCGGCGATCATCCTGGGCGTGCTGCTGATCTGCTTTCCGTTCGTGCTGGTCGATGTGCCGCCGCTGATCGACGTGCCGGGCCACATGGGTGCCGCCGCGATCGAGGCGGCCGGGCCGGACAGCCCGCTGGGCAAGTATCTGGGCTGGAAGTGGGTGTTCACGCTCAACATCGGCGGCGACGTGCTGATGAAAGTGCTGGGCGGCTGGTTGGGCGTGCTGGCGGCCGGATGGTGGAGCACGGTGCTGGCGACGGGCCTGTTTGCCGGCGGCTGCCTGGCCACGGTGCGGGTGGCCAATGCCCGCGGCGGCCACGGCGCGCCTTGGGCGCTGATGTGGGTGTTCAGCTTTCCGCTGCTGACCGGGTTCCTCAACTACATCCTGGGCACCGGCCTGTCGCTGTGCGCCTTTGCCGCGGCGATGGCGCTGGAGCACCGCCCGCGCGACCGTGCCGGCCTGCTCGTGGTGGCCCAGCCGCTGGCGATGCTGTGCCATGCCATCGGCGGGCTGCTGCTGGCGGTGATGGTGGGCGCCAATGCCTTTGGCCGCGAACTGGACAACCTGCCGGCCGGTTGGTGGCGCCCGTCGCGCTGGCGCACGGTGATCGCCACGCACGATTGGAAGGCCGCCGCCGGGCGCCTCATCGTGCTGTGCTGGCCGCTGCTCGCCACGGTGCTGACCATCGTCTTGTGGAAGCTGTTTTCGCCCGAACCAGCGCGCAGCCTCAATGCCTGGCGCTGGGAACAGAAGGGCGTGTTCCTGGGCATCACCTTGCGCGACCAGTCGTTTGCGCTCGACGTGATCACCACGGCCGCCGCCTATATCCTGCTGCTCGGCGGGTTCTGGCTGGGCGGGCGGTGGAACTGGCAGCGCGGCCTGCCGGGGCTGTGCGTGCTGATCCTCTATGTGATCATCCCGAGCGATATCAACGGCAGCGCCTTTGTGGACGTGCGCCTGCTGCCCCCGGCGATGATGCTGTTGCTGGGCCTGCAGGACTGGAGCGGCGCGCGCCCGCGCGTGGCCCGCGCCGTGGCCTATGCCGGGCTGGTTCTGCTTGGCCTGCGCACGGTGGTCACGGCGGCCAGCTTCGTCGATTATGCCGATGACTATCGCCAGCAGCTATCCGCGCTCGAACATATCGAGCCGGGCGCCCGCATCCTCACGTTCGTGGAACATTCCTGCCTGGAGGAAGCGTGGCGCAACACCCGGCGCGATCACCTCGCCAGCCTGGCTAGCGTCTATCGCCAGGCCTGGGTGAACGACAACTGGGCCGTACCCGGTCTGCACATGGTCGTGCCGCGGTTCCGCCCGGCGCGCAATTTCGCGGCCGATCCGTCGGAATTCGTGTGGTCGCGGCGCTGCGCCAGCGGGCGGCTGCGCTCGATCGACTCGGCCCTGCGCTTTGCCCCGGTGGAACGGGTCGATTACGTCTGGCTGATCGATACCGGCCTGCCGCGCAACCCCGATCCACGCCTGCGCCTGGTGTGGCAGCAGGGGCGCAGCCTGCTGTTTGCCGTGCGGCCGCTGGGCCTGCCCAAATGGCAGGCGCGCGATTTGTAAGGGATCATTTCGTGCGCGCTCAAGCCTTCCCTAGCGCATTCGAATGTGCAAGGGGGCAAGACGAGTTTCCAGTCTGCCGGGAGTGCGCGAATGTCCGAGGAAAGCAACGTCCGTTTCACCGAACGCGAAGCGCTTTTCTATCACAACACGATCCGGCCTGGCAAAATCGAGATCATCGCCTCCAAGCCGATGGCCACGCAGCGCGATCTCAGCCTGGCCTATTCGCCCGGCGTGGCCGTGCCGGTGCTGGCCATCGCGGACAATCCCGCCACGGCCTATGACTATACCGCCAAGGGCAACCTGGTGGCGGTGATTTCCAACGGCACCGCCATCCTGGGCTTGGGCAATCTGGGTGCCTTGGCGTCGAAGCCGGTGATGGAAGGCAAGGCGGTGCTGTTCAAGCGCTTTGCCGATGTCGACTCGATCGACATCGAACTCGCCACCGAAGACCCCGAAGCCTTTATCGAGGCCGTCGCCCTGATGGAGCCCAGCTTTGGCGGGATCAACCTGGAAGACATCAAGGCCCCGGAATGCTTCATCATCGAGCAGGCCCTGCGCGAGCGGCTGAAGATTCCGGTGATGCACGATGACCAGCACGGAACCGCGATCATCACCGCCGCCGGCCTGCTCAATGCCTGCCACCTGACCGGCCGCGCGATGTCCGAGGTCAAGGTCGTGGTCAACGGCGCGGGCGCGGCGGCGATTGCCTGCACCGAACTGATCAAGGCCATGGGCGTGCGCCACGACAACGTGATCATGTGCGACCGCACGGGCACGATCTATCGCGGCCGTACCGACAGCATGGACCAGTGGAAGAGCGCCCACGCCGTCGATACCCCGGCCCGCACGCTGGAAGAGGCGCTCGATGGCGCCGACATTTTCCTGGGCCTGTCGGCGGCCGATGCGCTCAAGCCCGAATGGGTCAAGAAGATGGCGCCGCAGCCGATCATCTTCGCGATGGCCAACCCCGATCCCGAAATCAATCCCGACGCGGCCAAGGCCGTGCGCCCGGATTGCGTGATCGCCACCGGCCGTTCCGACTATCCCAACCAGGTCAACAACGTCCTGGGTTTCCCGTACATTTTCCGCGGCGCGCTGGATGTGCAGGCCACTGCGATCAACGAGGAAATGAAGATCGCCGCGGCTTCTGCGATCGCCGAACTGGCGCGCGAGCCGGTGCCCGAGGAAGTGGCGGCGGCCTATGGTAAGAACCACCAGTTCGGCCTGGACTACATCATTCCTGCCCCGTTCGATCCGCGCCTGATGGAGCGGGTTTCCTCGGCCGTGGCCAAGGCGGCGATGGAAACCGGCGTGGCACGCAAGGCAATCGAGGATTTCGAAGCCTATCGCGAAAGCCTCAAGGCGCGGCTCAACCCGACGACCTCGGTGCTCACCAACGTCTATGCCAGCGTCAAGCAGAACCCCAAGCGGGTTGTCTTTGCCGAGGCCGAGCAGGAAGTGGTGCTGCGCGCCGCGATCCAGTTCCGCGATTTCGGCTATGGTACGCCGGTGCTGGTCGGCCGCACCCAGGGCGTGCTCGACAAGCTTTCGGAACTGGGCGTGTCCAACCCGTCCAGCTTTGAAATCCACAACTCCAATGTCTCGCCGCTGGTGGAAGACATGGTGTCCTACCTCTATCCGCGCCTGCAGCGCCGGGGCTTCCTGGAACGCGACGTGCGCCGCATGGTCAACAACGATCGCAACGTCTTTGCCGCGCTGCTGCTGGCGCTGGGCCATGGCGATGCGATGATTTCGGGCACCACCCGCCCGTTTGCGCAGACCATGAAGGAAATTCGCCGCGTGCTGGGGCCCAAGCCTGGGCACCTGCCGTTCGGCGTGCACCTGATGGTGGGCAAGAACCGCACGGTGTTCCTGGCCGATACCACGGTCAATGAACGCCCCAATGCCGAGGAACTGGCCGATATCGCCATCGAGACGGCCGCCGTTGCCCGCCGCATGGGTCACGAACCGCGCGTGGCGTTCCTTTCCTATTCCACGTTCGGCAATCCCTATGGCAAGTGGCTCGATGCGCTGCGCGATGCGGTCGCGATCCTCGATGAACGCCAGCCGGGCTTTGAATACGAAGGCGAAATGGCGCCCGATGCCGCGCTCAACCCGCGCATCATGCAGACCTATCCGTTCTGCCGCCTGTCGGGCCCGGCCAACGTGCTGATCATGCCTGGTCTGCAATCGGCCAATATCTCGGCCAAGCTGCTGCGCGAGCTGGGCGGCAACGCTATGATCGGCCCGATGCTGCTCAACATGGAAAAGCCGGTGCAGATCGCCCCGATGACGGCAACTGCACCCGACCTGCTGACCCTGGCCGTGCTGGCTGCGGCAGGCATCACCGCCTGACAGGGCTGAAGACAAAAAAGGGGGCGCAGGCCATGCGGTCTGCGCCCCCTTTTTTGTGCAAGTTTGATCCGATCAGATCAGCCCGGCGAGCGGGCTCGACGGATCGGCATAGCGGCGCGTGGCCATGCGGCCGGCGAGATAGGCATCGCGCCCGGCCTCGACTGCGGCCTTCATCGCGCGGGCCATGCGGATCGGGTCTTTGGCCTCGGCAATGGCGGTGTTCATCAGCACGCCGGTGCAGCCCAGTTCCATCGCCACGGCGGCATCGCTGGCCGTGCCCACGCCGGCATCGACCAGCACCGGCACCTTGGCCCCTTCCACGATCAGGCGGATCATCACCTTGTTCTGGATGCCCAGGCCCGAACCGATCGGCGCGCCCAGCGGCATGATCGCCACCGCACCGGCTTCTTCCAGCTGGCGCGCGGCGATCGGGTCGTCGGCGCAATAGACCATCGGCAGGAAGCCTTCCCTGGCCAGCACTTCCGTGGCGCGCAGGGTTTCGCGCATATCGGGATAGAGCGTGCGCGCCTCGCCCAGTACTTCCAGCTTGACCAAGTCCCAGCCGCCCGCCTCACGCGCCAGGCGCAGCGTGCGGATGGCGTCTTCGGCGGTGAAGCAGCCCGCGGTATTGGGCAGGTAGGTGACCTTGCGCGGATCGATATAGTCGGTCAGCATCGGCGCCTTGGGGTCCGACACGTTGACCCGGCGCACCGCGACGGTGACGATTTCCGCGCCCGAGGCCGCCAGGGCGGCCGCGTTCTGGGCAAAATCCTTGTACTTGCCGGTGCCCACGATCAGGCGCGAGCGGAAGGTGCGGCCGGCCACCGTCCAGGTATCGTCCGGCGCCGCACCATCGCCATCGCCACCACCGACGAAATGCACGATCTCCAGCACGTCGCCATCGGCAAGCGGCACCTGCGCCAGGGTGGAGCGGGGCACGATATCGCCATTGCGCTCCACGGCCACCTTGGCCGGATCGAGGTCCAGGGTGCGCACCAGATCGGCAATCGTGCCGGGAGCAGCGCGGCGCGGTTCGCCGTTGAGCGTGAGCGACAGGGTCGAGCTTTGCGGGTTCGTGGCCATGGCTGCGTGCTTTAACGACGGCACGGCACGGTGCAAGGCTTCAGCAGGCATTCCGCCGCATGTTGACCACATGGGCAGAGGCCACCAGCAGCACGCCGGCGATGGTCAGCACCGATTCCGCCGCGCCATGGCCGACCATCACCGCTGCCGTCATCAGCGCCAGCCCGGCCAGGCCCAGCGCCAACGGCAGGCGATGACCGTGGCGCAAGGCGCCCATGCCGATCGTGGCGGCACTGATCACGATCGCCAGGACCAGGCCGATATGATGGATTTCGGGGTTGAGCAGCACGCCGCCGCCCAGGCCCAGCACGCCAACCAGGAATAGCCCGGCCAGGCAGTGAATCATGCACAGCCCCGAGAGGATCACGCCGAAACGGTCGAGCCGGCTGCGCAGGGTGAGGAGTGCCTGGTTCATGGCGCGCATATATGTAATGTTGTATCATTATTCAAGCGTTTTGACGGAAGGCCGTTGGGGCCCAACGGGAAGGACCGTTGGCGACGGGGTGCAAATCCGCGCTTCCCCCAAATGCCACTTGCGCGGCCTGGCGCAAGGCGCGAGAGAACGGCCCATGATGGCTTCCCGCACTGCTTCGCCTGCATCGGCGCCCCATGCTTCTGCCACGCCGCGCGCACCTGCCACCCAGGCGGTTCCGACGCAGGGCCTTGTGCGCTGGCTGGCCGTGGTGGCCGCGATGATCGTGGCGATCGTGGTGGTGGGCGGGATTACCCGGCTGACCGAATCGGGCGTGTCGATCACCGAATGGAATGTGGTTTCCGGCGCCTTGCCGCCTTTGACCCAGGCGCAGTGGCAGGCCGAATTCGATGCCTATCGCCAGACCCCGCAATATATCCTGGTCAACGGCCCGGCGGGCATGACTCTGGCGACCTACAAGTTCATCTTCTTCTGGGAATGGGTGCACCGCCTGCTGGCGCGCACCATCGGCCTGGCATTTGCTGTGCCGCTCGCCTGGTTCTGGCTACGCGGCAGGATCCCGGCCGGCTATGCGCCGCGGCTGCTTGCGCTGCTGGCGCTGGGCGCGTTGCAGGGCGCGGTGGGCTGGTGGATGGTCAAGTCCGGCATCGTCCACGATGTGAAGGTCAGCCACTATCGCCTGGCGACCCACCTGGGCGTGGCGCTGTTCACCCTGGCCGGGATCGTGTGGACCATGCTCGACCTGCGCGCGCTGGCGCGGGGAGAGGCGCGGGCGCGGCTGACGGGCCTGGGCGCACTGGCGCTGGGCATGCTGGCGCTGCAGCTGGTTTATGGCGCGTTCCTGGCGGGCTTGCGCGCGGGCGTCGTCGCGGGCGCAGGGTGGTTTTCGTGGGATGCCTGGCCATTGATGCAGGGCAGCTTCTTTCCTGCCGGCGTGGAATGGGCGCGCGGCGCCTGGGCCACGCTGACCGGCGATCCCTATCTCGTGCATTTCTTCCACCGCTGGTGGGCCTGGGCCGTGGTGGCCGTGCTGGTGGTCATGGCGCGCCGGCTGCGCCGGGCAGGGCAGCGCCGGGCTTCCATCGCCATTCACAGCGCCTTTGGCACGCAAGTGCTGCTGGGCATCGCCACGGTCTATAGCGGGGTTTCGCTGTGGTTGGCGGTGCTGCACCAGCTGTGCGGCGCGATCCTGCTGATCTGCACGGTGTGGGGAGCGCATGCCCTGGGCCGGGTCAAAAACGCGGCCTGATCAGCGCATTTTTAGGAGAGGTATTATTTTACCTCTCCGCAAAGGCCCGGTTTGCTTGACTCTTGGGGCGCTTTGCAACAAAGGCGCGGTTCTTCACCCCGTTTGTGCCAAGTCTGGCACGCGATGGGGTAACCCATCATCCAGGGAACCGAACAGCCATGAAGGCTCTCAGCAAGGTCACCCGGTCGATCAAGCCGGCCGAGGTGGAAAAGAACTGGCATCTTATCGATGCCGAAGGCCTGGTGGTCGGCCGCCTCGCCGTCATCATCGCCAACCGTCTGCGCGGCAAGCACAAGCCCAGCTTCACGCCCCACGTCGATTGCGGCGATCACGTTGTCGTGATCAACGCCGACAAGGTGCGCCTGACGGGCAACAAGCTCAAGGCCAAGACCTATTACAAGCACACCGGCTATGCCGGCGGCATCAAGGAAGTCACCGCGGACAAGGTCCTGGGTGGTCGCTTCCCCGAGCGCGTGCTGGAAAAGGCTGTTGAGCGCATGATCCCCCGTGGTCCGCTCGGCCGCGCCCAGATGCGTGCGCTGCACCTCTATGCCGGTACCGAACACCCGCATGGTGGCACCCAGCCGGTGGCGCTCGACGTCGCCTCGATGAACCGCAAGAACAAGGTGGGTGCCTGATCATGGCCGATAACGACACCGTCTCGAGCCTGGCCGACCTCAAGAACCTGACGTCTGCCACGCCCGCTCCTGCTGCTGCCGAAGCGCCCGCCGCCGAAGGCGACGCGCCGGTTGCGCCTGCTGCTCCCACCGCCCCGCTGCGCGATCGCGAAGTCGACGCCTTCGGCCGTTCCTATGCCACCGGCCGCCGCAAGGATGCCGTGGCCCGCGTGTGGCTCAAGCCCGGCAGCGGCAAGATCGTGGTCAACGGCCGCGACCAGGAAGTGTACTTCGCCCGTCCGACCCTGCGCCTGGTGATCAACCAGCCGTTCCAGGTTTCGGGCCGCGAAGGCCAGTACGACATCATCGCCACCGTCAAGGGCGGCGGTCTGTCGGGCCAGGCTGGCGCCGTGAAGCACGGCATCGCTCAGGCTCTCTCGAAGTTCGAACCCGCGCTGCGCGGCGCCGTGAAGGCCGCCGGCTTCCTCACCCGCGACAGCCGCGTGGTGGAGCGCAAGAAGTACGGCCGCGCCAAGGCACGCCGCAGCTTCCAGTTCTCGAAGCGCTAATCGCTTCGACAACGACTACATCAAGGGCTGGCCTTCGGGCCGGCCCTTTTTGTTTGCGGGTTAGGCGCGGGTCAGCATGCCCCGTCCGCATCGGCCGGGCTGCGCAGCGAGGCGAGCAGCACGGCCAGTTCGCTCTGGCGGGTCACGCCGGTCTTGGCGAAAACGTGCTTGAGCTGGGTGCGCACGGTGGCGGGCGAGGCGGCGTGGCGCTGGGCGATATCTGTGGGGGACAGGCCCTGGGCCACGGCCCGCGCGACGCGGGCTTCGGCCGGGGTCAGGTCGAACAGCGCGCGGATCAGGTCGGCGCCCGGCACGCTGGGATTGCCGGCGCTGGCCAGGATGATCACCGCGCCGGCGCTGTCAAAGGCATCGTGGCCAGCCCCGCGCAGCGGCACGAGGTGCAGGGCATGGCGGGCCAGGCCGGCCGCGTCGCGCAAGGGCAGCGAGGCACCGCCGGGGTTGCCGCTGCCGGCCTGCAATCCCATGATCGCGGCGCGCAATTGGCTGTCGCAGGCAGGGTGCAGGGCGCGCAGGGCGCCGGCGCGCTGGGTCAGCAGGTGGTCCATCGCCTGGGTGAAAAGGGCGTTCATCGCCTCGATCCGGCCAACCGGATCGATCACCGCCGCTGCCACGCTCACCAGTTCCAGCGCACCGACCGCGGCCGACAGGCGCTGCATCCGCAATTGCGCGCTCAGCGCCAGGGCGCGGGCCAGGTGCGGCCGCAGGCTGTCGAGCTGGCGCGCCGCCGTGCGCGAGGCGGCATGGCTGGAAAAGCCTTCCACTGCCAGGATCAGGCCATCGTCCCCCGCGCCCTGAACCAGCGTTGCCGCGCCGGCGTCGGCACGGTGCGGCGTGAGGAATTGCGCATAGATTGGCAGCGTCGCCAGTTCTTGCGAGGTGTGCAGGTCGCTGTCGGTCAGGAAGCCGGGATGCGCGCCGCGTTCCATCAGGCGGCCCACGCGCGTGTTGTGGGCGTTGAAGCCCTGCTCCATGAACGCCTCGGTCATGGCGCGGACGCCATCGGTGGAGGTGATCGCCATGCCTTGCGGGCCGATGCGGATCAGGTTGCTGCCTTGTGCGCCCATTCGCTCGGCCAGGGACTGCAATACCGCCAGCCAGCGTTCGGGCACGGCCGCCGCTTCATAGATATCGCCGATCAGCCCCGCATCGAACATGCCCGCCAAATCACCTGCCCGCCGTTCCCCACGGTAAGGTTAGCGCAGATTGTGACAGGAAAACAGCCGGCCTGATCAGAGCTGCCGCTTTTCGAGATAGGCGCGGAAGGCCGCGATGCTGTCGGGCACGTTGGCCCGGCCAAAGCCGATACGGAACCGGTCGGTGGGGACGGGGCCCAGTTCGGAATGATAGATGCCCGAAGGCAGCAACAGCACGCCGGCCTGGGTCACCAGGTCTTCGCAGAACGCGTCCACCGTACCCGGTCCGCGCCAGCGCGGATAGCCCACGCAGCCGCCATCCGATCGCGTCCATTCGAACAGGTGCGGATAATCGGCAAAGAACGCATCGAGTAGTGCAAGGTTGGCGAGCACCAGGGCGTTGTTGCGCCCAACGATGCGCTCGCCTGCACGCAGGGCGATGATGCCCAGCGCTTCGCTCGGCGCAGAGTTGCAGATCGACAGGTAGTGCTTCATCCGCTCCATGCGCGAGAGCAGTTCCTGGTCCTGGCAGGCGATCCAGCCGATGCGCAGCCCCGGCAGGCCATAGGCCTTGGACAGCACATTGAGCGACAGGCCGCGCTCATAGATATCGGCCACTTGCGGCAGGTGCCGCGCCGGGTCGGGGCCGAGCAGGCGATAGACCTCGTCGCTGAAGAGCCAGATGCCGTGGCGGCGGCACAGCGCCACTAGCCCATCGAGCGTGGCACGATCGGGGATGCAGCCGGTGGGATTGTGCGGGAAATTGATCGACACCAGCCGCGTATTGGGGCGGATGGCGGCGGCCACGCGATCGAGATCGAGCCGCCAGCCCTGGTCGGGATCGAGCGGTACGCCGGTGACGGCGCAAAGCGAGAGCGGCACGGTTTCGGCGGCCTGGTAATTGGGCGTGATGACGATGGCGTGATCGTCTGCACCCAAGAGCACGTGGTTGGCGACATAGATGCCCTCTTCCGCGCCGGCAAAGCACAGCACGTTGTCAGGCGTCATGGTGTCATAGGTGCGCGCGATTTCTGCGCGCAGCACCGGCGCGCCGAACGTCTGGGTATAGCCCAGCCATTGCGCATCGAAGGCGGCGGCATCGGCCGGATCGGCCAGCGCCAGTAGTTCGCGCACCGTCATGCTTTGCGCGTCGGATGCGGTCAGGTGGTGGCGGGCGGCGAATTCCCAGTGCGAGAAATAGGCCTCAAGCCGGAAATCGGGCAGGTTCATGCGCGCACTCAATTGCCCAGGGCCACCACGCCGCCGGTCGAGCCAAAGCCACCGGCACCGCGCGCGGTATCGTCCAGTTCGCCCACCTCGAGCCAGGTGCCCCGCACCACCGGCGCCAGCACCAGTTGCGCCACGCGATCGCCGCGCTGGATCGAAAAGCTTTCGCTGCCGTGGTTGATCAGGATGATCTTGAGTTCGCCGCGATAGTCGCTGTCGATGGTGCCGGGGGCATTGGGCACGGAAATGCCGTGCTTGAGCGCCAGGCCCGAGCGCGGCCGCACCTGGATTTCAAACCCGTACGGGATCGCCAGGGCCAGGCCAGTGGCCACGGCATGGCGGGCGCCCGGCGCCAAGTCCAGATCCTCGGCCGCAACCACGTCCATCCCGGCAGCACCATCGGTGGCATAGGCGGGCAGGGGCAGCCCCTCGCCATGCGGCAGGCGCTTGAACATGATGGGGACCGGGCTGGAATGCGATGAGACGGTCATGCGGGTGTTCCGTTGGCAAGGGTGTGGGCGATGCGGGCGACGATGGCCTGGGCCACGGCGTCCTTGGGCATTTCGGGCAGGCTGTCCACGCCCTCGGCATCGATGATGTGGACGGTGTTGGCCATCCCGCCCATGACGTCGCCCGAAACGTCGTTGGCCACGATCCAGTCTGCCCCCTTGCGCGCGCGCTTGGCCACGGCGTGGGCAATGACATCATTGGTTTCGGCGGCAAAGCCAACCACCAGCGCGGGCCGGCGCGGATCGCGGCACAGCGTGGCGAGGATATCGGGATTTTCCACCAGGGCGAGCGGCGGCGGGGTGCCGCTGCCATCCTTTTTGAGCTTGTGCGCCGGGGCATCGGCCGTGCGCCAATCGGCCACGGCCGCCACCATCACCGCGACGTCTGCAGGCAGGGCAGCATCCACCGCCGCAGCCATCTCGCGCGCGGTTTCCACGTCGACGCGATCAACGCCGAGCGGCGTGGGCAGGGTGACGGGCCCGGCCACCAGCGTCACGCGCGCGCCGGCCTGCGCGGCGGCGGCGGCAATGGCAAAGCCCTGCCGCCCGCTCGATCGGTTGGCGATATAACGCACCGGATCAATCGGTTCATGGGTGGGTCCGGCGGTGACCAGAACATGGCGCCCGGCGAGTGGACCAGGGGTGGATGCGGCGCACGGGCTGGCGCTGTCGGACAACTCGTCTTGGATCGCCGCCCAGATCGCCTCGGGTTCGGGCAGGCGGCCGGGGCCGAATTCGCCACAGGCCATCGCGCCGACATCGGGTTCCACCACGGTCACGCCCGATGCGCGCAAGGTGGCGACGTTGCGCACGGTGGCGGCATGCTGCCACATGCGCACGTTCATCGCCGGCACGGCCAGCACCGGCTTGTCGGTGGCGAGCAGCAGCGTGGTGGCAAGATCGTCGGCAATGCCGGCGGCCATGCGCGCCAGCAGATCGGCCGTGGCCGGGCACACCACCACCAGGTCTGCCTGGCGCGACAGCTGGATATGGCCCATTTCCACTTCGTTCTTCAGATCCCACAGCGTGGTGTGCACGGGATTTTCGCTGAGCGCGGCCAGCGTCATCGCGGTCACGAAATGGGCGCCGCCCTCGGTCAGCACGCAGGTGACATCGCCCCCGCCCTTGCGGATCAGGCGGACGAGTTCGCAGGCCTTGTAGGCGGCAATGCCGCCTCCGACGATCAGCAGGATACGCGTGGATGGCATGACGCGGCTTGTGCCGCCTTGCCGCGGCAGGCGCAAGGTTTTGCGCCAGGATGGGGCGAAAACGGCGGATTTGCGTCGTTCATTTTCTTTGCAAGCCGTCCAAAAGTTTGTCAGACTTGCGACAAATAGAACAGGGCGTTGGAGAGACTCGATGCGTGTGGTGCTGACCGCGCTCGTGCTGCTGGCCGGGCTGGTGGATCTGATCATTGTCGGCTCTTCGCTGCTGACGCCGCATGATGGCGCCGAACTGGCGCGCGCGGCGCATGGTCTTTCGATCATCCGCGCGCATTGCACCTCGTTCTTCAGCGTGGCCGCGGTGGCGATGATCGTCGGCGCACTTTGGCGCAACGGCGATCTGCTGCTGGTACCCACGTTCATCTTCATCGGCGCCCTGGCCGAACGGCTGGTCAATCTCGTCGCCTTCGGCACCTATGCCAACTGGCTGCTGCCGATGGTGCTGGACGTGGCGCATATTGCCCTGCTGCTGGGCGCGCGACACGTATTCCGCCAGGCTGATGAAGACGCGGTGCCTGCACCTGCCCCCGCGCCGCACCGTGCCAACCTGGCCTGAACCGCGATGCCGATCCGCTTTGCCCTGACGGCGCTGGTATTCCTGCTCGGCCTGTTCGATGTCTTCATGGCCGCTTCGTTCCTGTTCACGCCCCACGCCGGTGCGTCGATCCTGGGCGTGAGCGCGGCGGTTCCGGCCGGCTGGGCCACGATCCGCGCCGATTTCACCGCATTTTTCGGCGTGGCGGCGCTGTGCATGATGGTTGGCGCCTGGCGCCGCAACGGCGATCTGCTGCTGGTGCCAGGCCTGCTGTTTGGCGTCGCGCTGATTGGCCGGGCGCTCGATCTGGCGCTGGCCGGCGCCTATCCGGGATGGGCGCAGCCCATGGCGGTGGAAGCCTTGCACGTCATCTTGCTGGGCGCGGCATGGCGCATCCTGCCCCACCACCGCGTGGGGGAATTGGCGGGGTAGGGCGCTTTTGCCCTTCGACAGGCTGAGGGCGAACGGAGCCGGAGTGCAAGGAACTGGCTCCGATCCCCGTTCGGGCTGAGCTTGTCGAAGCCCGCCAGCGCTACGCCCGAGCGGCCTTGCCACTCCATCGCCCCGCCCAGCGCAGCACCGCCTTTTGCGCCGGTCGTTCGATCCAGCGGTGCGAGGCAAAACCGGCGGCGACGGCGGCGACCAGGAAGAAGATCAGGAATGCCGGTTGCTGCGCGATCGCGCGGCTGCCCAGCGTGGCATCGATCAGCAGTACCAGCGCCACCTGCATCGGGAAATGCCACAGGTAGATGCCATAAGACGCCTCGCCCCACTGCCGGCCAAAGGCGAGCAGGTCGCGCTTGTCGGCCAGGTCGATCGCCAGCGTGGCAAACAGCACGGCAAACGTGCCCGCCAGGATCGTGGCGTCTTCGGCGTGGTAGCGGGTGGTGGCGATCCAGGCGGCGGCAACGCAGGCCACTGCGCTGCCCAGCAGCACCGGCACCGGCAGCCACCCCCTGAGCGCGGCGGCATAGACCGCCACGCCCATGAAGAAATAGCCGATGCAGGTCAGCACCGGCTCGTCGGGCCAGCCCAGGAAGAACAGGCGCAGGACGATCACCGCCACTGGCAAGGACACCAGCAAAGGCGCGCGGCGCATCGCCGGCAGCAGCACCCAGAACGCCGCATAGGCGAGGATCTCGGTGGAAAGCGACCAGCTTGGCCCGTTGAACGACTGGTTGTGCTGCCAACCCCAGTAATGCGCCAAGGGGATCGAGAGCAGGAAATGCTTCCAGTCCTGCTCGTGATAGATGAACGCCGTGCCGTTGATGTGGGTATAGATCGCCTGCAACCCGGCCACGAGCACCAGCGTCAAGAGGTGCAGCGGCCACAGCCGCGCCACGCGGGCCAGCCAGAACCGCTGCATCGCCGTGCTGTCGGCAAAATAGACATGGGCAAAGACAAAGCCCGAGACCGCCCAGAAATACTGCACCGCCATGTGGCCATAATCGAACAGCCAGCGCAGCGGGTGATAGAGCGGGATCATCGCGGCGCGGTTGACGTGAAAGCCATAGCCGACCGGCGGCACGAAGAAATGCTGGTAATGCCAGAACAGCACGAAGAACGCGGCAATGACGCGTGACAGGTCAAGCGCGTTGAAATGGCGCTTGGCCAGCCGCAGCCCGGGCAACGGTGCCGGGCGCGGTGCAGGACCGGCAGCCGCGTTCACGGATGGCGATGCCAATCATCGGCCGGCGGTGGCGGCGGCATATCTTGCGGATGGGGCGGATGCGGATGGTGCCAGGCCTGAAGCCCCAGCACTGCCGCTGCACCGAGGGCTGCGGCCAGGACCAACCCGGCCCAGCCACCCGACCCGCCCTGCGCCTGGCCATCGCGGCGCTTGCGTTCCCACATCAGGTCGACATGGGGCAGGGGTGGGGCTTCGGGCGCACCGCCCTTGGGCGGGAAGCGTTCCTCGATCCGGCGGATCAGCGCCGGCACGCGCAGCAGCGTGGCGGCATCATCCTGCACGCGCTGGGCAATCGCGGCTTCTGGCCCCAGTTCGTCGCGTATCCAGTTGCGCACGAACGGCGCTGCCGTTTCCCACATGTTGATATCGGGGTCGAGCTGCTGCGCGATCCCTTCGACCATGACCATGGTCTTTTGCAGCAGCAGCAGGTGCGGCTGGGTCTGCATGTCGAAATCGCGGGTAATGGCAAACAGCCCGTCGAGCATCTGGCCGACCGAAAGGTCTTTCACCGGGCGGCCGCGCATCGGCTCGCCCACCGCGCGCAGCGCCGTGGCAAACTCGTCCACCGAGTGATAGCTCGGCACGTATTGCGCCTCGAAATGGATTTCGGCCACGCGCTTGTAGTCGCCCGTGGTCAGACCATAGAGAATTTCGGCCAGCCATTGCCGCGCCTGACGGTCGATCCGGCCCATGATGCCGAAATCGATCGCGGTGATCGTGCCATCGGCCTCCACGAACAGGTTGCCCTGGTGCATGTCGGCATGGAAATAGCCGCCGCTGATCGCCTGGGTCAGGAAGGCCAGCACCAGCCGGCTGGCCATTTCCTTGCGATCGTGGCCGGCGGCATCGATGGCTTCGAGATTGCTGATCTTGACGCCATCGATCCAGTCCAGCGTCATCACGCGGCCATTGGTGCGGTCCCAATCGATGCCGGGCACGCGATAGCCGGGAAAGGCATGCATGGCATCGGCCAGTTCCGACGCGCTGGCCGCCTCGCGGCGCAAGTCCACCTCGCGCGCGGTCCAGCGCTTGAAATTGGCGATGATCAGGCGCGGGCGCAGGCGCCCGGCCTCGCCACCCAGCGCCTCCAGGTGCGCGGCGGCCCATTCATAGGTCTCGATATCACGGGCCAGCTTTTCGCGCACGCCGGGGCGCAGCACCTTGACTGCCACCTTGCGCCCGTCGACCGTCCAGGCCTGGTGGACCTGCGCGATCGAGGCGGCGCCGACCGGTTCTTCGTCAAAGCGCGAAAACAGGCTTTCCAGCGGGCGTTCGAAACTCGTTTCGATCTCGCGCCGGATCAGTGCGAAATCGACCGGGGGCAGCTTGTCCTGCAGGGCGAGCAGATTGCGCGCCGCTTCCTCGCCCACCAGGTCGGGCCGGGTGGCCAGCGTTTGCCCCAGCTTGATCGCCGCCGGGCCGATCGCGCGAAAGGCACCGGCATAATCGGGCACCACCGGCTGGCGCGTGCCGAACCGGGCGATGCGGCACAGCCGGCGCACCGGCGCCGGGGTGTTGGGGCTTTCTTCCAGCAGGCGCAACGCGCCGTGGCGCGCCAGGATGCGGCCCCAGCCCAGCAGGCGGCGGATGTGGGTGGCAGGACGGGTCACGGCAAAGGCGCTCGCTTAGACTTTCCAGCCAGAGTGGATTGCCACCAGGCCGCCCAGGATCGGCTCCACCTTGGTGTGGCGGAACCCGGCGGCTTTGATCATGCCTTCGAATTCACCCATCTTGGGAAAGCGGCGGATCGATTCGATCAGGTAGCGATAGGATTCCGCATCGCCGGCAATGGCCTGGCCGATCTTGGGCACCAGCTTGTGCGAATAGGCATCATAGACTTCGGCAAAGCCGGGCCACTGCGTGGTGGAAAATTCCAGGCAGAAGAACCGCCCGCCGAACTTGAGCACGCGGTGCGCCTCGGCCAGGGCCTGGTCGATGCGGGTCACGTTACGGATACCGAACGCGATCGTATAGGCATCGAAGAAGCGATCGCCGAACGAGAGTTCCTCGGCATTCTGGCGCGACCATACCAGGCCGTCGATGCCGCGCTCCATCGCTCGCTCGATGCCTACGTCGAGCATGTCCTGGTTGATGTCGGAAACCGTGATCGAGGCGCCCTCGCGCGCCATGCGAAAGGCGATGTCGCCGGTGCCGCCGGCCATGTCGAGGATCTGCTCGCCTTCGCGCGGTTTCACGCGGGCCACGAAGCGGTCCTTCCACACGCGGTGCATGCCGACGGACATGGCATCGTTCATCACGTCGTACTTTTTGGCGACGCTGGAAAACACCGCACCGACGCGGGCGGTCTTTTCCTCAGGGGTGACGTCCTCGTAACCGAAGGACACGCTATCCGGGCTGGTCATGGTTCAGGGCCTTTAAAGGGGAATTGCCGCAGGCGCAAAGCATGATAGCAGGAGCGCACGATGCCCGAACTACCAGAGGTTGAAACCACCGTTCGCGGGCTGGCGAGCATTCTTGCCGGCGAGACGATTTCCCGCGTATCCGTGCGCCGCGCCGATCTGCGCCGTCCGTTTCCGCCAGACCTGGCGCAGGCGTTGACCGGTGCGCGGGTCAGCGGGCTGTCGCGCCGCGCCAAATATGGCCTGATCCACACCGACCGCGCACGCACTGTGGTGTTTCACCTCGGCATGTCGGGGCGCTGGCGAATCGACCCAGACGAGATCGGCAAGCACGATCACCTGGTGCTCGAAACCGGCAACGGGCATGTCCTCGCGCTCAACGATGCGCGGCGTTTCGGCTCGGTTGACCTGGTTGACGACGACGCGCTCGATGCCTGGGCGCCGTTTGCCGCGCTGGGCCCCGAGCCGCTAGGGCCGGGGCTCACGCCGCAGCACCTGGCCCGCGCCTTTGCCGGCCGCATCGCCGCGATCAAGCTCATGCTGCTTGACCAGCGGATCGTCGCCGGGCTCGGCAACATCTATGTGTGCGAGGCGCTGCATCGTGCGCGCATCCATCCCGAGCGCGAGGCCGGGACGGTCACGCTACCCGCGCTCAAGCGGCTGGTGCCGGAAATCCGCGCGGTGCTGGAAGAATCGATTGCGGCGGGCGGCTCGACCCTGCGCGATTATGCCCGGCCCGATGGCGAACTGGGCTACTTCGCCAAGGATTTCCTGGTCTATGGCCGCGAGGGCGATCCATGCGCCTGCGGCCGGCCAGTGGCGCGCGTGGTGCAGGGCGGGCGATCGACGTTTTTTTGCAGCGTGTGTCAAAAGTAACATTGCCGAGGTCGATTTCTCTTTAGCGGCGCGTCTGTTACACCACGCCTTCGGGTCAAAACAGGTTGGGTCGCCTTGGTCGGATCGCTGTCTCATCGTATCCTTTTGCTGTGTGCGGCGCTGGCCGGGCTGATCGTGATTCTGGCTGGCGCGCTGCTGGCGGTGACGGTGCAGATGCACAACAACCTGGGCTGGCTCGATCACTCGTCGCGCGTGCTGCGCACGGCCAACCATGCGCTGGGCAGCCTGCGCGTGGCCGAATCCGGCCAGCGCGGCTTTACCTTGACGCACAACCCAGATTTCGCCCGCGCGGTTGGCCCGGCCCTGGCGGCGGCACGGCGCGACAGTGCGGAACTGGTCACCCTGACGACCGACAACGGCGAACAGAACGAGCGGGCGCGCCAGTTGCAGGTGCTGGTCAATGGCCGCGCCGATACGCTGGAGGCGACCGCCAACCTGGCGCGCCGCGGCGCGTTCGACCAGGCGCGCGAGGCGACAGCGGCCGGGCGCGGGCTGGAACTGATGCAACTGGTCGATGCCAAGGTGAACGACCTGCTGCTCGACGAGCGGGCGCTGGCGGCCGATCGCATGGCAGCGGTGGAGCAATTGCTGCGCGTCACGCGCTGGCTGGTCATTCTCGGCACGCCGTTGACGCTGCTGATGCTGGCGCTGGTGGCGCGCTCGCTGATCCTGCGCATCCGCCGCCCGGTGGGGGCGATGCTGGCGGTGATGGGCGATCTTGGCGCCGGGCAGCGGCACGCGCGCATTTCGGGCGAAATGGGCTCGCGTGAGTTCGAGCGGCTGGCCAGTGGCTACAACGCCATGGCCGATGAACTGCAACGCGCCGTGGCCAACCAGGCCGAGGCGGCCGAAAACCTTCAGGCCGCCAATGCCGCGCTCAGCCACAACGCCGATACCCTGCGCGAACGGGGCGAGGTGATCGAGATCCTGGGCGGCATGGCGCATCGCATGCAGGCCGCGCGCACCGACGATGAACTCGCCGCGATCATCCGCGTGTTCGTGCCGCGCGTGCTGCCGCAGATTCCCGGCGCGCTGTTCGTGCACAACAATTCGCGCAACCTGCTCGTGCCCACCGCCACCTGGGGCGGCCTGGAAGCGCAGCAGGCCGGCTTCGCGCCCGAGGAATGCTGGGCACTGCGGCGCGGGCAAAGCCACTATGTGGACGAGCCCGGCTCTGACATCGTGTGCCCGCATGTCGGCGCCGGGGCCGATCACTACCATTGCGAACCGCTGCTGGCTGGCGGTGAGGTGATCGGGGTGCTCTATCTCAAAGGCACGATCGGCACCGAAAGCCGCTTTCGCCTGGCAGTGTTGAGCGAGAACATCGCCTCGGCCCTGGTCAACCACCGCCTGCAACGCGGGCTGCGCGAACAGACCATCCGCGATCCGCTGACCGGTCTGTTCAACCGCCGCTATCTGGAAGAAACGCTGGCCCTGGAAATGGCCCGCGCCTCCCGCTCGGGCGCGCCGCTCACCGTGGTGATGTGCGATATCGACCACTTCAAGCGCTTCAACGACGAATTTGGCCACGATGCCGGTGACCAGGTACTGCAGACCGTGGCCGCCGAACTGCGCCGCCGCTTCCGCGATGGCGATGTGGTCTGCCGCTTTGGCGGCGAGGAGTTCGTGGTGATCGCGCCGGCGACGGACGCCAACGTGCTGTCCGCCCGGGTGGAAGAAGTGCGCCAGGCGATCAGCCTGCTGACGGTGCGCCAAGGCGAACGCGCCCTGGGTTCGGTCACCATGTCGTTCGGCCTCGCCACCTGGGCGCCCGGCATGGACCGCGAAGGCGTGGCCCTGCTCAAGGCCGCCGATGCCGCACTCTACGCCGCCAAGCGCGACGGCCGCAACCGCCTGGTGATCGACCCGCAAGCCTTGGCGGCCTGAGGCATCGGCCTGCTGCACAGATGGCGCAGAGCCACGGGGTAGCGGGAATCGAATTGATAAACTAACAATTTGATATGATTTCAGTATGTTGTGTGATTCGGAAATCGGTCCATCAAGCGTGCCCCTGTCAAGGAAAATGTGACCCGGTTCGGTTCTCACGAGCGGAATCCAATACCCGATTCGGCCGAGTCGCAGACCATATCTTCGCGCCTCATTCCGTCGCTGATTGGCACCGGAGGAGGGGAACAAATTCGGTACGACAACCGCCTAGAAAACGCAGCAGCAGCTTCAGAGCTTGAAGCGGTGCTCCCGGTGCCACCTGACAAATTGCGGATGCGGGCGATCAGCTTCGCGCTGTGGCAGCAAGATTCGGCCAGTGGCATTGATGACCGATCGGATGCTGTCAGGATCATTGGCCTGCCGCGAAATCATGATGCGCATGTCGTCGTCCAGTCCAATCAGACCTCGGTCGAACATCCAATGTGCGGTGCCGGAAAGGGCCAAGCCGTTGCTCACAATGTCAGGCCCACTAGCTTCCACGGGGCGGATGTGAGCGGCCTCAACTTCGGCCCGCCCGCCACCGTTGATGAGCTTTAGGCCGGTGACGGCACAGCGTTCATCATAGGCTCGCAACACAATTCGGCGAAACACGCGATCGCGCACTATGCGGGAAACGATAGCGGAAACGCGTTCCCTAGCCTCATCGAACACAAAGGGGGCTGACTCTTCACGAACAATCTGTTCGTCGATTAGGAAATCTGTCCGTGGCAGCAGCGGCTTCTCATCGGCCAGTCCGGCGGCCACGATACGATTAAAGTCGCTGGAAGACAGGCCTCGAACGGCGGCTTGAGCTCGCCCGGAAATGGCTCCAACCTCGTTGAGTAGGCCGCGTTCGATCGGCCCATCTTCATCAGAAAATGGAACAGGGCTTGCGAAATCTAGATAGCTGCCGGGCGCGATCAGAGCGAGGTACATGCCGGACGTTGTCGGGTCGGCGATGATACGCTCGACTTTGGCCACTGCGTAGTAGCCTCGCGTGCCTGTAACCTTTCTCGGCTCGTAGTAAATAATCCAGTCGCCGACGCAGGCTCGGGCGCGCTCCAGATACTGTTTCGGAAACTGGTATCGCTCGGCCGGGGTGTCGTCGTAGATCGAATCAGACCGATGGATGAACACGCCGAATGCCATGGCAGAAAGATAGCCCGAAGGCAGCCTGTCGAAAAAGGTTAAAGTTCGCGGCTTAAGATTGGGTAGTATGACGTCGTAGCCTTATTGGCTGCCGATCGAATCGTGTTGTCCGGGTGTGAGCCGCCAACAGCGGGTGAGCGCCAGTCAGGGAATTGCCGCCGCGAAAGGCGCCGTTCAGTGCCCCGGACTGGGGTGTCGGAACCTGTCGTTCGTTCACCGTTGCCACGCGGCACATAAATGACGGGGCGTGGGACTTTGTTCCCTCGTGGCCTGTCGAACGGCGAGTCTAGCCAGCAGCGGACATTCGGATGATGGGGCTTTCAATCACGACCATGGCCATACTATCTCACCAACATGGGCGCGCGGCAGTGCGTGGCCGGCGAGGAAGAGGTCATGTCGAAGAGTGCGTCCGAGAGCTATCTCAAGGAACTGGCAGACCGCACATTCCTGAGCCTCTGGGCCATTCCGAACACATTCTATGCGCCCGGCAAAGAGCTGACCGACCTGATCGTGCCGTTCGGCGACGATATCATCGTGATCTCGGACAAGGCGTCGCGCTTCGCGCTCGACAAGCCGATCGAGATCGCGTGGCCGCGCTGGTACAGAGCCACGGTGTCCGGGGGGATGCGCCAGCTTAAGACGGCGATCCAGCGTATTGAGCGCGCCGCGGATACCGTCTTCGCCGATGCGCGCGCACGAACGCCGATCCTCCACGATCTCGCCCCGATCGCCAACAAGCGCTTCCATCTTGTGGCGATCACGCGGCCCGACACCGATCCACAAGCGGTGCCGGCGGAATGGCCCGAGCTGATCTACCGTTTGGACGCTGCGGATGAGCCGTTCGTGATCGGGCCGCTCGAGATCGCCGGCCAGGTCGTCCATGTCTTCGACGGGCCGACCATCGACCTGCTGCTGGAACAGCTCGACACGGCGCCCGACTTCCTTGCCTATCTCAAGGGGCGAGCGCGGCGATTGCAGGAGGCCGAGGGGTACGAGTTCGTCGAAAAGAACCTGCTCGCGGCTGCGCTGATCGGCTGGGACGACGAGCCGCCGGGCCTGCCTTCGGTGCCGCCACTCGAGACGATCGTCGATGGCTTATGGGAAATGTATGCGACGAGCGAGACGCCCGGACGCCGGCGCGGCCTGGACGAGCCGGGTCGGGTAATCGACCGGATCATCAACGTTCATCACGGGGAATATGCGGCGGGGCACGCGCTGTACGAGGTGCCGACCTTCGCGAAGCATGAGTTCGTGATGCGGCTGTTCGCCGCCGAAAGTCGCTTTGCACGACGCATCATCGCTCATGAGCTCCACGATCTTTTGCAGGAGAAGGACCAATCGACCTATTGGGTGTCGACAGTGCCGTCACCGACCCGGAAGGAGTTGCGTTATGTCTGGCTGATTCATCCAGATGCGCCCGAAGGCGTGAGCGAGCAGCGCGCCGATGCGACAATACAAGCGCTGCTGATGGACTATATCCTGTCGGTTCAAGGGCAGTTCGAACAGACGCTCGTTGTGGGGGTCGCGCTGCCGAACGGACGCGGCAGCGATACCTCGATCCTCATGGCGGCCCATGACAAATCCGGTTGGACCGAAGAAGATTTCGAGGAGGCTCGCCGGCTCCGCGACGGGGGGGTATTCAATAGCCCGGAGGCTAATGAGCGGGTTCACCTCCGTTGACTGAGCCGCGCGGCCGCACCCGGAACGGGGCGATCGCGCGGCCGGATTTTTCGGTCCATCCGCGCCAGGCGGGCTGTGGTCAGCCGTTGTCGAACAATGGACCTTTCCCCATGTGATGGAGCTTCAATGCGCCGACATAGGGTTTCAGTCGTCCATGTCGCGACGAGCGATTGAGCCAGGCATGACCGGCGTAGATCGGCTGGAGCAGGCGCCGTACTCCCTCTTGCGCAAAATAGTCATAGGCGAGGACCTGGAAGTCCTCGGTCCAGTATTCGACCCCCATCGTGTCAGCGTCGCGGACGCTCTCCCAGCCGAGATGCTGGCCCTGCGCATCGGAGGGAAAGGGGACGTAGTTCCACAAGATCGTCAGCCTGAAGCGACGGAAGACGATCGACGTCTCGTTGATATTCTCGCCTTTCGGCATGGTGAACGCCCGCCCGGGAGCGGAAATTAAAACCATGTAGCGGACCCTGAAATGTTCGGGCTCGTAGGTGCCGAGCGAGACGCTTTCCGAGGCCTTTCGCGCCGGTGGGTCGAAGGTGGGCGAGCGCACGTCCGGCACCCATACCTGCGTGACCGGCGCAAATCCATCGTGCAGCTTGATCGCATCGGTCCAGAAGCGCCCGTTGAACGTCTCTCGATGCTTTCCGTCGTAATGATAGTTGATGAGGTTGTCGGCCGGCGACGCGTTCGACGGGTGGATCGTGTAGCGGCTTTGCTTGATGAGCGATGGCACGCCATCGTCGGCGCGTCCGCTCCTGGGGGTGCCGTCGGCTAGCGCACCACGCTTCAACGCCACGATCAGGTCGTCCTTGGTTGTCTCGCGAACCGTGAACAGGCGCTTCTCCTGCCCATCGGCGACGATCGTCACATCGACCACGCGCTCCTTCTGCCTGCCGCTGCCAGGCGACTTGCCGCTGAACGAAGGGGGAGGATTGGTAGACGACATTGAGGTACGGCCGTTGTGAAGAGAAAGCCGACAGAGATCGGTTGGGGCAAGCCATTTGCAAGGACGGCCCAGCAATAAAGCGGCTCGCGTCGTATGCTTGGCCGCTCCGATGCCGCGCGGCGAAATTTTCGGGATCCGCCGCGTCAGGATCCGGCCGCCGGTTGCTCCGGCGGTTGGGCCGTCTTGGATCAAGCGACGAGACGCGGGTGCTCGTCCGGCTCGGGTTGGACCACGACGCTGGCGACACGCGACGCCACGGCAGCGGTGTGTGCCGCGACCGTCGAGACATCGGCGCGCGCGGTGTAGGCGCCGGGCAGGAACGCCACCCAGCGCGCGGCCATTGGCGCCATCGAGATGGTCGCGGATCAAACCATCTTCGAAGGCTGGTACGCTTGCGCGTTTCGTATCCCATGGTATCGCTACCCACCGGACGCACTCCCGGAGAACTACAGGGACTCTCGACGCCGCATGACCGCCAGGACTGCTGCCGGCGTGCGGCACTATCACCGACCGCGATATACCGATTTCCGACTTTTCAAGCCTTAGAGCCCGATCCGAAAGTTGTTGAGCGATACCAGTATGTTGTGATTCACGCCGTCCTTGCGAGAAGATGGTGTGACCAATGGCATGGACTGATAT